>JAGQZG010000079.1 GCA_020435705.1 Mangrovimonas sp.
TTACTTCTTGCTTTGTCCTGACATCAATAATTACTGCGTCAGCATCAGTAGCAAGTTGCTTTTTCCATTGATCTTGGGTTAAATCTGCCATATTTTAAACTTATATAATCTAACAAATTTAACGTTTCTTTAATAAAGACGAAAAAAAATCCGAAGTGTTACACTCCGGATTCTATTTAACTGAAAAACAATCGTCTCTAAACCTTTATGGTGCAGCCTATAGCACGTGTTGTTTTTTGTTTTACTTCTTCTCCCTTAAGCAAGGCATCAACTGCATTTTCAACATATTTTTCTTTCACCGCCGAAGCATCTTGATAGTTGTCGTCAATAGCTCCGATGTACTCTACAACATTACCTTTTTTTGTTTTTTTCAACACATACATATGGGGTGTTTTTGTGGCTCCAAATTGAGGGTAAACAGACTGATCGGCATCAATAAGATAAGGGAACGTATAGTCTTTCTCTTTGGCACGACGTTGCATGGCTTCAAAACTATCGCCTGGTTTAACCGTGGTGTTGTTAGGCATAATGGCAATTACAGGATAACCTTGGGAAGCATATTTCTTATCCAATGCTATAATACGGTCTTCGTAAGCCATTGCATAGGGGCAGGTATTGCAGGTAAAAGCAATGATAAATCCTTTGGCAGCCTTATAATCTGATAAAGAAACCTCTTTGTTATCAATGTTTTTCAGTTTGAAATCCTGAACCACATCGCCTATCTGATACCCATCACCAGAAACTTTCTTGGTTGTAAAGGATACCGTTGACACTACAACAGCTAATATTAGTGCAATTCTTAAATGAGTTTTCATAGCTAATTATTTTAAAAAGGTTTGTACTTGGTTTTCTAGTTCTTCATACGTAAAAGACTGTTCATAAAAGTGTCTATTGCCGTTTTTATAAATGATGGTTGCGGGAATGGCACCTGACCAGTCTTTGTTTACTTTGGGCAACCAGGTGTTCATATCGGTATCATTTAATGCAATGACCTTGGATTTTATATTTTTCTTTTGAATGAAGGGCTTTAGTTTACTCTCATACTGATTAGGAAAATCCAGACTGATGAGCAACACTTCTACATTTTGGTCCTTATACTTTTCCTGAAGTGCTTCAAAATATGGCAATTCCTTTACACAAGGCGCACACCAAGTAGCCCAGAAATTAACCACATGGACTTTTTGATCGTCCAGATTCAAAAATTTTTCAATTTCATCAAAATCATAAACTTCTAGATTTTCCTGTGAGGCTTCACCATTAACAATAACATTCGCTGCCTTACTTTTACTTTGCCCAAAAGATAAAGCACTCATTATCAATAATAAATAAACTGAATTTTTCATCTTTTAAAGATACTAATCAGGCTTTTTGATTCACGGTTTTTAACACAACATTAATTATTAACAGCAATTGGAACCAGAATTTTTAAAAAAAATCACATTTTTTAGCAAAACATTTAGGCTATTTGAAATTGTTTGCTATTTTTGTCAATAAGGTTATAAATAACTACCAGATTATTAGGAAAAGACGGTTAATAGCAAACAACTCCTTTAAGAATTGTCCTAATGATTAAAAAAATAACTACCACTTCATGTGGTAGTTTTTTTATTTATACATCTTGCAAAATTAAAATTACTTCCTATATTTGAAACGAAATTAAAGAACATTATGAATTCAAACATTTGGTGGTGGCCTTATCTAAACTCAATAATCGTGAGGTAACCCTATTATGTATAAACACCATATAAAGGCCTGTCTTCACGACAGGCCTTTTTAATTTAAACTATTGATGAAAACCTTTAGTCTCTATACACATTACAAAAAGCTACTGGCCGATACCATGACTCCTGTGAGCATCTATTTGAAAATTCGGGATAAATATCCCAACAGCATTTTATTGGAAAGTAGTGATTACCATGCCAACGAAAACAGCTTTTCATACATCTGCTTTAACCCCATTGCTTCCATTCAGGTGAAGAACGATTTGGTTTTACAAAATTATCCCGATGGAAGCACCAAGAAAAACTCTACCAAAAACATTGATCTGGTTGAAGAGATCAACAAGTTTACCAAGCGTTTCAAAGTCTCCCAAGATGAGCAGTTCAAGTTTATCAATAATGGGATTTTTGGCTACATGACTTATGATGCCGTGAAGTTCTATGAAGCTATTGACATTTCGGATAAAGAAAACAAACTGGAAATTCCTGATGTTTATTACGCTATTTATCAAAACATCATTGCCATAAACCACTTTAAAAATGAAGCTTACGTTTTTGCTCATTGCTTTAACACCGAAAACAATATAGATGAAATTCTTCACCTAATTCAATCTAAAAGCTTTGCCAGCTACCAGTTTTCATCTCATGGCGAGGTTAATTCAAACTTGACCGATTCAGAATACATGGAATTGGTAGACATAGCTAAACAACACTGTGCTCGAGGCGATGTTTTTCAATTGGTTCTGTCCAGGAAATTCATGCAGAAATTCAAGGGCGACGAATTTAACGTGTATCGAGCTTTAAGAAGTATCAATCCATCACCCTATTTATTTTACTTTGATTATGGGAATTTTAAAATCTTTGGAAGTTCACCAGAAGCACAACTGATCGTAACCAATGGCAAAGCCGAAATACACCCTATTGCCGGAACTTTCAAACGAACCGGCAACGACGAAAATGACGCCGACTTAGCAAAAAAGCTTGTCAACGATGCGAAGGAAAACAGTGAGCATGTCATGCTGGTAGACTTAGCCAGAAATGATTTGAGCAGACACGGAAGTCAAGTGAAAGTTGAAACCTATAAAGAAATTCAATTCTTTTCCCATGTAATCCATTTGGTAAGCAAGGTCACTGGAAAAAAACACCAAAACACCTCAACCTTTCAAGTAGTCGCTGATACGTTTCCTGCGGGTACTTTAAGTGGAGCCCCAAAACACATGGCCATGCAATTAATAGAAAAATACGAGAAAACCAATAGAGGATATTACGGTGGTGCTATAGGTTTCATGGATTTTGAAGGAAATTTTAACCATGCTATTATGATCCGTACATTCCTTAGTAAAGATCATGTGTTGCATTGGCAAGCTGGCGCAGGCTTGGTTTCCGATTCCAAACCTGAAAATGAACTACAGGAAGTTTTCAACAAATTAGGCGCACTAACCAAAGCCATTGAACTGGCCGAAACTTTATAGCAATGGGAAAGAAAATTTTAGTCATAGATAATTACGACAGTTTTACCTACAATTTGGTACATTACCTAGAGGATTTGAACTGCCAAGTCGTTGTGAAGCGAAACGACCAATTGACTTTGGACGAGGTGGTTCCATTTAAGAAAATTGTGTTATCTCCCGGCCCGGGAATCCCGGACGAAGCCGGACTTTTAAAACCTATTATTGAAACATTTGCCACCACTAAATCTATTTTGGGTGTATGCCTTGGTCAACAAGCTATTGGTGAAGTATTTGGAGGTAAGCTCATCAACTTGAAAGAAGTTTATCACGGGGTGGCAACCTCGGTCACTACTTGTGTAGATGACGAAATTTTGTTTAAAGGTTTGGAAAAAACATTCTCTGTTGGCCGTTACCATTCCTGGGTGGTTGCCAGTGCGCTTCCCGAAGTTTTAGAGGCCACTTCATTTGACGAAAATGGACAAGTTATGTCGCTTCGCCATAAAACTTTAGATGTTAAAGGCGTGCAGTTTCATCCAGAATCTGTCTTAACACCCAATGGTAAAAAAATGCTGGAAAACTGGTTAAACGGATAGTATGGAAAATATATTAAGCAGACTCATCAATCAAGAGAATATTTCGGAAATGGAAGCCAAAAATCTTTTGGTAAACATTTCCGCAGGACAATACAATCCTAGTCAAATTGCCGCTTTCCTAACGGTCTATATGATGCGAAGTATCACCTTGGGCGAACTTAAAGGTTTTAGAGATGCCCTTTTGGAACTCTGCATTCCTGTTGAAATTTCAGAATATAACGCCATTGATTTGTGTGGTACGGGAGGCGACGGAAAAAACACATTCAATATTTCCACTCTAGCATCATTCATAACTGCAGCGGCAGGTGTGAATGTTTCTAAGCACGGTAATTATGGTGTTTCTTCGGCCAGTGGCTCGTCTAATGTTTTGGAATTTTTCGGGATTAAATTCACCAATGATATCCCCTTCATTAAGGACTGTTTGGATACCGCTGGTATTTGTATTCTGCATGCGCCTTTGTTTCACCCAGCCATGAAAAATGTGGCACCTATTAGAAAGGAATTGGGTGTCAAAACGTTTTTCAACATGCTTGGGCCTTTGGTAAATCCTTCGTTTCCCAAAAATCAAATGGTCGGGGTTTTTAGCCCAGAATTACTTCGTCTTTATGGCTATTTGTATGAGAATACCGATAAAAACTATAGTATTGTTCATGCCCTGGACGGCTATGACGAAATTTCCCTGACTGGTGACACCAAGATTATCTCGAATGATTCTGAGTCTATTTTAACTCCCGAAGATTTTGGGCTAAACCCCATAAACAAATCCAGTATTTATGGGGGCGATACTGTAAAACAGGCCGCTCATATTTTCAGTAATATTCTAAACGGAAAAGGTACCAAAATTCAAAATCAAGTAGTCTGTGCCAACGCCGCCGTTGCTATTGCTACCGCCAAAAAAATACCTCTTAGTGATGGTTTTGAACTTGCCCAAGAAGCTCTTTTTAGTGGTGAAGCCAAACAACGATTCAACATCCTAGTAAAACTAAGCGAAGGAAAATGAGTATTTTAGATAACATCATAGCCCATAAAAGAAGTGAAGTGGGTTTAAAAAAATCACAAACTCCAATTTCACAACTGGAACAAAGCCCTTTGTTTTCAAGAGCCACCTATTCGTTAAAAACCAATTTAATGAATAGTCCCTCAGGCATCATTGCGGAACACAAAAGAAAATCACCTTCAAAAGCGGTTATCAACAACAGCTTAAACCTTATTGATGTTGCCAAAGGCTATGAAAACGCAGGTGTTTCAGGGATGTCGGTGCTTACTGATGAAAAATATTTTGGGGGCACTTTAGAGGATTTGAAAACGGCCAGAAACACTTGTAATTTGCCGCTTTTAAGGAAAGAATTCATCATCAGTGAATACCAAATCATAGAAGCCAAAGCCTCTGGGGCAGATTTGATTTTACTCATTGCGGCTATTCTAACCAAAGACGAAATAAAGAGCTATTCTGAGCTGGCCAAAAGTTTGGGTCTGGAGGTCTTGCTGGAAGTACACAATCTGGAAGAATTGGAAAAATCCATGATGCCGAGTCTGGACATGATAGGAGTTAACAACAGAAACCTTAAGACTTTTGAGGTGAGTTTGGACATAAGCAAATCCCTTTCTGAAAAGATTCCTGATGATTTTGTAAAAGTCTCTGAAAGCGGCATTAACAATGTAGCTGCCATAAAAGACTTAAGAGCCTATGGCTATCAAGGGTTCTTAATTGGGGAAAACTTTATGAAAACCAGCAATCCCGGCAATAGTGCTTCACAATTTATAAATGAATTAAACCGATGAAACTGAAAGTCTGCGGAATGAAATATGCCGAAAACATCAGCCAGGTTGCAGCTTTACAACCTGATTACATGGGGTTTATTTTCCATGAAAATTCCAGCAGATATTTTGACGACCTTATTCCTGAAATTCCGCAACCCATTAAGAAAGTTGGCGTATTTGTCAACTCAAAAACGGACACGATTCTAGAAAAAGCAAGGAAGCATAACCTAGATATGGTCCAATTACACGGAAGTGAAAGTCCTGAATTTTGCCTGTCCCTCAAGCAAGATTTAGATCACATTGAAATTATCAAAGTTTTTTCAGTTAGGGATGACTTTGATTTCAGCTTGTTAAAAGCCTACGAACCCCATGTAGCGTATTTTCTGTTTGACACCAAAGGCAAACTGCCCGGTGGCAACGGCTATACGTTTAATTGGGAATTACTTAAAAATTATCCTTCCCACAAGCCTTATTTCCTAAGTGGCGGTATTGGGTTGGAAACCCTAGAAGATTTAAAAATCTTTTTAAATCAACCTGAAGCCAAACATTGTTATGCTATTGACGTCAATAGCAAATTTGAAATAAAACCAGCTTTAAAAGACTTTAAAAAATTAAAAGAATTCAAATCTCAATTATGAGTTACACTATAAACAACAAAGGCTACTACGGAGAATTTGGCGGTGCTTACATTCCGGAAATGCTCTATCCAAATGTTGAAGAATTACGGCAGAATTATTTAAAAATAATGTCTGAGAAAGGCTTTCAGAAGGAGTTCAACCAACTGTTGAAAGACTATGTGGGCCGCCCTTCGCCACTTTACTTGGCCAAACGCCTGAGCGAACAGTACCAAACCAAAATTTATTTAAAACGAGAAGACCTCAACCATACAGGCGCACATAAAATCAACAACACCATTGGACAAATCCTGATGGCCAAACGCCTAGGTAAAAAACGGATCATTGCCGAAACGGGCGCGGGACAACACGGCGTGGCAACAGCCACGGTTTGCGCCTTGATGGGTATTGAATGTATTGTATACATGGGAGAAATAGACATTGCCAGACAAGCCCCCAATGTGGCCAGAATGAAAATGTTAGGTGCCACGGTTATTCCTGCTACTTCAGGCAGTAAAACTCTGAAAGATGCGACCAACGAAGCCATTAGAGATTGGATTAACAATCCCGTTAATACGCATTATATTATAGGCAGCGTGGTTGGCCCACATCCTTATCCAGATATGGTGGCTAGATTTCAAAGTGTGATTTCAGAAGAAATTAAAAATCAACTTATGGTACATGAAGGTGTGGAAAAGCCTAATTATATCATTGCCTGCGTGGGCGGCGGAAGCAATGCTGCCGGTGCTTACTATCATTTTTTGAATGATTTGGAGGTGAAATTGATAGCCGTTGAAGCGGCGGGCCATGGCATTGAATCCGGAGAAAGTGCAGCCACTTCCGTATTGGGAAAAGAAGGCATTATCCATGGCAGCAAAACCTTATTGATGCAAACACAAGACGGGCAAATTACAGAGCCCTACTCTATTTCCGCTGGTTTGGATTATCCAGGTGTGGGTCCCATGCATGCCCATCTTTACAAATCAGGCCGAGCCGAATTCATTTCAATTACTGACGATGAAGCCATGAAATCCGGTATGAAACTCTGCCAATTGGAAGGTATTATTCCAGCCATAGAAAGTGCTCATGCACTGGCCGCTTTTGACAAAAAGACCTTTCAATCCCAAGATATTGTAGTTGTTTCCCTTTCGGGACGAGGCGACAAGGATCTGGAAACGTATATTAAGTATTTTGATTTATAAAAAATGAATAGAATCCAACAGCGACTAAACGCAAACAAAAAAATTCTTTCCATCTATTTTACGGCAGGGTATCCTCATTTGAACGCGACCGCTTCCATCATAAAAAGCCTGGAAGCCAATGAGGTAGACATGATTGAAATTGGCTTACCTTTCAGCGATCCCTTAGCCGACGGGCCAACCATTCAGGCAAGTTCTACCCAAGCTCTTAGAAATGGAATGACCACCCAACTCCTCTTTCAGCAATTGGAAAAAATTAGGGAAACGGTTTCCATTCCCTTGATTATCATGGGCTATTTTAACCCTATTTTACAATATGGCGTGGAAGCTTTTTGTGAAAAGTGTGCCCATATTGGTATTGACGGATTAATTATTCCCGACTTGCCTGTTGATGTATATCAAGAGCACTACCAAGCGCTTTTCTCACAATACAATCTGCTCAATATTTTCCTGATTACACCACAAACTTCCGAGGAGCGGATTCGGTATATAGATTCGGTTTCCAACGGGTTTATCTACATGGTAAGCTCTGCTAGCACCACTGGAAAAACCATTGGTTTTGGGGAAGAACAGCAGGCGTATTTCAGAAGAATTTCCCAAATGAATTTGAAAAACCCACAAATTGTAGGCTTTGGGATCAACAATAAAAGCACTTTTGATGCAGCTACCAAACATGCTCATGGCGCCATCATAGGAAGTGCTTTCATCAAGCATCTTTCAACTCATGGAACAGAAACCATAGCCAGTTTCATTAAAGATATAAGATAAAAAAAGCCATTCAAAAAGAATGGCTTTTCATTTCCACATCATTTATTATTTGAATATTGGTGCATATTTTTCCCTATTGTCAATCAACACCCATATATTGATTATGAACATCACTAAGGCAATGCCCATTGTTGATGGTTCGTGCACAGCATGATGAACAATTATCCCAACCATGACCGGCAAAATAACCAGAGCACCGAAAGCTCTGTATTTTGGAATCATGAAAAGAATTCCACCAACTATTTCAACTACCGCAACCAAAGGCATTAACCATTTTATAGTTCCAAAAGCACCAAAAAGCGCCATTTGTTCATCGGTAATATCCTCAGGCATAGGCATGTAATTAAAAAATTTATTGAGTCCGGCATTAACCATCATCAGTCCAAAAAGAACACACAGGATGAGTAAAATTTTAGTTTTCATAGTATTTAGGTTGTTAGTGATTTAAACAAATATAACTTATTTTTTCTCAGGACGTTAGTTTATTTACTAACGCCATTCCATCTTAGGGCGAATGCTAAAATAGTCTTAAACGTGCCAGCACGTGGGCCTTTATTCGTACCTTTATATCTCTTAAATTTCCAAAAAATGGTAGAACAAATTAAAACTTTTGACACCAACGTTCTTGCCTTGGAAGTTATTGACGGTTTTACGGAAGTAGACGAAAAAATCTGCCAAAAATTCTTTCAAGAAAAGTTAAACAAAGGTTACGAGCAAGTGAACGTTTTGGTGAAATTGGACGAGCTGAAGATAAGTCACAGCAGCTCAAAAGCCTTTATGGAAGACACTGTTTGGGCACTCAGGAATTATAAAAGCATTGGACATTTGGCCATTGTTGCACATTCCAAAATGCTAAAAGCCTTGGTTCCTATTGACAATCTTTTTTTCCAAAGAGCGAGTAAAGGACGCTATGAGCGTTATTTTGATGTTTCACAATTGGATGAAGCTTTTGCATTTGTCACTTCATAAGTTGGCACGACATACCTGTTAAACCACTGGTCGTCAGGTTGAAAAACAATTTCATCCTTAGTCTAAGCATGTTGGTTTTTTTGTACATTTAAAAACTAAAACCAACTAAATGAATCCTATTATCAGAATTGTAGGACTTTTTGTTCTGCTGTTAGCTGTTATTCCCTCTTTTGCCCAAAGTGATTCCCTACCTACAACAAAAATAGATTCCATAAACCTAACCATTCTTGAAGCCCATAACCAAAAGCTTTTGGAAATGGAAAAACAGCGGAAAGCGGATTCCATTGAAAAAGCCGAACTTGAAGAACAACTAAGCTCTTTAAAAACCACTGATAACCTTCAAAAAGAAGAGCTTCAACAAAAACTGAAGGATATTGAAGAAAAGGAAAGACAACGTCTTGCCAATAAAATTGCCAAGATAGACTCTATAAGACACAACATTAAAGGATACCCTGTAATAGGCGCTTTGTCCGACACTCTCTTTAATGTTTACACTAAAATAGGGGCCTTTACACCCCGAGAACGTGCCCAAAGCATTTCACAGAAAATAAACGGCCTGTATGACGATGATTTCCTAAAACTGGACTCCATTCAATCTTTGAAATCAGACAATATGTATGACATTGTATACCAAAACACTATTATTATGAGTGTGTCTGAAAATGATGCTATTTGGTATGGTTCCAACCCCGAAAAGTTAGCTATAGAATTTACCAATACCATTAAAAACTCTATTAAAAAGGCCAAAGAAGAAACAAGTACCACAAAGCTTTTAATTCGGATTGGCCTTTCTATATTGGTCATCGCATTGGCATGGTTTGTTTTTTGGGTGATCGGAAAAGCCCATGGCAGATTAATTAGATACATAGAATCTAAAAAGGAAAAATGGCTTAAAAATCTCTCCTACAAGGATTATGTTTTCATGACCGCCGATCAAGAGCTGCAAACCGTATTGTTCTTGACCAAAATCCTACGCTTGATTGTGTATGCTATTTTGATTTACATAACGTTGCCCATCATATTCAGTATCTTTCCTTTCTCAAGAAATTGGGCCGATTCCCTATTCCATCTCATCTGGATGCCTTTTAAAGGAATTTTGAATGCCATATGGAGTTACTTACCAAACTTGTTCAGCATTCTGGTTATTTATTTCGTGATGAAATATGTAATCCGATTTGTAAAATATATTTTCAAGGAAATTGAATCTGAAAAACTGAGCATTTCAGGGTTTCACTCTGATTGGGCCAAACCTACCTACAGCATTGTTAAATTTTTGCTCTACGCTTTTATGTTTGTCTTGATTTTTCCCTATCTACCTGGTTCAGATTCAGAGATTTTCAAAGGCGTTTCCGTTTTTATAGGAATTCTCTTTTCGTTAGGCTCATCTTCAGCTATAGCCAATATGGTTTCGGGCTTGGTTATTACCTATATGAGACCCTTCAAAATTGGGGACCGCATCAAAATTGCCGATGTCTCTGGCGATGTGATTGAAAAGACGCTACTGGTCACTCGGTTACGAACACCAAAAAACGAAATTATCACCATCCCAAATTCATCGGTGTTAACAGGCAACACAACCAACTATACCATTGAGGCCGAAAACAAAGGGCTCATTATCTATTCAACGGTAACCATAGGGTATGATGTCCCTTGGAAATTAATGCACGAAGCGTTGCTTGAAGCAGCGTCCAGAACCGATTTCCTATTAAAAGACCCCAAGCCATTTGTACTGCAAACCAGTTTAGACGATTTTTATGTTTCCTATCAAATCAATGCGTATACCAAAGAAGCCAGTAAACAAGCCACGGTATACTCAAACTTGCACCAAAACATACAAGATGTGTGCAATGAAAAAGGGATAGAAATTCTGTCTCCACACTATCGAGCTGCCCGAGATGGCAATATGATAACCATTCCTGCCAGCTATCTCCCGAAGGATTATCAGGCACCAAAATTCAATGTGAATATCGATAAGAAAACGGACTGAAATAATTTTTTCAAACTTTGTAAAAGCGATTAAAAAATAATCTACATTTGATGGCTTTTTTAAAAAGCATTTAATTATGCAATGAAGAAATACATCGTTGTAAACCAGCCAGATAAGTGGAACTTTTCATCTGGCGATATTTCGGTAATATCCTCAAAGGATTACTTGACCAATCCGCAGTATTCCCTCCAAAAAAAGGCTCGTATTTTCAACCTGTGTAAAGACTATGAATACCAATCCAAAGGGTATTATGTTTCTT
>JAGQZG010000007.1 GCA_020435705.1 Mangrovimonas sp.
ATCTTTTTCTTTCTTACAAGAAAAAAGTACACAATACACTGTTAAAACATAACACGCCTTTTTCATCTTATTTTTTCTTTTAAATAGTTTACTAATCGAATATTTACATCTGCCTGAATGGACAAAGGTTCCTTACTGAACGGCTTTTGTGGCATATAAGGAAATGGCCCAAATTCAGGAGTAATGGTAAATGCATCTGTTTCGTAGTGGATTTCAATAATTTGTTTCCACCACGTAATAAATTGGTTCAAATAACTGTCCCATTCAGGAGCAAAGGGGTTGTTAACTTGGGGCGCTTGCTCAAAACCAACCCTGGCATGTAAATGATAAATATGAGACCCTACCCGATGGAGGATTTTGTCTTGATCTTGCAACATAGACTCTGAAACCACACACCAATGTGACAAATCGCCAACCAATTTAAGGTTTGGGAATTTTTCCAAATAGTTTAACGTAGTTGCCGAGTGAAACGTAAACCTGCCTCGGTGAATTTCGTGATAAACGGGTATATTTTCATTCAGAGAAAAATTTTCTATCGCTTCTATAATTCTACAATTATCATCAAAACTATAATGATCTTTTCCCGTATGCGAGTTGATAAACGTGGGTTGGAAATCAATCAAGGATTCTAATTTCTTCAACACCTTTTGCATATACTCTTGAGGCGTTTCTTTCACAACCCCAAAAACCTGCTGAGCCACCAAGATAAAGTTGGTGTTTTTCTGCCTTTGCAAGTCAAGCTCTTTATGAAATTGAGCTTTAAACGTTTCCTTTTCGGGGATATCGATTTCTATTCCTGAAAACTGATTGCTGTTAACCACTTCAAAGAAATCATTGAGCCGTAAAGATTCACTGCCCCAGTGTGGATAAAGATATTTTATTCGTGTCAATACAAAACAGGATTAAGGTGCGTATTAATAACCTGGCCTATTTGGGCTCCGGGGCACCACGTATCCCAATCATTTTGCTGACCCTCGTTGGTCGGTTTTTTAAGCATCATGTCTTTATCCATATAAATAACCGTCATTACCTTTCTCATCTTTTCGGAAGCATTGGCTCCGGCACGATGGAATACCCACCCTGAATGAAAACTAACTTCCCCTAGATCAAACGACTCTACCACGTGTTTAAAGTCAGTTACTTTTAACCGCCTTTGAATGAGTACTTCGCTCGCATCTCCAATTTCTAAGTCGCGACCCTCTAAAATCTCGTGGCTTCCAGCACTGAATTCCAAAGGGCCCATTTCCAAGGGTGTCATTTGCAAAGGGATCCAAGCCGTTACCGTTTTGTCGGTTTCCAAGGGCCAATAATATTGATCGGCATGCCAAGGTGTAATACCACCACCAGGTTCTTTAAACAAAGCCTGATCGTGATATAACCTAACACCTTCAACCTGCATCAATTGCGTGGCGATACTAGCCAGCCTCTTACTGAACACCAATTGTTTTATGTCTTGGTCTTTAGTCCAAAGATTAAAAATCTGAAGAAAAGCCTTTCCGTAAGTGGACCGCTCTTCCAAAGGAACTGACATGTTATTGAGTTCTTCTACTTTTTTGGTAATCAATACATTAAAATAAGACAACGTCTCTGCATCGAGAACTTCTTTCAACTTAATGTACCGGTGCTTTTGATAAAAATCAATTTGCTCCTGTTTAAGTATATAGGGCGAATTTAAAATTTCGTGATTGCTCATAACCTTTAGAATTGTTTTTCAAAACTAAGGGTGTTGTAAAAAATTTAATTGGTGTATTTTAGCTAATAATATGCATATTTTAACCTTATTTATAATTTTTAATATATTTATGAGTTAATTATTGAGTAATGAAGCCGAGATTAGAAACACTTTCACTGCCTTCCAAACAGCAATCATTCAATGCATTTTCAATACATGCCGATTCTTTTGAACCCTATTGGCATTACCACCCGGAATTGGAATTGACCTTAATCACCAAAGGACAGGGAACTCGGTTTGTTGGAGATAATATTTCTCCTTTTGGCGACAATGATTTGGTTCTAGTAGGTGAAAATTTGCCCCATCATTGGGTTTCCATTACCAATGAAAATACTAGTGTTGGAGCCGTTGTGATTCAATTTCCAAAATCAATTTTTGAGGCCTTTCCAGAGTGTGACCCATTCAAATTATTGTTCAACAAAACCCTTCAAGGGCTTCACTTTAGAAAGCCTTCTCAAGCTATCATTAAAAAAATGACCGTTTTCAACTCCTTGGACAAACCGTCCCAACTAAGTGCTTTAATTTCCATCTTGCATGAATTATCCCTTGAGAGCAGCAAGAGCGTTGTTTTATCTTCAAAAATATACCGACAAAACTTTCGTGAAAGCAAATATGATAGCAAGGTATCCAAGTGTACTTCCTATATATTGGAACATCTTAATGACTCTTTAAATGTATCCATGATGGCCGAAAAGATGCACATGACTCCACCTTCATTTTGCAGATGGTTTAAAAAGCATATAGGTCTTTCGTTTGTGACATTTTTGAATAAATCCAGAGTGGAAAGTGCCTGTCATTATCTCGCTACTACAGACGCACCCATACAGGACATTGCTTTTATGGTTGGGTTTGAAAGTTTAAGTCACTTTAATAGGACTTTCAAGAGTTTGAAAGAGATGAGTCCTCGTTTGTTCAGACTAAAAATCCAACCAAATCCTCAATCTTGGAAAGCAACTGGATTTTGATGCCTGTATCCTTCAAGGAAATCGTATTGTATTTAGAAACAAAAATGGTGGAATACCCTAACTTCTCGGCTTCCAAAATTCGTTGCTCCACACGTTGAATGGGACGAATTTCCCCCGACAGACCTACCTCAGCGGCAAAGCAGTAATCTTTGGGTAATGCCACATCTTCATTGGAGGATAAAATAGCAGCGATCACCGCCAAATCAATCGCTGGATCATCAACCGTGATACCTCCAGTTACATTCAAGAACACATCTTTTGCCCCCAATCTAAAACCAGCT
The DNA here is from genome assembly GCA_020435705.1 of Mangrovimonas sp. Lineage (GTDB taxonomy): Bacteria > Bacteroidota > Bacteroidia > Flavobacteriales > Flavobacteriaceae > HKST-UBA85. The sequence continues at coordinate 2,979 of JAGQZG010000007.1, forward strand.
CGTTTCTCCAAAACCGCCAGCAGCATGTTCAAACGCTTGGCATTAAATCCCGTTGCGCTTCGTTGAGGCGTTCCATAAACAGCTGTACTTACCAAAGCTTGAATTTCTATAAGCAATGGCCGAAGGCCTTCCATGGTAACGGCTACGGCATTGCCACTTAATTCCTCGTCTTTTTTGGAAATCAATATTTCTGAAGGATTCGAAACCTCTCGTAACCCTGTTCCTTGCATTTCATAAATACCCAACTCATTGGTAGAACCAAAACGGTTTTTGTTGGCTCTTAAAATTCTGAAAACATAATTGCGGTCACCCTCAAACTGTAACACGGTATCTACCATGTGCTCCAAAATTTTTGGGCCTGCAATCGTACCATCCTTCGTGATGTGGCCAACCAAAATAACAGGGGTTGATGTTTCTTTGGCAAACTTGATAAGTTCAGCGGTGCACTCTTTGATTTGCGAAATACTTCCTGCTGACGATTCTATGTAATCACTATGAAGTGTTTGAATGGAATCTACAACCACTAAGTCGGGCTCCAGATCTTCAATTTGCTTAAAAATATTCTGTGTTTTGGTTTCTGTCAAGATGTAACAATGATCGTTTTTAGGATTAATACGTTCGGCTCGCATCTTGATTTGTTTTTGGCTTTCTTCGCCTGAAACATAGAGCACCTTTAAGGGTAAGTTGAGTGCCACCTGTAGCAGCAGGGTACTTTTTCCTATCCCTGGCTCACCTCCTAAAAGAATCAAGGAGCCTGGCACAATCCCACCGCCCAAAACACGGTTGAGTTCAAAGTCTAACGTTAGAATTCTGGATTCCTCACCACCATCAATTTCTTTTAGCGTGAGAGGTTTTGAGGCACGCTTTGTGGTTGAAGAAGACTGCTGCTTCCAATCGGTTTTGTCTTCTTTTTGGATAACCTCTTCAACAATGGTGTTCCACTCTTTACAGGCATTGCACTGGCCTTGCCATTTGGCATATTGAGCCCCGCAATTCTGACAAAAAAAAGTTGTTTTTACCTTCGCCATTAATACCCAAAATCTGCTTTGATCGCGTCGGCACGTTCCAACATCATATCCTTAGTGAATCCTCCAATTTCTTTTAAAACATAGGCCGATTGATATGTTTTCATGGCTTTTTTCGGTTCGCCTGTTTCTTCATAAAAACGAGCCAAATAATAATTACCCAATAAGGTTTCCGGGTATTGCTTTCTGGCCAACTTCCCTAACTCTTCGTAGTAACCAAATTTTTCGGTTTTTTCAATGGTAGCAGCCACCGCTTTAAAATCGTTAATTGAAACTTGTTTATCAAATCCAAAAAGCTCTTCAATGGTAGCGTATTTTTCAACGAGATACTCTACAGGCGACCCGTCCAATTTCAAAAGAACTTCTTGATACTCTTTTTTACTGATAGGTTGATACACTTGAAAAATACTTTCTAAGGCATTGGGAATAGAGTGCGCGGGCAATCCATAGTGCGACGGCCCTTCAAAGTTATTGAATGTATAGTGAAAATTCTTGTTGTCAATAGCTTTTAAAGACGCATCCAAAGCTTGGGTTTTTTCCCTGATTTTAGCCACGTCATTGTCTGAGGTTGAAAGGTAGTAGAAAATCTTCTTCTCCATACTTGGTAACCGTTCAGACAAATACGTAGTTGTATCTGGTGCCAATTCTGGACTTAATACTATATACCCATTGAATACCGGATTGTCTTTTAACAGGTAGTAATTGATGAAATTTGCCGTTTCGTCATGACCAATGGCCACTCTAAAATTTGCCAATCGGTAGGTTTTTTCCAAATAAGGAATTAATTCCAGTCCTATAAATTCAAAAAACTTGGCACCTTTATCCATGGGCAAAGAATTTTCAGCAGAATAGGTACAATCATCGTATCTTAAATCGTATTGATTAATCCCAACTACAATAGCGCCCGGCATGTCTTCCCAATAGGCATAATAATCAACATTTCCTGCTACAGGCTCAAACAAATAATCACCATCCCAAACAATAAACAAAGGGTAGGTGGTATCACTACTATCATTATATCCTCTAGGCAACTGAATCTTTAACTCCCTATCTTCTCCCAACTTATCTGAATGAAACGTTTCGTAACGGGTTTGTGCCTTTATGGAAATGAAGATTAGGAACAGGATGGGCACTAGGTTTTTTCTTAACATGGCAGGAACAGTTTAGATTGCCCTGCAAGTTAAAAATTTATTCTACACCAACGATTTTCTTTGTGTTATAGATTGGAAGAAAAATAAAAGAAATAACCCCGCAAACCACTAACATAATGGTTTGGGAAGACCATATGATCCAACCAAAAGCATAACTAGGGTCTTGCGGAATATTAAAAAGAGAAAAAGCAGTCATCACGGCCAGCGGATAGGCAAACAAACCCGCATTCGTGGTAGCAATGGTAAAACTCGCTGCAATAAACGCCACTAAAACCATCCCTAAAGTAACATGTGAAATTTCATCAACGGCAAAAAGGGTCACATAGAACATTAAAATATACATCCCCCAAATGAACAAGGTATGTCCTATAAATGCCCATTTGTGTTCCATGTTCAAAATACTGAAAACACCTTCCTTAAGCCCCTTAATAAACGTTCTTATTTTTACCGCTAGCAAGGTCTGGCTTTTCTTTAGGTAAATGAAAATCACTACTGAAATTATAAGCAGTATGGCACTACCCATTATAATTTTCTGGAAACTAAAAGCCTTCTCCAAAAGAGTGAAAATATAATCAAACTGCAGAATAAGGGTAATTGCTATTATTCCCAACATGACCAAAACATCGGCCACCCGTTCGGCCACGATGGTTCCAAACCCTTTTTCAAAAGGAACTTTCTCGTAATTGGTAAGCACCATAGCGCGCAAGACTTCCCCTGAGCGAGGAATTCCAAAATTGGCCAAATACCCCACAAACACCGCCATAACGCTATTGGGCAACTGCGCTTTATAGCCCAGAGGTTGCAACAAATAGTTCCACCTGTAGGCTCTTGAAAGGTGACTTAAAACGCCGAAAAACAAGCCCAGAAGAATCCACCAAATGTTCGCTTTTTTAACAAAAGGCCATACTTTAGCTAGTGGAAATTCAGAAAAAGCATACCATCCAAGGAATATAGCCAATACAATTGGAACTATAATTTTAAGTCCTTTTTTGGTAGAGGAATTCAAATGAGGTTATTTTAAGAGATTGGTTGCCTCATCAGGAAACACTAAAGCAGGTTTGAAGGTTTTGGCCTCTTCAATATCCATCATGGCATAGGTGATAAGGATAAGAGTATCACCCACTGATACTTTCCTAGCAGCGGCGCCATTGAGTGTGATTTCGCCACTTCCCCTAGGGCCAGGGATAACATAGGTTTCCAAACGCTCGCCATTGTCATTGTTGACAATTTGTACTTTCTCGCCTTGGATTATATTGGCAGCCTCCATTAAATCTTCATCAATGGTAATACTCCCTATATAGTTTAGGTCGGCTCCGGTACATTTGACTCGGTGTATCTTTGATTTTACAACGTGAATTTGCATGGTGCAAAGGTAATTAATTTAGTGCGATATTATCAATAAGTCTAACATCATCGGCATAAACAGCTATAAACGCACGGTATTTATTGTTTTTTGTCTTTCTAACAACAGGCTTGAGAGTCTCACTATTGGCCACAGTAAAATATTCAAGTTTTAAGAGCGGATGCTTAGCAAATTGATCTTTAACCCATTGCGTCACTTGATTAGCACTTTTTGTGCCAAACTTTTCCTTGGCTCGTTGAAGAGTTTTGTAAATAAAAGGCGACTCCTTTCTGTAAGTGGGTTTTAATCGGGTGTTTCTGGAACTCATGGCCAATCCATCCTGTTCTCTCAATATAGGGCAACCAATAATGTTTACCGGCAACCGGTACTTGCTCACCAGTTTCCTGATAATGGCCAATTGCTGAAAATCCTTTTCCCCAAAATACGCATTTTGTGGCTCCACAATTTCAAAAAGCCTTTTAACCACTGTGCCTACACCGTCAAAATGACCGTGCCTAAAGCGCCCTTCCATTTCATTTTCCAGTCCGTCAAAATCAAAACTCTCTGCTTTGGTTTTTCCTTCATAAACATCTTCCACCGAAGGTGCGTACACAACAATCTCGTTGGAGAGCGATTGCAGGAACTTTACATCGGCATCCAATGTTCTTGGGTACTTTTTTAGATCTTCCTTATTGTCAAACTGGGTAGGGTTTACAAAGATGCTCACTACTACTAGATCGTTATCTTTCAACGCCAACTTTGCTAGAGAGAGATGTCCCTTGTGCAATGCCCCCATAGTAGGTACCAAGCCTAGTTTTAGACCTTTGTTTTTATAGACTGAAAAGTGCTTATTTAAGGCCTCTTTTTCTGAAAAGACTTTCATCTTTAATAAAAAATTAACGGGTGCAAACTTAAGATTTTACAATCAATTCGCATAAATTTTTGTACTTTTGCGTGTTTTTTATTAGGAAATTGAAAAGTCGAGGAATTATATGAAAGATAAGAGGATATTATACGTATCATCTGAAGTAGTGCCATATCTGCCAGAAACCGAAATCTCATCCATGTCTTTTGAAGCCCCAAGAATGGTAAACCAATTAGGTGGTCAGATTCGCATTTTTATGCCCAGATACGGTAACATCAATGAACGTAGGCATCAACTTCATGAAGTTATAAGGCTCTCAGGTATCAATCTGGTTATAAATGACTTGGATATGCCCCTGATTATCAAAGTAGCTTCTATTCCCAAAGAAAGGATTCAGGTTTATTTTATTGATAATGATGATTATTTTAAGAGAAAGGCAACTTTAACCGACGAAAACGGAAAACTATACCCTGACAATGACGAACGCGCAATTTTCTTTGCCAAAGGAGTTATTGAAACCGTGAAAAAGCTTAACTGGTCTCCTGACATTATTCATGTTCACGGCTGGCTGGCTTCCTTGTTTCCTCTATATCTAAAAGAATACTACAAAGACGAACCTCTCTTTAATGATAGCAAAATTGTGACTTCTGTATACAATCAAAGCTTTGATGGTACGTTAAATGAAGGTATGATGAAGAAAGTTGTATTTGATAACATCAGTGAAGACACTGTGAAGGTTCTTGAAAAACCAAGCTACAATAGCCTTATGAAAATAGCTATTGATTTTTCTGATGCTTTGATTGTGGGGTCTGAAACTATCCCTCAAGAATTAACAGATTACTTAAAAAATTCGAAAAAACCAGTTCTTGATTATAAAAACAAGGACGAATTTAGTGAAGCATATACTGAGTTTTACAAAACCAAAGTGTTGAGCTAATATTTTATTGCTATGAAAAACCTAATGAAAAAAATGGGCCTTTTGGGCCTCCTTATCGTAACTTTTATAGCTTGCGATAAAGATTACAATGCGGTTGGCACCGATTTGTTAACCCACAGTAATTTCATAACCGACAGTGTTGAGTTTCCAGCTCTAACTTACAATAAAGTGGTAGAACCTGTGAAGAGCAACAATCTTACCTCTTCCTTGTTGGGTATTTACGACGATCCCACCTACGGTAAGACCGCGGCTCAGATCGTTACACAATTAATCCCCACAACTTATAGCCCTGATTTTGGTGATGAGCCTGTCATAGACTCCATTATAATAACCATTCCCTACTTTTCCCATAAGACCGGAGAAACTGATGACGATGGAAATGCTCTCTACGAATTAGACTCGCTTTTTGGAAATGCTGAGACCCCTATTAAATTATCCATATATCAAAATACCTATTTCCTGAGATCATACGACCCAGAGACCAATCTTGAAGAGGCTCAAAAATATTACTCCAATTCAAACCAAACCATCAATTTTAATGATTTTACTGGGCAACTACTTTATGAGAATGGATCATTTGTACCAAAGGCGTCAGAAATATCTATTGGTGAGTATGATGAGGAAGGTGCTTATCAAGAAAACGAAACTCTTGCTCCTGCCTTCAGAGTTGACCTTTTAAAAGACGAAAATGGAGAGCCTAGTGATGAATTGTATACCTTTTGGAAAAATTTACTAATTGATCAAGAGGGACAAACCACATTAAGCAATGCCAACAATTTTGTTGATTATTTTAGAGGCATATACTTAAAAACTGAGACTGCAGTTGGTTTTGAAGACGGCCAAATGCTGATGTTAGACTTTGCTAATAAAGGTGCAAACATCACCGTTTATTCATCCTATCTATACAATACTGCTGATGATGGAACCGAAGACATCCGTCAAAAAGAATTCAAGATGAATCTTTCCGGGAATAAAATCAATGTTATTGAAAATAATCTTGGAACTACATTGGTTGATGGTGACGAAGTTAACGGTGACGAGCTTATCTATCTTAAAGGCATGGAAGGCTCCATGGGGATTGTGAAACTTTTTGGGAATCTTGACGAAGTAACTCATAGTAATGAGGCTTTGGATAATTTTAGAGAAACCTTTGGTACACCTGCTGCTCCTAAGCGCTTGATTAACGAAGCCAACCTAGTTGTTTATGTAGACCAAGACATGATTATCGATGGCGAACCTGACAGACTCATGCTCTATGACCTAAAAAATAATATCCCAGTGATAGATTACTATGCCGATCCTACTGTGAATACAAACTCCCCTTTGTATTCAAGGATCATTCATTCAAAAATTCTTCAAAGAGAAGAGGTTGAAGACGCAAACGGGTACAAAAAAGGGATAAAATATAAATTTAGGATTACCGAACACTTAAACAATATACTCTTACGAGATTCAACCAATTACAATTTAGGTCTTGTAGTAACTACAAACGTAAACAGTATTGATCCATTGGACTTGTACGGAACCATTCCTAATGACGAAAACCCAAAACCAGTGGGCATTCCTCTTGGAGCATTCCTTTCACCTAGAGGCACCGTTTTGTACGGAAGCAATCCTAATGTGCCTGAAGAAAAACGCATCAAACTGGAAATATTTTATTCTGAACCTGAAAACTAACCATTAAACCTGTTTATTATGTGTGGCATCGTAGGTTACATAGGACATCGACAAGCTTATCCCATTATTATTGAAGGATTAAAACGCTTGGAATATCGTGGGTACGATAGTGCCGGGATTGCTCTTTACGACGGTAACAGCTTGAACCTTTCAAAAACCAAAGGCAAAGTAAGTGATCTAGAAGCTCGCTCCCATGCCGAAATGCCAATTGACGGTTCTATAGGTATTGGCCACACCCGATGGGCCACTCATGGGGTTCCTAATGATGTAAATGCTCATCCACACTATTCCAATTCGGGTAATTTAGTAATCATTCATAATGGTATTATCGAAAATTATGATGCCATAAAGAAAGAGCTGATTAATCGCGGGTATACTTTCCAATCAGACACTGATACCGAAGTCTTAGTTAACCTTATAGAGGAAATCCAGAAACAAGAAGGCGCCAAATTAGGTAAAGCTGTTCAGATTGCCCTAAACCAAGTGGTAGGGGCTTATGCCATTGCGGTTTTTGATAAAAACAAGCCCAATGAAATCGTGATTGCCCGATTGGGAAGTCCTTTGGCTGTTGGTGTTGGCGAGAACGAATTTTTTATAGCCAGCGATGCTTCACCCTTTATAGAATATACTAAAAATGCCATTTATTTGGAAGATGAAGAAATGGCCATTATTCGTCTTGGGAAAGAAGTTAAAATCAGAAAAATTAAAGACGATTCACTTGTTGACCCCTATGTTCAAGAACTTCAAATGAACCTTGAACAAATAGAAAAAAGTGGTTATGACCACTTCATGCTCAAGGAAATTTACGAGCAACCACGAGCAATTTTAGACACCTTTAGAGGGCGCTTGTTAAGCAAGGAAGCGATCATAAAAATGGCTGGGGTTGAAGACAACATGAAGAAATTTCTAAATGCCGATCGCATCATTATCGTGGCCTGTGGGACTTCATGGCATGCCGGACTTGTGGCTGAATACATATTTGAAGATTTGGCAAGAATTCCTGTTGAAGTTGAATATGCTTCCGAATTCCGCTATAGAAACCCCGTTATTACTGAAAATGACGTTGTTATTGCCATTTCACAATCTGGAGAAACAGCCGATACACTTGCCGCTATCAAACTAGCCAAGTCCAAAGGTGCTTTTGTTTTCGGGGTTTGTAATGTTGTTGGATCGTCCATTGCTAGAGAAACCGATGCTGGTGCATACACCCACGCAGGACCAGAAATTGGCGTTGCTTCTACAAAAGCGTTTACCACTCAAATTACCGTCTTATCCTTGATGGCGCTGCGACTTGCCCGTGCAAAAGGGACTATTTCCAGCTCTGATTTCAGAAGGTATTTGATTGAGCTTGAATTGATCCCCAATAAAGTTGAGAAAGCCCTACAGAGCGACAACTATGTAAAAGAGATTTCAAATATTTACAAAGATTCCCGCAATTTCCTATATCTTGGTAGAGGCTTTAACTTTCCAGTAGCTTTGGAAGGTGCTTTAAAACTTAAGGAAATCTCCTATATACATGCCGAAGGATATCCTGCAGCCGAGATGAAACATGGCCCTATTGCACTTATCGATGAACAGATGCCTGTAGTTGTAATTGCAACCAAAAAAGGACATTATGAAAAAGTAGTGAGCAACATTCAGGAAATTAAGTCAAGAAAAGGGAAAATCATTGGAATTGTTACCGAAGGAGACGTTCATGTGAAAGAATTGGCCGACCATGTTATTGAGGTACCCGAAACAGAAGAAACGTTTTCTCCTCTTTTAACCACAATTCCTCTGCAACTACTTTCATATCACATTGCTGTAATGCTTGGTAAGAATGTAGACCAACCTAGGAATTTGGCAAAATCTGTGACTGTAGAGTAACCCTACTCTTATTACCAATATCAAAATTATTTGAGCTTACATTGGTAATTTCACAAAAAAAAGAGCCAATTTTAAAAGATTTGGTTAAAAACCGTATATTGGTGCTATCTAATATTTAACTAATCATTTAATATGAAAGCACTCTTTTCTGTTTTATTTCTTTTTTTAATTACTGTAACCTATTCACAAACAAAGGTTTCAGGTACGGTTGTAGATGAGAATAACCAACCCATTCCTGGAGCAAATGTAGTTGTGGTTGGTGCTGCTGTAGGAGCCGTAACCGATTTTGACGGTGGTTTTGCACTCACTGTCAACCAAAATCCTCCTTTTAGCCTACAAGCTAGTAGTATTGGTTTTTCAGTTGCAACTATGGAGATAACTGAAAACAATCAAGTAGTCCAGTTTATCTTGAAAGAAGGAACTCAACTTGATGAAATTGTAATTTCTGCATCCAGAACTCCCGAACGCATCTTTGAATCACCAGTAACGGTTGAACGCTTTGGACTAAAGGAGATCAAAAATACGGCGTCAGTTGATTTTTATGACGGACTCGAAAATCTTAAAGGTGTTGATATAAACACCAACAGTTTAACTTTTAAAGCTGTCAATACACGTGGCTTTGCCACCTTTGCCAATACGCGTTTTATGCAGTTGGTAGACGGTATGGACAACTCTACTCCTGCTCTTAATTTCCCTATTGGTAATTTAGTAGGAATGAACGAAGTTGATGTACAAAGTGTGGAATTATTGCCTGGTGCAGCTTCTGCTCTTTATGGAGCTAATGCATTCAATGGTATTTTATTCATGAGAAGTAAAAGCCCGTTTGATCATAGTGGTATTAGCGGATATTACAAACAAGGTATGACCTCTCAAGATGCTGCTGGTGATAACACGTACAGAGATTTGGGTATTAGAGTCGCTTATAAATTCAGTGAAAAGTTTGCCGCTAAAGTTAATTTTGGATGGCTTAAGGGAACTGATTGGTGGGCTACCAACTATCAAGGAAAACCCGGTACTGGAGCTACCAGAGCTTCTTTAGATTATGATGGTTACAATGTTTATGGTGACGAAGTTTCCACCAATATTCGTGCTGCATCTGGTGGTCTAGGTATTGTTCCTGATGTAGTAGTGAGCCGTACAGGTTATAATGAAAGTGATTTGACCGATTATAATGCAGAAAGTATTAAGGCCGACTGGGGATTGTACTATCGCCCGTGGGGTAACGATTTTGAAATACAATATGTTGGTAAAATTGGTACTGGTTCCACTATATATCAAGGTACCAACAGATACTATATTGATGGATTTACGCAGCAACAGCACAAGCTGGAAATTAAAAACAACAACTTCTTCTTAAGAGGATATGTGGTTGCTGACAAAGCAGGTGATTCCTATGATATGGTGTTTACTGGAATCAACATTAACAGGTTATGGAAAAGTGATTCCGATTGGTTTGGCGACTATATTCAAACATATGTTGGCGCTACGCTTTCTGGCGCAACCGATGCTCAAGCACATGCTACAGCCAGAGCTGTTGCAGAAACGGGTAGATTAGAACCTGGCACGGCCGCATTCAACAATGCATTAAAGGTGGTGTCATCCGACCCTGATTTTGCTACAGGATCTAAATTCCAAGATGCCTCTAAATATTATCATGCGGATGCCAACTATAATTTTAGCCACTTGTGGGATGTTGTCGAAATACAAGTTGGAGGTTCATATAGAAAGTATAGCTTGAATTCATCAGGAACTATTTATACTGATTATGATGGCAGTATCGATTACAATGAATACGGAATCTATACCCAATTGCAAAAAGAATTGGATTTAACAGATAATGTATCCTTGAAACTAACTGGTTCTATTCGTTATGACAAATCTGAATTCTTTGATGGTTTTCTTTCACCTAGACTTGCCGCAGGCTTCACAATCAATCAAAATCATAATATTAGGGCTTCATTCCAAACAGGTTTTAGAAATCCTACCACCCAAGACTTATTTATTGGTTTAGATGCTGGTAGAGCCATATTAGTAGGTTCTGCTCCTGATAATTTAGATCGCTATGTAAGAGACTATTCAGTTAGTGCCTCAGGACAAGGACTAGGTCAACCCTCTTCAGTTTCCCAATCTGGCTCTGCAGCTTATACTAACTCTTACTTAGCTTCTTCTGTTTCTGCTTTTGCCGAATCAGGAAACCCTGCTGACTTGGCAATAGGCAACTCAGAATTGGTTAAACCAGAGCAAGTTCAATCATTTGAGGTAGGTTACCGTGGTAAATATGACGCAACTGTAGTGGATGTAAGTGTATACTATAACAAGTATAAAGACTTTATTTCAGGCGATGTTGTTGTGGCTCCACTTTATGGAACTGTAGGTGATAACTCCCTGTCTTTAGCCGCAATCGCCAATGGCGATTATAAAGTGTACCAAACCTACACCAACTCTCCTGCTGATGTGAAGTCTTATGGTGCCTCTATAGGTGTTACAACTAAAGTGCTTGGAAATTTTGACTTGAGTGGTAACTATACCTATGCCAAACAAGATTTTGATGATGCCAAGTATCCCGATTTCAGAACTAACTTCAATACGCCAGAACATAAAGTAAAAGTTGGTTTTGGCAATACTGAATTGTTTAAGAATTTTGGTTTCAACATAGCTTGGAGATGGAGCGATACCTATGAATGGGAAGCCACCTTTGGAGACGGACAAATTCCATCCTACCATACGTTGGATGCTCAAATAAACTATAATGTTCCTAAAATTAAATCAACATTTAAAGCAGGGGCCACCAATATTTTAGGTGATGAATATTATACAGCCATAGGCACAGGCTACATAGGTTCAATGTATTATGTTTCTTGGACAATAAATAACTTATAAAAAAATTGATGAAAATGAATTTTAAAACTAAATATATCTGGTTGGCAGCACTATGTTTAACGTTTGCCGCCTGTAGCGATGATGACAATTCAGGTAGTGATGAAACTGTTTTACCTCCATTAACCGCTGGTGAAGCCGATTTTTCCAAATATGTGTCTGTAGGAGCTTCCTTTTCAGCGGGGTTTACAGACAATGCCTTATTTATTGCCGGACAACAAAACTCGTTTCCCAACATGCTCTCGCAACAATTTGCGCTGGTGGGTGGGGGCAGTTTTGGGCAACCTTTAATGAGTGATAATATTGGTGGGTTTCTTGTAGGCGGAAATGTGGCGGCAAGTCCAAGACTATATTTCAATGGCTCTGGTCCAGCTCCATTACCAGCTACCCCTACAACCGAGATAACAACACACTTAACAGGTTCTTTTAATAATTATGGAATCCCTGGAATAAAAAGTTTTCATCTAGGAATTGCTGGTTATGGAGCCCTGAACCCTTATTTTGGTAGAATGGCGTCTACGCCTACTGCAACCGTTCTTGGTGATGCAGTAGCTCAAAATGCCACCTTCTTTACCTTATCTGAAATAGGAGGAAATGATGTGCTAGGTTATGCCACTTCTGGTGGAGCTGGAGTTGACCAAACAGGAAATATGGATCCTTCAACTTATGGCTCGGCTGACATTACAGACCCTACAGTATTTGCAGCCTCTTTTAGTGCGGCTGTTGATGCGTTAACCGCTAACGGCGCTAAAGGTGTTGTAGCCAATGTGCCTTACATTACAAGCTTGGCTCATTTTACCACAGTACCTTATAACCCTTTAGATCCTTCTAATCCTAGTTTTGGACCACAAATTCCAACTTTAAATACTATTTATGGTGCTTTAAACCAAGTTTATGCCTATTTAAATGTTCCTGAAAGATCTGTAGTATTTTCTGAAACCGAAGCGAGTCCAGTAGTGATTAAAGATGAAACTTTAGCTGACCTATCAGCCCAAATCGCTGCTGTATTAAGTGCAAATCCAGATTTTCCAGCTTTTATTGGCCAATTTGGATTACCACCGCAAGCAGCACCATTAGTTGCTGGTTTGTTAGGACAAACTTATGGTCAAACCAGACAAGCAAATGCCAATGATTTATTTGTGTTGCCAAGCAGCTCTGTTATAGGAACCGTAAATCAGCAGTATGCTTCTGCATTAGCCATGCAAGGCCTCCCAGCCGCAGTAGCAGGACAATTTTCAGTGGAAGGTGTCACACTTCCATTAGAGGATAAATGGGTATTAATTCCTTCAGAGCAGCAAGCTGTGAAAACTGCAACTGATGCCTACAATGCGACTATTGAAGCAGTTGCAGCAAATAAAGGCTTGGCTTTAGTTGACTTCAAGTCTATCTTAGTCGAAGCTTCTACGACCGGATATGCCGATGGTGATTTCGTCCTTAATACATCTTTAGTCACAGGAGGTTTGTGCAGTCTAGATGGTGTTCATCTTACTGCAAGAGGTTATGCCGCTATGGCAAATGCGATTTTAATTGCAATTGACGAAACCTACGGTTCAAATTTTGAAGCGTCAGGTAATTTGATAAATGTAGGCGATTTTCCAACCAATTATCCACCAACTCTACAATAAAGAAGTTAAACATACATACATTAAAACACCTCTAGTTTAGAGGTGTTTTTTTATTGCCAAAAAAGGCAAAAAACTATTTCATTTTAAATTAAAAGATATATCTTTGCAGCGCGAAAACCAAGGGGTTTTCTATATCTATAAAACGCATAATATTAAACACATAAGTAATGTCAAAAGTTACAGGTAAAGTTGCTCAGATTGTTGGTCCTGTTATCGATGTTGAATTCGGAACAGAAGCTGAACTCCCAAAAATTTATGATTCTCTAGAAATTAAAAGACCTGATGGTTCAACTTTGATTCTTGAAGTGCAATCTCATATTGGTGAAGATACCGTACGTACTATTGCGATGGATTCTTCCGATGGTTTAAGTAGAGGCACTGAAGTTGTTGCAACTGGTGCTCCTATCCAAATGCCTATTGGTGATGATGTTTACGGTAGATTGTTCAATGTAATTGGTGATGCCATTGATGGTCTTGGAGACTTACCTAAAACTGGAGACAATGGTCTTCCTATACACAGGGAAGCCCCTAAGTTTGAAGATTTATCAACGTCTACTGAAGTCTTATTTACCGGTATTAAAGTAATCGATTTGATTGAACCTTATGCTAAAGGTGGTAAAATTGGATTGTTTGGTGGTGCTGGCGTTGGTAAAACAGTATTAATTCAGGAATTGATCAACAATATTGCAAAAGGTCACGGTGGTTTATCAGTATTTGCTGGTGTAGGTGAAAGAACTCGTGAAGGAAATGACCTTTTGAGAGAGATGTTGGAATCTGGTATTATCAAATACGGTGAAGATTTCATGCATTCTATGGATGAAGGTGGTTGGGATTTGACCAAAGTTGACAAAAAAGGCATGAAAGAATCCAAAGCGACTTTCGTGTTTGGTCAGATGAACGAACCTCCAGGAGCTCGTGCTCGTGTGGCTTTGTCTGGTTTGACTATCGCTGAGTATTTCCGTGATGGTGCTGGCGATGGACAAGGAAAAGACGTACTGTTCTTTATTGATAACATCTTCCGTTTTACCCAAGCAGGTTCTGAGGTGTCGGCACTTTTAGGTCGTATGCCTTCTGCGGTAGGTTATCAACCAACCTTGGCTACTGAGATGGGTGCCATGCAAGAGCGTATTACATCCACCAAAAAAGGATCCATTACCTCTGTACAAGCGGTTTATGTCCCTGCAGATGACTTAACTGACCCTGCTCCTGCAACAACGTTTGCCCACCTAGATGCAACAACCGTATTGTCTCGTAAAATTGCAGAGCTTGGTATTTATCCTGCGGTAGATCCGCTGGATTCTACGTCAAGAATCTTGACTCCTGAAATTTTGGGGAACGAACATTATGGTTGCGCCCAAAGAGTAAAAGAGCTCTTACAACGCTATAAAGAACTTCAGGATATTATTGCCATTCTTGGTATGGAAGAATTATCAGAAGATGATAAGATGGCTGTAGGTCGCGCAAGACGTGTACAACGTTTCTTGTCTCAACCTTTCCATGTGGCTGAACAGTTTACTGGTATCCCTGGAGTCTTGGTTGACATTAAAGACACTATTAAAGGGTTCAATATGATTATGGACGGTGAATTGGATCACCTTCCTGAAGCAGCCTTCAACCTTAAAGGGACCATTGAAGATGCTATTGAAGCAGGTGAAAAGATGTTAGCCGAAGCTTAATTCAATTGACAATTGTCAATTGCTAATTATCAACTGAAAATATGTATTTAG
Organism: Mangrovimonas sp.; assembly: GCA_020435705.1. Classification (GTDB taxonomy): domain Bacteria; phylum Bacteroidota; class Bacteroidia; order Flavobacteriales; family Flavobacteriaceae; genus HKST-UBA85. The sequence goes on from JAGQZG010000007.1 coordinate 18,071, forward strand.
AAATAGTAACACCCGAAGCCACTTTATTCAAAGGAGATGTGAAATCAGTCGCAGTTCCTGGAGTAACCGGTGAGTTTGAAATGCTTAATAATCATGCGCCTATTGTCTCTATCTTAGGAAAAGGCCATGTGAAAATTCAAGGCGACATTACTCTTGAAGAAGAAGTTGCCAATAAATTCAAAAAGGCAGATAAAGGTGTATGGCTGCCTATCAATTCAGGCACTATTGAAATGAAAGACAATAAGATTATTGTTTTGGCTGATTAAGTTTTAAACAAAATAATTATAAAAAAGGGGAAGCAAAATTGCTTCCCCTTTTTTATAATTTCTTAATCACATGGGTCACAATTCCCCAAATGACAAATTCATTGTCTTCAGCAATTTTAATTGGAGTGTAGTTAGAATTTTCGGGCTGTAACCAAACCCCTTCTTGGGTAACCTTTAGTCGCTTTACGGTAAACTCACCGTCTAAAAAACACACGGCTATTTTCCCATTTTCGGGCTCTAGACTTCTATCTATAATCAATAAGTCTTTATCGTCCAGACCAGCCCCTATCATAGACTGACCATTGACCTTGGCAAAAAAAGTGGCTTCCTTGTTTTTTATCAAGGTTCTGTCCAAAGAAATCCGTTGCTCCTTAAAATCATCGGCGGGCGATGGAAAGCCTGCAGAAATACCTGTATCGGCATAAACGATTCCTGCTTCACCTTCAATAGGAGCAGGAATGAAAAAATCCAATCCTAGCGATTTTCTTTTTAGCATTTTACTTTAATTATGTCATTTATATTCGTTGTATAACGGGGTGTTAGCCGTTCTTGTCGCATTTTCCATGTACGTTCCAAATCCTGATGCCCTATTTTCAATTTATAGTCCCCATACTTTTCATTAAGGTAATCCATCGCTTTCATTAAAGGTTTGTGCTTGGGATTTTCATGCTCAAATAAATCTATTTGAAAATTATTATTGGGAACCAATCCTGTAACTATAACACCGGCCCGTTTGTACTTAATCCCTTTTTTGTAAATGCGTTCTAGAGCATTTACAGCTTGATTGCTTATAATGATTGATGAGTCTGTGGGATAAGGTAAGGTTATAGCTGTACTACCTCTATGCTGAGGCAACTCTTTCTTATGACTATCACTACTTAACATCACAATAATCATATAACAACTGGATTGTTGTTTACGCAGTTTCTCGGCACAACTCACAGCAAAAGTAGACACTCGCTCCCTGAGATTTTCCAAATCGGAATAAGTATATTCAAAACTTCTCGTAGTCGCAATGGCTTTCTTGGGTTGATGCCATTCCAGCTCTAGTTCTGAATTCCCTTTTAAATCCTGTTGCAACTTCCATTCGGTGATGGAAAACTCCTTCTTAATCCAATCACTTGGCAGTTCTACAAAATCGAAAGCGGTTTTACAGCCCTTAGCTTGCAGGCGTTTGGACAACCGCCAACCTATGCCCCAAACGTCCTCTATTTTAATCCACTTAAGGGCTTTGATTCGTTTTTCTTCTGAATCAATGACGTAAACCCCTTTGGTTTCTTTGGGAAACTTACGCGCTATCTTATTGGCCACCTTGCTCAATGCTTTCGTTGGTGCAATTCCTACGCATGTTGGAATTCCTGTCCATTTTAAAACCCGCCTACGCATTTGGGTAGCCAATTCCTTATAATCAAAAAGATCGTAGCCTTTAAACTGCAGAAATGCTTCGTCAACACTATACACCTCAACATCGGGCGTAAATTGCTCTAAAATAGTCATCACGCGACTACTCATGTCGCCATACAATGGATAGTTTGAAGACACCACTGTTATGTTATTCTCCTTGCAGAATTGTTCCCATTTAAAAATAGGCGCACCCATAGGCAAGCCAACAGCTTTGGCTTCATCACTACGAGAGATGACACACCCATCATTATTGCTTAACACGGCAACGGGTTTCCCATTTAAATTGGGGTTAAACACCCGCTCGCAAGAAGCGTAAAAATTATTGCAATCTACTAAGGCAAACATGTTATAAAGATACATGTTTATTTGTCTATATTTGAACAATGGAAGACAAGAATGTTATTATTTCAGAACGCTACAAACCAAAATTCCAGTATCTATTTTCAGCGGTGTCTTTCGCCATAATCCTATTGAAAATTTTCTCTGCTTTTTACGATTCCAACTCAATAGCTGAAGGATTTCATAGCCTAAAAAACGAAGTGTCCGGCCTTGTCTTTTTGCTTGTTATGGGGTTGGGCTTGATACATAAACGAAAGACATACATTGATTTAAAAAAAATGAGAATACGCCATACCGTTGAAATTGGTTTTATGAAGTTTGGAGCCTGGCAACCCTTTAAGAGCTTGGAGTATGTTTCTATTTTTCCAAGAGTAAAGGCAGATGGTTATAAGGTGTTCGAAGTAAATTTATGGTATAAAAAAAACCAACATGTCAATCTTTATGAAGAAGCCGGTTTTGAAGATGCTTATCGAGTCGCTTTTAGAATTTCAGATTTCCTAAAGATCAATTTATTGGACTCTACGGAAACCCACAAGGCTAAATGGGTGGATATGAAAGCCTCCAAGGCTCAAGGCAAAATTATCTATTCTGAGTAGGCTAAACATGTAAATAGTTCTAACTTTGCTCTTGAAAAATCAAGGTATGAGAACTAAACTAACTCTAGGCTTGCTAGTATTATCTGCACTAGCGAGTCATAATTTGTGCGCGCAAGAAATTCCACAACAAAATTTGGATTCTGTAGTAATTACTTCGTCACGAATAGACCTTCCTTTTAAGGAAAATTCCCGGACTGTAAGTGTTATTACTTCGGAAGATATTGCAACAAGCGCATCTACAAATGTGGCCGACTTATTACAGGAAGTTGCTGGGATAGACATTCGCCGGCGTGGTACTGGCGGTATGCAAAGCGACCTTTACATTCGTGGTGGTGGCTTTGACCAAACACTTCTTTTGGTAGACGGCATGAAAATGGAAGATGCCCAAACCGGTCACCATACCATGAATATGGCCATCCCATTAGAAACCATAGAGCGTATTGAGATTATAAAAGGGCCGGCCGCTAGGGTATTTGGACAAAATGCGTTTACAGGCGCCATTAATATTGTAACTAAAAAGAATGCTGAAAATATAAATTCCGCAGGGTTTCGAGTAGGGTCATACCGTCAACAAAATGCCCAAGTGACCCTTGGCCATGACTTCAATAAAAGTTCACATATAGCACATGCTTCCGTGAACACCTCCGATGGTTATCGCTATAATACCGACTACAACAACCAAAACTATTTTCTAAAAAGTAGTTTCAACAAAGAGCATGTACCCATTAACTTATTGGCTGTATACCAACAACGAAAATTTGGTGCCAATGGTTTTTATGCATCACCATCGGCAACGGATCAATACGAAGAAACGGAAACCAGCTTAATAGGCATCTCTTCGGTTTATAAAACTCAAAACCTTACTCTAAAACCTCGTATTTACTGGCGCCGAAATCAGGACTTGTATTTGTACTTACGGTACAATCCTTCTTATTACAGAAATCTGCATATTTCCAACAAAATAGCTGCCGAAGTAAATGCTTCTTACACCTCAAGTTGGGGAACTACGGGCTTTGGTGTGGATCTTGGACAAACGTATTTGTCCAGCAACAATTTGGGCGACAGGGAACGGTTTATGGTGAACGGTTTTATTGAACATTTATTCAAACTTTTTGATGGTAAAATGGATATTACGCCCGGTATTGCCATGACCTACTTTTCCGATTTTAAATTTCATGCCTTTCCCGGAATTGATGTGGGTTATAGGTTAAATGACAAGGTCAAGGTTTATGGAAACATTGGGTATACTTACAGAATACCTACTTATACCGACTTGTACTATAGTGACCCTACGTCATTGGGCAATGAAAATTTAGATCCTGAGGAAGCTATTGCCGAAGAATTGGGTGTGACCTATTCGGGAAGCCGTTTTCGAGTTACTGCTGCTCTATTCAACAGGTATTCTAAAAAACTCATTGACTATGTTAAAGAAAACGAAGACGACCTTTGGCAGGCCACCAACATTCGGAACGTGAATACTTTTGGTGTAGAACTTAATGGTAATTATCCGTTTAAATTCATGGGGTACCCACAAAACCTTACGGCAGGTTATACCTTTATTGAAGACGATGTTAAGGATCTAAATCTTAACTACTCCAGATATTCCATCAATTCTTTAAAGCACCAAGCTACATTTACTTTAAGAACACAGTTTCTAAAAAATGTAAGTCAAACACTTGTTTACAAATATGCTGAAAGAACTGCTGGTGAAACCTATAATGTGGTAGATGCGTCCGTAAATATGGCCATTGGAAGTTTAGATCTTTCACTGATTGCCAATAACATTTTTAATGCCAATTATTACGAAACCAATCTTGTACCTATGCCAAAAGGCAACGTGCTCTTAGGGGCAACCTATCATTTTTAACTAAATCTTACAAAAGATATTCGGTAACGTTTTCTTAACTTTGACACTTAAATTTTTGCTGATTGAATTTGAATCTGAAGGAAATTCCTCGTTTGGAATCCATAACCAAAGAGGCGTTTATCAAGCATTATTTCAAGCCTCAAAAACCTGTTGTGATAGAACGGTTTATTGAAGACTGGCCGGCATATTCTAAATGGAATTTCGATTACATAAAGTCTGTTGCAGGTGAAAAGATAGTGCCATTGTATGATGACAGGCCTGTAGATTACAAAGAAGGGTTCAATGAACCGCACGCCAAAATGAAAATGAGCGATTATATTGATTTGCTCCAAACAAAACCCACCAAGTACCGTATTTTTCTTTGGAACATCTTAAAAGAAGTCCCAGAACTTCAAGCCGATTATGAGTACCCAGATTTTGGATTAAAACTCATGAAAAGATTGCCCATGTTGTTCTTTGGTGGAAAAGATTCGTATACCTTTATGCATTACGATATTGATTTGGCCAATATCTTTCACTTTCATTTTGAAGGCCAAAAGCAAATCATTTTATTTGATCAAGACCAAACCAAATACCTCTATAAAATACCTTACTCATTAATTACTAGGGAAGACATCGATTTTTCCAATCCCAACCTTGAAGCATGGCCGGCCTTGCAAAAGGCAGAAGGGTACATTACCTCCTTAAAACACGGGGAAGTACTTTACATGCCCGAAGGCTATTGGCACTACATGCGTTACATCACACCGGGTTTCTCCATGAGCTTGAGAGCTATTGCTAGAAATCCTAAAAACTTGTCCCGGGCCATTTCCAACATCTTTGTGATGCGCCATTTTGACAATTTGATGCGTCGTATGAAAGGGCAAAAGTGGATTGACTGGAAAAATGAAAAAGCCGTTGTAAGAACACAAGCGGTTTACAAGAACCTGTAATTATTTTTTAACTCAAATTTTATTTTTTATCATGAAAAAAATTGTTTTTACTTTATTATTAACCGTTACCTCTTCTGCCCTGTTTGCCCAAGCCTTTGAAGGTAAAGGCGATCAAAAATTCCAAGTGGGGGTTAACCTTCAAGATCATGGAACTGGCGTTAATGCTAGTTTTGATTATGGTTTGGGTGAGAATATTTCCATTGGGGTTTCATCGTCCTATTTATTGGGCGTGAAAGAGGCCTTAGATGCCCATTTTGAAGACCGTTATGACTTAAAAGGGCGTTTTAATGCGAACATTGGGAACGTTCTCAATATTGATGATAATTTTGACCTTTACCCCGGTTTAAATTTTAGCCTTAAAAATTTTGGTGGCCATATAGGGGCACGCTATTTTTTCACTAGTGGTTTTGGCGTTTATGCCGAAACTTCGTTCCCCATAGCTCGTTATAATACAGATCCTTTAACTCCTGCAGAAAAACTGAACAACCAATTTGCGCTTTGTTTTGGTGCTTCTTTCAACTTGTAGGAGGCTTCTTTCTTTTTTAAAATTTCAAAAAAAGCACTTCCCATGGAGGTGCTTTTTTCCTTTTGAGCAATTGTACGATTATAAAACAGGAATGGTTTTCTTTTTCCTACGAATTTGAAAAAAATTTTGCTTTTTATCGAATAAATCATGCTTTTTGGTGGTTGGATTTTAAAAACTGCTTTATTAGTACCCTCAACCAAATCTAAACACATAATCTATCATGAAACGAATGATGCAATCCCTACTTGTCATTTGGGCTTTGTACTTAACCTCTTACGGATATAGTACGGAAAATCCCTCAACAAACAATTGCAATTATGACGCAACACCTACTGAATTAACTGGGTTTACCTATGTTTATGGCTCAGGGCCTTCCGCAGTTCAATCATTTACTGTTGAAGACCCCACAGAGTTAACTTATACCTTGACAGCCCCAACAGGATTTGAGGTTTCTTGGTCTTCTAGTACAGGCTTCTCTAATAGTATTTCTGGAGATTTCATAGCTCCAACCATTTATGTTCGCATGACTTCTGGCTTAACCATTGGAACTTATAGCGGGGCATTGACACTAACTACTTCGCTTCCGTCCTTCTCTTTCGCCGGACCATCGCTCAGTGCCGCAGAAACAATTACGCTCTCTGGTGAGGTTACAAGGCGTACCTGTACTTGGAATGGCACTATATGGGATACTGGAGATCCTGATGCTGAGAGTGCAGCGATCATCAATGCAGATTACAACACGGCTTTTGATGGAAGCCTTGAAGTCTGGTCCTTACAAGTCAATAGCCCCTACAAACTAACCATTGGCGACAATACCTACTGTAGTGTGTATGGCGATGTAACGGTTTCGGGCGATCTATGGGTAGAAAATCATGGTGCTTTGGTACAAATTGACAATTCAGCAACTTTTTCCCTAAACAGTGGTGGTTCTTCTAGAGTTAACAAATTCACTTCACAATTGAACCATTGGTATGACTACACCTACTGGAGTACTCCTGTGTCAGGAGCCATTACAAGTAGTGCATTTGCCTTTTCCAATACGAATATGCGCTTTAAATATGATGCCAGTAATTTTTTGGATGTTTTAGCCGAAGTTGGCAACACCAATACCTATGTTGCGGGTCATGATGACATAGATGATAATGGTGACGATTGGGTTTTGCTTAGTGGCAGTGAGCCATTAATCCCAGGTGTTGGCTATGCGGCTACACATTCATCTACAGGATTTGTGGCGGGAAATTCCTATCAGTACAATTTTGTGGGGCCTTTTAATACCGGTACCATTACAACTCCCATCTATTATAACGGAGATAATGGGGATAAAGACTGGAACCTAATAGGGAACCCTTATCCCTGTGCTATTAGCGCCGATGTTTTTTTTGCAGAAAACTCAGGCGTTGTGGCAGGAAGCGTGTACCTCTGGTCACACGGCACGCCGCCAAGTAATACCTCGGGAGGAAATCAAGTTTATAATTTTAGTGCCGATGATTATGCCATTATTAATGCGGGCAGTGGCGAAATTGCCGGTGGCTCTGGCGTGATTCCCAACCGCTATATTCCTTCTGGTCAAAGCTTTTTTGTTCAAGGACTTACCAACGGGTCTGCAACGTTTACCAACGCCATGAGAGTAGGAGACAACACCAGCAATTCCCAGTTTTTTAGAGACACTACCCAGGATGCACCTAACAAACTTTGGCTTAATCTTACGACCGAAAGTGGGGTTTTCAACCAAATACTCGTGGCCTATGTAGCGGGAGCAACCAATGCTAATGATGGCGAACATTACGATACGCCAAGAGTACTTTCCAGCGAATCGGCCGCAACAATTTATAGTTTGATCCCAGGAGAAAACACGTCTTTTGCTATTCAAGGTAAAGCTATAAACACTTTAGGTGTTACTGAAGTAATCCCTGTGGGATTCCAAACAAACATTCCAGATGTTTCGGTTGTTTACACGTTTTCTATTCCTAAAAAAGAAGGCAATTTCTTAAACTCCAACCCCATTTACCTAAAAGATAATTTGTTGAGCACCCTAACAGATTTAACCCAAACAGATTATAGTTTTACTTCTGCACAAGGAAATTTTGGCAACCGTTTTGAAATTGTTTTTGAAAACGAAACCCTTTCAATCCCTTCCTTGGAAACCGGCAATACCTCTCTTCAACTGTATGAATTGAATGCTAACCATACGAAAATTTCTGTTGCCAATGATTTGGAAATGACCTCTGTTGCTCTATATGACCTCATGGGTCGCAGAGTCCTTCAACAAGAACTGAATGGTTTTGAAGATGTAATCATTACGCCTGCCTTAAGTAAGGGAACCTATATTGCCAAAGTTGAACTTAGCGATGGCACCGTGTTAAGTAAAAAACTACTGAAACGCTTATAATACTCTACTTAATTAACCAACCATAAACGCATGTCTAGGCATGCGTTTTTTTGTGTATTTAGCTGTTTATGGCATCAATTCATTCACCTTGTCATACACTAAATGAGGTTCCCAACCTCGGTACAATAGATAGTCTACCAACTTCTTTTTCTTTTTGAGCACACTTCGTTCCAAAATAGAATCCATTTTTTTCTTGGCCAAGGCGTCCAGTGCGTCCAGATAATCCTGCTGCGGAATTTCCTTAAGGGCACTTTCTATGTTGTACTTGGAAATTTCCCGGAACTTTAACTCTCTCACAATGCGGTTTTTGCCCCAATGCTTGATCCGGAATTTACCACGGGCAAAGGCTTTGGCAAACCGTTCTTCATTAAGGTAATTACTTTCAATAAGTTGGGTAAGAATATGATCTATGGCCTGTGGGATCATGCGCATTTCCCTAAGTTTTTTTCTCACTTCATAGTGGCAACGCTCTTGATAGGCGCAAAAAATTTCCATGGCCTTTTGCGCTTCATCGACAGTATAGGTTGTTGGTCGTTGCATAGTGCAATTTAGTAACATTTTGTTAATAAATACCACCTCTGTAAGTGCCTGATATTTAAGTAAATTTGCCTTATATTTGTATCCCTTTTAATTAAAAATAGCTTTATGAAAAAGAAATACTCCCTCTTATTTCTAATTTCCTTATGTTTTATTGGCATTGGGTTTGCTCAATATACAGGTGTTGGAACTTTTACCAAAATAACTTCAACCGCTGAATTAACGGATGGTTATTATGTAATTACCAACGAAACGGATGCATTTTTAATGACTAACGGCAGAAGTGGAACGGCTACAACTGGTTATTTTATAAGTTCAGGCGTTACACCAGTATCAGGTTCAATAACCAATCCTTCAGTAAATAATGTTTGGGAAATTGAAGTTAATGGAGGTGGAAGAACTATATTTAATGAAGCTATAGCAAAATATGTAGGGTGGTCTTCAGGAAATTCTGCTTCAATTGAAGATACCCCTGCTAATACTAACAGATGGACTTTTTCTTATGCTGGAGGGAAATTTACTGTTTTAAATGTTGCGACTACGTCAAGACAACTTTCATATAACTCAGGTTCTCCAAGGTTTGCTGCCTATGGTAATAACGGTCAACAAGAACTACAGTTATATAAATTAGCTTCCTCGACCTATTCTGTAACCTATGACGGCAATACAAATACAGGAGGTTCTGTGCCAACAGATGGTAATGCCTACAATTCCGGGGACTCAGTAACAGTTTTAGGGAACACTGGAACGTTAGTAAGAACTGGATATAGTTTTAATGGCTGGAACACGGCTTCAGATGGTAGTGGGACTTCATACGTTGGCGGAAATACATTTAATATCACTGCTAATACAACACTTTATGCCCAATGGTTACCTCTGGAGGTTGACTGGTGTAACTTGCAATTCCCGGCTTCGGGAACCATTACTTATGGCAATGTCTTTACTGCTTACGCCCGGGTTTATGAACCTAGCGTTACCAATGCGGCAGGTCAAGGCGCAGGGATTTCTGCATGGATAGGCTATAATACTAATGATTTAGACCCTAGTGATGCCAGTTGGACTTGGATAGTTGCTACTTACAATACAGACTCAGGAAATAACGACGAATATGCTGCCGAAATAGGGACTTCTATCCCAACTTCGGGTACTTATTATTATGCCAGTAGATTCCAGTTTAGCGGTGGCCCATACACCTATGGTGGGTACAATGCTGGTGGCGGTGGTTTTTGGGATGGTAGTGCCAATGTAAATGGTGTCTTAACAGTAAATCCAGATCAAGTTGATTTTTGTAATGTAGATTACCCGAAAACTGCAACAATCAATACAGGTGATGCCTTTACGGTATATGCCCAAGCCTATGAACCGGGTGTTACGAATAGTGCGGGTCAAGGAGCCAACATTGAAGCTTGGATAGGCTATAATACCACTGGGGTAGATTACGACCCTACCAATCCAACTGGATGGACATGGATAGTTGCAACTTATGATTCGGATTTTGGAAATAACGATCAATACGCCGCCGAAATAGGTTCATCTTTACCTGTAGGCACTTATTATTACGCCAGTAGATTTAGATTGAATGGTAGTGATTATTCCTATGGTGGTATTCAAGTAGATAATAATGGTAATTTTTGGACTTCAGGTACGTATAATAACGGAGTTTTGACTGTAAATGGTGCTTCCAATTGTATCTCTGAAGATTTTGAAGGTAGCACAAGTGATCCTAGTGGTTGGGCAAATAACAGCGGTTATTATCAAAATACTGCTGCGAATGCCCATGGAGGCACCTATTATGCTGGCATGAATGCTGTAAATGATTGGATAAGAACTTACATAGTAACAGACCCCAACACTTTAAACTTCTGGGCTAGAGCATCTGGAACAACTTCAAATTTCACCGTAATTGTCCAATATTCTGACGATGGTAGTACTTGGTATGATGCTTCAAGCATTGTTGCAAATGGCAGTAACTCTGGTGATGTGACCACTACTTACCAACAATTCTCGGTAAATCTAAATCTTATTGGTGATTACTACATTAGATGGTTGATGGCCGCTAGATCGGGGGGCTCCTTTTATTTTGACGATATAGAATTAACTTGTGGAAGTATTACCCCAACCCCAGAACTTCAATTGGTTGACAATACCGCTACCAATCAAAACTGCGGCTATACTATTGACTTTGGAACTCAAGCCTTGGCCACTACTACTGATATCACATTTGATATTGAAAATGTTGGTTCGGCTGATTTGGATATTAGTTCTTTTGGAATCACTGGTGATTACACCATCGTTTCTCCTGCCACTCCTTTTACAGTTACAGCTAGCAGTAGTCAAACTGTTACAGTTCGTTTTACCCCAACAGCCAATGGCACAAGAACAGGAACCATAACCATTAACAATAACGATCCTAATGAAGGAACCTGTACGGTTGATTTGACAGGAGTTGGTTATACCCCAGCTCCAGAAATAAATGTTGAAGGTAATTTAGGTACATTTCCAGATATTACCAATGGCGATATCACACCAAGCGGAACAGACAATACCTTGTTTGCTGCCCAATTTATTGGATCGTCCCAATCAAAATCCTTTCGAATTAATAATGAAGGAACGGCCAATTTAACCATTTCATCTATTACTATTGGTGGAACAAACCCAGGTGATTTCACCATTACAGCTTCTCCTGCTACCACCATTACACCTAGCACCTTTGAGTTATTGGAAATCACTTTCTCACCTTTGGCCTCAGGTGTAAGAACTGCTGTTGTGAGTATTGTAAATAATGATTCTGATGAAAATCCATTTACCTTTATGGTACAAGGAACCGGAAATTGTACCAGTACATCCACAACCATTTCACCTTCTTCTGGCCCCATAGGAACCGTAGTGACAGTGACAGGTACTGATTTTGGCGGCTCGACCACGGCCACAGTAAGCGGTATCTCAGTGACGCCAACAGTTCTTACAGCTACGCAACTGGAAGTGATTGTGCCTTCTGGAACTGTTACAGGAAATATTGTTATTGTTAACGATTTGGGTTGTACGAGCACTAATGCTTTTACTATTGTTGATAGTCAAATAGCTTCTTGTGAAGGAACAGGTTCTTCACCTTCGGATATTTTTATTAGTGAAGTCTCCGATGCAACGGTAGGTGGCGTTAGTTATATTGAACTTTATAACGGTACTGGAGCTACTGTTAATCTTGGTAATTATTCATTGGAAATTATTGGAAATGGTTCTTCTTCGGGTAACACCTTGGCATTAAACAGTGTGTCTTTGCCAAACAATTCAACTTATGTTGTAGCTATTGGTGTTGCTTCAAGTCCTGATTACACAGATCCTGGAGCCAACACCTGTTCAATGACTGGTGGTAATGGCGAATTGGCAGATCAAACCAGTACTATTGGTGGTATCAATAAAAAGGATAACGAACATGACATGATTCGTCTTTATCATACTGCTTCTGTTATAGATGAGTGGGGTGTTTATCAAGATAATGACTGGATGGACAGTACCATTATTACTGGAGACCGAGGATTTAATTTTAGACGTTTGAATACTGCTAGTCCATTACCAAATCCAACATTTAATATTAACGATTGGAATGTTATTGATTGGGTAGGCTCAGGTTTATCTTCCTGTTCTACCAATGATTATACCGACATAGGTTCATTTGACTTTTCTGTTGGTATTCCTCCATCAATTACAGTCGAGCCTAACGCTCCAAGTTCTTCTTGTGATCTTTCTGCAACAATCAGTGTAACCGCTTCAGAAGGCTTTGTGGGGGGAAATTCTTTGGCCTATCAGTGGTACTACTCAGCTCCTGGCGATGCTGGTTGGACGGCTGTAAGCAATGGTGCTCTATATTCTGGCGCTACCAGTGTAACCCTTAATATTCTAAATACACTTACTTTAAATAACTACCAGTATTATTGCCAAGTACGTGAAGATGATGCCACCTGTTATCAAGCCAGCAACGCAGTAAGATTAACTGTTGATGTAGTGACTTGGGATGGTAGTAGCTGGTCTCCAACAGCACCTGACAATACGAAAGTTGCCATTATTGATGGTGATTATGATTTAGTAACTTCTCCAAATGGGGAAACCAGTTTTAGTGCTTGTAATCTTCTTATTAACAACGGTAACGAGTTAAGTATTGGGAACGGCGAGTATGTTTCTGTAGAAAACAATATTATCGTTGATGGTGAAGTATATGTAGAAACTCAAGGCAGTCTTGTACAAGTTCAAGATAGTGGCACATTTACCCTTAACAATCCATCGGCTAAAAATACGTTATCTAAGTCTACTGCACCGCTTCAATTCTGGTATGATTATACCTACTGGAGTTCGCCTTTAGAAGATGCGCAAATAGAAACTGCTTTAGCTTTTTCTAGGGCGAGTAGGCGCTACTATTTTGACGCTTCTCTATTCAATGATACGCTAGTAGAAGTTGGGAACACAGGAACTTTTAATCCTGGTCAAGATGATATTGATGACGAAGGGGACGATTGGGTGGTTCAATCAACAGGAAAAATGGATCCAGGCACAGGGTATGCTGCTACTCATGATAACATTGGTTTTGTGTCCGGCAATCAATACCAGTATATTTTTGAAGGTACTCAAGCTAATGGCGGTGCCTTTAATACTGGGGATATTTACACCAACATCTTTATTGATCCTAGTGTAAGCTACAACAATTGGAATCTTATTGGTAATCCCTATCCTTGTGCTATAAATGCTATTGAGTTCTTTAACGATAATTCTACTCTACTTGAAGGCACTTTATATCTTTGGTCAAGTGACACCAATGTTGACCCTAACAACTCAGGAAATCAAGGGCTCAATTTTTCACAGAATGATTACGCCCAGATAAATGGTGGCGGTGGTATAGCCTCAACTAATGGCAGCCCAATACCAAATGGTTATGTTGCTTCTGGTCAAGGTTTCTTTGTGATTGGTAAAAAATCAGGTGCCAGTTCTGGTGCTGCTTATTATACGTCGCCTGTATTTAACAACTCCATGCGTGTTACGGGAAATAACAACCAGTTTTTTAGAAGCTCTTCGGCCAATTTAAACAATAGACTTTGGGTCAATTTGATTTCCGATAATGGTGTTTTCAACCAAATACTAGTTGGTTATTTTAGTGGTGCCACAGATTCTTATGATGGGATGTTCTATGATGCCCCTAGAAATTTATCAACTGGACAATATGCATTACTTTATTCAATCATTGATGGTAATGATACTAAGTTTTCCATTCAAGGGAAGTCAGAAACTAGTTTGAATTTGGATGAAGTCATCCCGCTTGGCTTTTCAACCACCATAAATGTCCCAACAACTTATACGTTAAGCATTGCGCAATTGGAAGGAGACTTTTTGACTACTAATACTATTTATTTAAAAGACAACTTGTTAAACTTGTACCACAATCTTTCAGCATCTGATTATAGTTTTACTTCAGAAGCCGGTGAGTTTAATGCTCGTTTTGAAATTGTGTTCCAAGACAATTCACTATCTGTAGACACGCCCTTATTGCCTTCCGATGGTTTGACCATTGTAGACATGCCAGATGGATCTGTGAAGTTTAAAGTAGGCAGTGCTTATACTATTTCCAGAGTTGAAATTATTGACCTTCTGGGTAGAAGTTTATACGACTTGAATGGTTCCCATTCAGAGGAAACCTATTTCCTACCTCAGCTTTCACAATCGGCCTATATTGCCAAAGTTACCCTATCCAACGGACAACTTGTGGTCAAAAAAGCTGTAAAACGATAATATCTAAAAAAGAAAAGCTCCTGACAAATCAGGAGCTTTTCTTTTTAGGCAAAGAGCTTGTTTAAAACTTCTAAGGATCTTGGTTTTTTAAACCCTATAATATGTATTTCTAAATAGGTCAAGAACATATTAAGAAAAGACTGTCTTTCTGCGACATTAAGCTTAAGCTCGCTTAGAGAATTGAAATCCATGGCCATTAACTGCATCAAAACAGTCACATTTCTTCCTTCAATAGATGTTAAATCACTAGGTATTGCTTCAAATCTTGCTTCATTAAGATTGAAATAGGCTTGGGTTCCTTTAGGCGGGTGGGGAAAAACACCTAGATACTTGCTTAACTGCACAAGAAATAAGAGATGGAAATTAGCCACTTTTTCTTCATAGTCCAAAACCTGCAGTGATGTTGAGAGGTAGGAAAACAAGTCTTCCTGTGGGCTTTCTTCCTTTAAAACAGAAGTCAAAACCTCCGAAAGAAAAAGAGCAATACTAGACTTCATGACATTAACGTGTATTGACGTATAATGGCATGCTAACTTTACTTCCTTTATACTTTGAAGCGAATTTTTAGGTTTGTAATATTCTTCTATATACAATTGGGTAAGCGGTTGGAAATAAGCCGCCTTTAATTTTCCCTTTGTGCTTTTTAAAACACCTCTGAGCAAGTAAGAAACAGTACCTCTTTCAAGAGTAAAGCATTTAGCGATCAGGTCCGAATCACCATACTTTAGAGTAGAAATAACAATGGCTTGACATTTGGTCAACATTACCTCACAACCATTACTTTCAGGATCTTGGTTTCCAGATTATCCAAATCTGTAAGCATTATTAAATAAACTCCCGAAGCCACCACATTATTGGCTAGATTTTTTCCGTTCCAATAGGCTGTTCCACCATCAATTTCCAGATTGTAGCCTTTATATCTCAAATTGGTTCGTGATTGCGCTTCAGCCACCAAATTACCCTCAATATCTGTAATCTTGATATTGACATTGTCGGAAATATCCTTGATTTTTACTTTTTCTTCTGTAATGTTAAAAGTTGGTCTCACAGGGTTGGGATACACAAAAGCATTGGACAGGCTATCCTTAGTATCTGACCCCCCAACGAAAAAAGATAAAAGTCCTTTGTCCGTTGCAATGTAAATAACCCCGGTTGAACTATCTAATGACAAATCCAAAATGTTATTGGACGGCAAGGGAGAATTATCTTTTGTAAAATGATAAATGGTTTCTTGACCATTGGCCGTAAAATAAAACAAGCCCGTGTCAAAAGTTCCTATCCATTTATTGTTTGAGCCATCTACCGCAATAGATGATACAAACTGTTGAAACAGTAATTCACTTCCCAAACCATCTTCTTCAATAATAATAGAGCTCACCTCAGGATTTTCTTCTTCAAAAAACCCAGACGTATTATAAAGTACCCTAAGTCCCTGAATGGTTCCTATCCAAAGTTGATTACGTTTATCAACCGCCAGGGCAGTAACAAAAGAGTTTGGCATATTTTGTTCATCAGAAAATACATTTTTGTGGATGGTTCCTGTCGAGTTCACCCCAACCAAACCGAGCTTGTATCCGCCCATCCATTTATTTCCATTTTGATCTATGGCAATATCAGAATAGCCAAATTCATCTGTCAATGGGTTAACTACCAAGTTATCCAAACTATACCCCTGCCATTGACCAGTACTAGGATTGTAGGACTTTAAAGGGTGTTCAACCCTTCCTGTGCAAGACCATAAAAGGCC
>JAGQZG010000080.1 GCA_020435705.1 Mangrovimonas sp.
GGCTGAGGCTATTATTGGCATGGCCAAGAGCAAAGAGAACTTTGGTACCCCTGAAGACGTTGAGCAATTGTATAAGCTGGCCAGCGAATTGGACGACACCGCCAAATCCGGATTGCCTTATGCCCAATACCTTTATTTGAAAGGAGATGCTAAAACGGGTTATAATGCTGCTGAAACGTTATTGAACAAACCAGATGCCGCAAAATGGCAACTGGATATTTTGGAACTGTTGGTCAAGTGCGCCATTGACAACAATGATGTGCTCAATGCCGACACTTACTTCACACTACTTATAAACAAAGATAAAAACCCCAATTTACTGCTCGCTGGTGTATACTATATTTTTAAAGGGAACAAACAAAAAGGCTATGATTTGATCCGTCATACTAATCCTGAGATTTTGAGATCCACCAAATTGAAAAGTATGTACAGTCAGCATACTATAGATATGTATATCCTAATGAATTAAACGGGATGAAAGCTTTATCGAAATTATTTTTACTGTTCTCCATTCTGTCATTCAGTTTGTCTTTTTCACAAACCGAGGCTTATACACTTTGGGAAGAAAGTTTTAACAATGGTTATTTGAATTATCAACAGAAAAAATTTGCCCTTGCTGAGACTGATTTTAAGGCGGCTATTGAATATTCAAAAACCGCTTTTTCAGGTATAACTAAAGAAACCGTATCAACACAATTTTATTTTGCGACAGTACTTTTTGAAGCACACAAAATAGACGACGCATTAACCAATTTCACGCTTGCGCTTAAACAAGCAGAAAACCTTGATAGTAGAATTCCTGTAATGGAAAGAAATATCAAAACCTCAATAATAAATTGCTATTTTTCTCTTGGACAATACCAAACATCAATTACAAAAACCATTGAAATCATTGATGAATTAAAAGAACAAGGTCTAGACAATACTGAAGAATATGGCATTTACCTATATTTTCTAGGAGACAGATATATAAATTATGGCGATACTGAGAAAGCTTTGGAAGCTCTTTACGGTGCCAAATCTGTTTTTGAAAGTTTAGAACTGTATTCCTCTTTATTTATGGCAAAAACTTATTATTGTATAGGTTTATGCCAATTTTCTTTGGGTAATTACACTTTAGCTGATGAGGCTTACTCACAAGCTTTTACAGTACTAGAAAACACCAATCAACTTGGAACTGCGTTAGATGCTAAACTAAGAAGCAATATTGCTATTATGGAGCATACTCTAGGGAATTATGACATCGCAAAACAGATTCATCAAAACGCCATGCAAATTCTACTGGATTTAAACTTGGATAAAAGTATGGATTATGCCGAGGAACTTTTTGCTTATGCTAGATTGCTGAAAGATATTGGGGAACTTGACAATGCTTTAAGAGCCATTGATAAAGCAAATGATATTTATCAACTAAATCTTGATGCCAATAGCTTGAAATTTGCGAATCTCAAGACCGTACGAGCAGAGATTTACCTTTTCAATGGAAACCTTAAAGAGGCTTTAAAGCTTTATGAAGAGGCTGCAAACAGTTTTAAAAACTACGCTCCTAAAACTAGCCCTGCTTATGGATTTGCTCTAAACGGAATGGGCACTATTTACTTAAGCTTGAAAGATTACAACAAAGCATTGCAACAATTTTTACTTGGAGAAAAGGAATTAAAAAGAACGCTTGGCGAAACCCATAAAGATTATGGCATTACTCTTATGAATATTGGTAACGCCTATGCCTCACTAGAAAACTTTAATGAATCTTACCCCTATTTTGAAAAAGCTTCGGATATTATTGCAAATTCAATTGGAACTCAAAATACCATTTATGGCCAATTGTGCATAGGGTTGCTTCAAGTAATCTATCAAGACGATCCAAAAATGTTCCCTCAATTTGAGAATCTGGTTGATATAGCACTACAAATTTTTGAAAATAGCACTGATAAAAATAACTTTTTCTATAATTACGCTCTTTTCTTTAAATCCATCATTAACACTTTTCAAGGAGAATATTCAGAAGCCATAGAAAAGCTTACGCAAGCAGAAAAAAATATTGCAAATAATATAAAAGGTGAAAGCCCTATTTATTCTACAGTTATTTACTATTTAGGTCTTAACTATTCATTAGCCAAAGATTATGACAGTGCCTTAAACTATTTTAAAAAGTATAACGAGTACAACATAGGCACGATGTTAAGCGTCTTTACGTTCAGAAATCACGAGGACAAACAAAAGTATTTGAAGAATATCGAATTCTGGTTTTCAGACTTTACCGCTACTGCTTTGGATGACGATTTTGAATCGGAAGAAATTAAAACCGTGACACTTAACAATCAATTGTTGCTTAAAGGTTTACTACTCAACAGTTCAAAAGATATCTTAACTGAGTTGGAAACGCTCAACAATCCATCCATTACCTCTAAAGTTGAGCAATACAGAACACTCAAAAATGTACTTGACCAACAAAAATTCAATCTACAAGCTACTGAAAACAACACCAATCAAGAAACCTTTAACCAATTGGAAACCGAGTTGGTTGAACTTTACAGTTCTAAATTTAACACCTCTTTGAATTTTCAGCGTGACTGGAAAGAAGTACAAAAAAAGCTAAACAATAATGAGGTTGCTATTGAATTTGTGCGCTATACCAAAAATCAGAATACCAAATATGCCGCCTACATTATTAAATCCGGTATCAGCTACCCTATTGTTGTTAAGCTATGTAATGAAACCGAATTAAACAAACTCATAGAAAAGAAATCTCCCAATGCGCTTTATACGAGTCGGGGTTCACAAGCCAAAGCCGTAGCCGCAGGAACCGATTTGTATAATCTAATCTGGAAACCTTTGGAAAGTCATTTAAATGGCATTGAAACCGTTTACTACTCGCCCGTTGGTGTTCTAAACCAAATCCCGTTTACGGCACTTCCCGATGAAAATGAAGTGATTTTATTGGCAAAATACAATCTAGAACAGCTCAGTAGCACCTATCTATTAACCCAACAACATACCGAATCCAAACTATCCAGCAACCTTTTCATTGGAGGTGTGAAGTATGACGACTCTACCGATAACACTTCTGGAAAAGGAACACGAGGCGCCTCCTCTTCTTGGAATTATTTGGAAGGCACCTTAACGGAAGTTCAAGAAATAGAACGCATTTTGCAGGACAATCAAATAGCAACCACCGCTTGGATTGGCGGACAAGCTACTGAGCAAGCTTTCAAATTGTTGACCGCTCGTAGCCCTAGTGTTATCCATATAGCCACCCATGGTTTTTTCTTTGAAAATCCAAAAGAAGAATCCAGCAATTTCAATCCAGATTTAACTCAAAATTCAGTTTATAAACTTTCTGAAGATCCGTTGATGCGCTCAGGTCTAATTTTGGCTGGAGCCAATGAATCGTGGAAAGCGGGAAGCAACATTAGCATGGGTGAGGATGGCATTTTAACCGCTCTTGAAATCTCCAACCTAGACCTAAGTAAGACAGACCTAGTTGTGCTTAGTGCTTGCGAAACCGGACTTGGTGATATTGATGGAAGCGAAGGTGTGTTTGGACTTCAACGTGCCTTTAAAATGGCTGGTGTAAAGAATATCATCATGAGTTTATGGGAAGTTCCTGATGCCGAAACCGCCGAGTTTATGAACAGTTTCTACAAAAACTGGATTTCTTTGGGAAACACCAAAGCGGCTTTCCGCAGTACCCAACTGGAAATGTCAAATAAATACAAATCAGAACCCGAAAAATGGGCTGCTTTTGTACTCTTTGAATAACCATTTATTCCACTAAAACAAAGGCTGCCCATTTTAAAGGCTCATCTTTATAACGCTGTTGCATGGTTAACTGCGTTTGTCTAAAGGCCTCTCTTATTGGAATACCGGAATTCCATGTTGAATAAAGTAATTCCATGAATTCAGCCGTTTCCTTATCTGGTACCTGCCACAGGCTCATAATAATGATATCGACCCCTGCCAACTTAAACGCTCTTTGCAACCCAAAAACGCCCTCACTCCCTTGAATTTCTCCCAAACCAGTATCGCAGGCACTCAAGACTACCATATCGGTTTTGGATAAATCTAAATTGGAAATCTCCAACGCCGTTAAAATACCGTCTTCCCCTTCAACAGGTTTTTTACCATTTTTCCAAGTCACATTGGCGCCACTTAACAACAATCCCGAACGCAGTAAGGGATCGTTGGAAGCCTTGTATACCAAGCTTTCATTGTCCGAGGAAGCGGCATCTTCAAAAAAGAAGCCATGCGTAGCTATATGCAATACGCTTGGACTCTTCCCGCTGAGTGCTTTAAAATAGTCCTCAGTGGCTTCACTACCTGTTATGATTTCTGCCGAAGGTACTAAATTCCCTATACCATTAACTTCTTGTAAAGTACCTTCCAGATAATTCCAACCGGAAGAGTTTCCTCTAGAACCGTTTTCAACTAAAGAAATCTCACTGGAAACCAATGGTCCCGAGCCTTCAGCGGTGGCCGATGTATGTTCATAATCTATTCCGCCAAAAAGAACCACCGATTGTTTGTTGGGCTCTTTTTTCTCATCATCTATAGACCCCGTAGTACCCAATTGCACCAAATTAAACTGTTCGCTTAAGGACTTGCCTTTGTTATAGGACAAGGTTGAAAAGGCCACTTTGTGGAGCAAGCCATCCGGTGAAAAGTAAATGGTTTTCATTCCTTCCAAATGGGATTCCAATGGTTTCCAAATGAGTTCATAAAGCTTATTGGCATTGTTTACATTACTAGTTGAGCTTCCCTGTGAACCTCTCGATACATAAAGTTTATTGGGGGAATCTACGTTAAGTATAGCTTTTAGTTCCTTTTCTTCAAACAACGGGATAGCCTTTGCGGTTTTCCAACTTCTCTTGTATAAATACGCTACATACAAGATAGTATCGGTTTTATTAGGATTATAGAAGTTGAATCGGGAAAACTCAATAGCTATGGCATCACTGGTAAACTTTACCTCTGTCCATCTTCTGGTGATGGTGGCATCGTCTTTCAAACTGGAAGTATTCAAAGTGGCCAATTCGGCTTCCAACTCCCCTAAACGCTCCATTCGGGTTTCCAAATCGGGCGAACGTTCGTTAACCGGCAAGGCTTTTTGGAGATTGATATAGCTTTTTTCCTTTCGGTAATTAGCGATTTTCACATCAATTTTTGGATCGTTCAACTGTGACAACCCCATTAAAATATCACGTGAAGAGTTGAGCAATAATCCTTTCAAATTCATAGAATTATCTGCTGCTATGTTGGTTAAACTGTTAAATTTGTATTTAGTTCGGTAAGCCAGGGATTGATAGAGTTCAAAGAATGGCACAACATTATGGTCAATAAACAGTTTTTTCTCTTCGGAAAATCGGTACTTGAATGAATTATCTACATGGGACAGGAGGTTATTATTCATTTTTGATAAGACTTGTAATGAGCTGGTAATACTGCTGGATCTGGCTGTGTAATTTTTTAAATCCTCAAAGACCTTTCCAAAGGATTCGTTTTCTTCTTGAAGTTCCACTTTTCGAATGCTATTCATCTCTGAATAGATTTCATGTTCTTTCTCAACATTATTGGTTTTTCTATACAAAATGGACAACTTGTAAAGTACATTCCGAAGCAGGTTTTTATCAATACTATTTGTCTTGGCAAAACCTCTTGCTTCTTCACCCTTGGCAATAGCTTCTTCAAAATGTCCAACTCTCCCGAGTTGATCAACTTGCATGACCAGTTCTTGGAACTGGACTAGAGTTTCATTGGATTCTTGAGCCGTTAAATTTAGGGAAATGAAAATAACCCATAACATGTGCAGACATGTTCTGTAATTCATGGTTGTTGGTGTTAGTTAGTTAGTTTTTAATTTTTATTGGTTATTTAGAGTTTTTCAATCCAATTCCCAATCCCATTCAATATTTTCAGATCTAGCCGTAGGCTTTTGTTGGCCATTGGTTAAATTGGTTACGCTGTTATAAATATACTCTTTTAATTTAGAGATTGAAATGGCCTGCTTTCCTTTCCAAGTGTCGTAACCCAATTCACTTAAGGCATGGATAAAACTATAGGTGAAGACCCCATTTTGCCAATCTTCACTTTCAAACGCAAACTCTTTTCCTCCTGCGGCCGAAATTACATAGGAACCGTTGCCCCTCTCTAAATCATAAAAGAGCGATTGCATGAGCTCAAAACTGTTTTTTAGTCCGTGACTGGTTTTCTTCCCCTTAATTACTTTGCTTCCTTTGGGCGTGTACTGGCTCACATTTTCATTGGCTACGGCCACTTGTTCCAATTCTTCATCGGTATCAATTTCACCACTATGGCAAGCATCCAAAAGCAATAGTTTACGTCTTGCCGGAATACCGCTCAATAAATCCTGCATGGCTTCATAAGAAAGGCCTCTAGCTTCAGGATTATCAAAATTGATATCATGAGTAGCGAAATAAAAATTGAAATCATCATCCACCAAACCATGCCCGGAGAATGACACAATAACAATATCATTGATGTTGGTATTCATCAACTTCAATTTTAAATTGGCAATATTTTCTTTGGTAACTTGTCCGTTGGTAAGCGTATCAATGGTAATTCTATTTTCAAATTTAGTACCTAGATACTCAGCAATACTTCTCACATCTTTATCGGCATAACGAAGATCCATGGAGCTGTTTACGTACTTGGAAACCCCTATACCCACATAATGCACCACAGGTTTTTGGGAAACCTCTTGGTTGATAACCGAAAAGGTTTCTGGATCGCTTTCAAATCCTTTACTGTCCAGTGCAATAACGGAAATGTTATTATTACCTTGAAGCAGTTTTATTTTTTCTGAAGTCTTCCCAGAGTTAGGCACCTTACCTGAAACCACAGGCACTCCATTATCATAAACAGTAAAGGTTTTTGCTGAAGATGAAAAAGACAAATCAACCTGTATTTCTTCTGCTTTGGCTACTGGCGAGAGTTGGTTTTTATTTAAAAGGGTTACTTCTGGTCTTTCAATTGAGAAGAAATCGGTTTGTTCGGTAAGTCCATAGCGCTTTAATCGCTTCAAATACGCTTCTTTATAAATTTCAACAGTTTCATCATCAGCATACCCAAGTTTGTTCAAAATAATATCTGGCCTATTTAGGAAAAGCTCATAGCTCAATAATGGAAAGGCTTTCAAATTCTTTACAAAATGAAAGTTTCTGATGTTATCTTTTGAGGCTTTAAAGTAGCCTTCAGGTGTGAACCAAGCAATATTGAAATTGTCGGTATTGCTCGAAATCGCCAAGGTGAGTTCGTGCGAAAGGTCTTGAAGATTTATAATTCGAATTGTGCCATCTGAAAGCAATGCGAACAATTTGTTGCCAGATACTTCCAATTGTAATATCATACTGGTTCCTAAAGGAATAATTTTCTTGGGCGATTGGTTAGTTTCTTCCCAGACAAATAGATTGCCTTGTTTACTTCCAGCTATTAAATAGCCAAAGTCTTTTGCATACAAGCACGTTCTTAAATAGTTTCTGGAATAGTAACTTTTTTCCTTAATCTTCCCTTGGCTGTCCTTTTGTGTTACCACCAAATTCTGTGATTGAATTTGCAAAAAGGTATTATCCTTTAAAAATTGATGCGCATGTCCTTCAATAGTTTCTATAGGTTTTAAGGTTGCTGGATCATAAAAAATGGTTTTTTGGTTATGGTTGTAAGACTGACCGGTAAGAATATAAAACTTCTTACCATCAGGAGTAAAATCCATACTGCCTATCTCAAATTTGGATGTTATTTTCTCTAAATGATGGGTTTCCAGATTGATGAAATAAAAATCCATTAGTGGCTCTTCCCCTATATAAGACCCTAAACCATTAATGGTGCTGCTATGGGCCAAAGCATACTTTTTATTGGGTGAAATGTAAATGTAGTTAGGGGGCAAAAAATCGGTATATGGAATGGCATTGCTTTTCCAAACGGGTTGCTCAGGTTCATCGTAAGTTGATGTCATAAAATACATTTGCTTATCATCAACCTGTCCTGATAACAACAGTTGTTTGTCACCTTCTAAAATCTTGAAATTTTTATATTGGGGCAATCGGTTTTTAATTTCAAGCGACTTTAAATCTATCAATTCATTGTTATTCAAAAGAAGCATGCCATTACCGTCCAATTCGAATTTGCTGGTCGTTTCCATTTGATAATTCAACTTGGAATTCCAGTTTACATAGCGACCCTGTTCTGTAGATAAACCAATGAGGTTGTTTTCACTTTGATAGGCATCAAATTGCAGGAAATTCACAAAACCATGAGTCGTAAAAAAATCGGTGCCCGTTTTAATTGGATAGGTTTTTCCAATCTTAAAATCCGATGCATCTATCTGATTAAGTGTAGCATCATTGAACATAATATTGTTGGAAGCTACCACATAGCCTGTTTGGTTATTTCCTCTCAGCAACTCAACATAATCTTTCCCTGTGATATCCAAGATAGAAGTTGACTGGTTGGTTTCAAGATTCAATCCTTTAACTTCAGAAGTTGTAGTGTACAGTAATCTAGAGGTTGACAAAGGAGTTATGTACTTTGCCTCATTAAGTTGTGGCACCTCGGTTTGTGAGCCATTATCAAAATCATAAATAAATACATTGTCCTGCTTGCTGTTTGTTACATTGTTATAGTTGTCTATATTCTCATGCAGCACACTTAACATTAGTTTTTTGCTGTCAGGTAAAGGTAAAAAACCTGTAATTCGCGTTCTGTAGAACGCCTCATTCTTGAAATTCCTGTATTCGGAAATGACCTTGGTTTCAGTGTCAATCTTCCAAAGAATAGCACTGCCATCACTACAAATCCATTCGTTTGATGTACCCTTTATGTTTTCACAATTACAAGTGTAGGATGTTGGATCA
The DNA here is from genome assembly GCA_020435705.1 of Mangrovimonas sp. Taxonomy (GTDB): domain Bacteria; phylum Bacteroidota; class Bacteroidia; order Flavobacteriales; family Flavobacteriaceae; genus HKST-UBA85. Next base: position 8,871 of record JAGQZG010000080.1, read on the forward strand.
AAAAAAGGATATGGATTATCATTAAAAGGCTTGGAGGATAAAACACCTGTTGAAATATCCAAAGAATGGCAATCAAAATCGTCAAAAGACTTACCATCACTCACTTCAAATATAAGCACTTTGGTTCCCTCATTATTAATAAAAGCATTGATATCATGGTCAAAACCCAACTCGTAAAGTTTCATTCTGGAAGACACATCCCAAAGTTGTATTTCATTTTTTGTGGAAAGCAACATACGTTTTCCGTCCTGAGACAGTTGTTTTTTACCTTTAAAAAGGGTGTTATTCTGGATAATTACTTTATTGGGGTCATACAACGTATCTTGAACCTTGGCAGTGGTTACATTAGAATAAATGGCATTATCTTTTAAAGAATATTTGTAGAATCCGCTTTTAGTGTTCATGGATTCATTCCCTGAGCCATAAATAATAACATCATTGTCATTCAGTACAAAAAAGCCTTCCAGAGAGGATAACGGCGTTAAATTGGCCCAGATCCTGGTAAACTTTTCATTGGTATTCAAATTAAATTGAACCAATTCATTTCCAATGAATTTCCAACTTTTTTGGTTCTTTATCAATCCAGGAATAATTAAGTCTTCTGGGGCTGTTTCTAAAGGTTTCAAATTTTCAGTAGAAAAAACATGAAATTGCTTTTCCTTGCTTAAACTCGATGCATCAAGGGTTGATGCTACCAAATAGTTTCCTTTAGGACCAAACTCTACATTTTCAATGTGCCCTGACACCGATACTTTAGCTTTGATTTCCATCTCAGGGAGCGAGCGTAATTCAATGGTTTGGTATTCTATGTTATTGACCAAAGAATCGTAGTAGACTATGGCCACTTCAGTATTTTGGGGTGCTATTTTTAAATGTCGTACAATTCCACTGGAAGGTTTGATAACCTTATTGGCCGTGTAGTAAAGTTCTCCTTTTTTAGCACCTCTTCTTAAATTGCCGTAGTCATCTTTGTATTCAAAATAATCATTGTATGCCAAAACCGAGCCTGTCGCATCGTTACTTCCGAAAGCAAAATAATAATTGCCAGGTAACACCTTGGGTTGCACCAAGTGCGTTTCCATATTATAAAACACAATGGAATCCTGAGGGTATTCAAAGAACGGCTGTTTATACTCTGGAAGTCCATACATAGTATACGTTGTGTACTTTGCTAACAAAATATCCGGATTGGCTCGAGAATAATCCAAACTTTGGATATTCTTGTTTTCAATATTCTTAATCTGCATGGAATCCGTTAGCCTGAAGCTATCAATGTCCAAAAAATATACTTTCTCTTTGGTGGCAAAGGCTATTTCCTTACCGTCATTGCGCATTGTAGTGGCCACAATGGGAGAATTCACAGGAATAAAATCTTGCTGTGCATGGGATACAAAACAAGAAAGAAAAAAGAACGCTATGAAAATCCTATTTACAAAGCCCATAGGTTTCACAAAGTATTTGTTCTATTTCTTGATCTGTTAACCCAGCAATCTTTAACTCTTTGATTACTGATTTGAATTCTTCTTTTTTGGATTCATAGGCAGCTCTATCAATTAACGTAAAACCATGAAAGGTTTTGTTATCCAAATTGGGAAACGCTTCGGTATCAACAAACCATTCAAATGAATTGCCCGTGTTAAATATTGGGTTTTCTTTGAATAGACTTACTTCAGAACCATTGGTAGCCAGCCTTAAAAGAGTGTGCGTTTCTATGTTCCGAAGGAAAAAATAATAGGTGGTGGAAGCACTATCGATATCCCAAGTGAACTTAACCTTACTTGAGACCACCAAAGCACTGTCTATGGGAAACCTCATGAGGTTTTCCCCCCTAAATACTCCACCAATAATGGTTTCCGAACCGGAAGCATGCGTCATTTCTTCCCATAGATATTTGAAATATTTGGAAGTAAGACTGCTTTTATCGCCTTCAACTTTATGAGAAATCAATTGCTTATAGGTGTATTTCCCTGACGCATCTATCTTGTATAGACTTCCATTTTTATCAATTAGCGAAAGCATATCGCCATTTTTTAGAGTAATAACGTCCGACGTATGAATTAAGGTGCCTTTACCAAGTGCCTTGGTTGGCGATGCACTATTGACTATATTAGGCGAAGTTTTAAAAACACATAAGGTTTCTTGCGCAGAAACCAAATGAATAGAAAATGTCAGAAAAAATACAATTAATGTATAGCGGTGTGCTTCCATATACCTTTGGATTTTAAGTATCGCATTAAATAGATATAAAACTCAACCATTTCTACACCCAAAAGAGTCAGTATCAAAATGATGGAGACATCTAGATGGATATTGGATTTAATCAACAACAATGCCAAGTACAAAAACAACACAGCAACTATAAACACCAACAGTTTCTTTAAGAGGTCAAACAAAAACTCACTT
>JAGQZG010000081.1 GCA_020435705.1 Mangrovimonas sp.
AATGCCTTTTTAAAAGTAATTTAGAGAGCTAAAAAAATTTGTTCATAAATAGGACAATTTTATCTTAATTAAAATTATGGAAAGAACAATCAACCCCAAAGAAAAGAATATCGGTCAATTTGTGACCGAAGACTACAGAACAGCTGCTATATTCAAAAAACACAACATTGACTTCTGTTGTAAAGGCCATAAAACCTTAGAAGAAGTGTGTGAAAAAAGAGGTCTAAAACAGGATGAAATATTGTACGAGCTCGAAACGGTGCTTAACTCCAATTCCAGTCAATCCATAGATTATAAATCATGGCCTTTGGATTTATTGATTGATTACATTGAAAAAAAGCATCATAGATATGTTGAAGAAAAAACTCCCGTTCTAAAACAATTTCTTGACAAATTATGCAAAGTTCATGGCCAAAGACATCCGGAGCTCTTCGAAGTGAATGAACTTTTCATTGCATCAGCTGGAGAACTAGCAGCACACATGAAAAAAGAAGAGCTCATTCTCTTTCCCTTCATAAAGGAACTAGTCAAGGCGAAACTAGATTCCCATAAGGTATCGCAGCCTTCTTTTGGGACAGTTGAAAACCCGATTGCAATGATGATGAACGAACATGATAATGAAGGTGAAAGGTTTAGACAAATTGCAAAACTCACCAACAATTATCAACCTCCAGCAGATGCCTGCAATACGTACAGAGTTACTTATGCAATGCTTGAAGAATTTGAAAAAGACCTCCATTTGCATATTCATTTAGAGAATAATATTCTGTTTCCAAAAACCATCAACCTCGAAAAACAATTTGAAATATAAATAGAATGAGGTACCTTTTACGTATAGAATGAACCAAAAATGACAAAAAAACTGGTTATTGTTTGCCTTGTCAATTTTTTGATAGCAGCTTTTCTAGGCTTAATTTTAAGGTTTGCAAACATTTACTCATTAAACATCAACTATAGATTTTTCACACATGCCCACTCCCATATTGCCATGTTAGGATGGGCATATTTAATGCTCTATTTACTACTTGTAAATTATTTTGTCCTGGAAAAGAAAACCATCTACACCCGTTTATTTTGGATAACCCAGGTGGCCGTTTGGGGTATGATGTTTAGCTTTCCTTTTCAAGGATATGCCGTTGTGTCCATTACTTTCTCCACCTTACACATTCTATGTAGTTATGTTTTTATTTTCGTTATTTGGAAACATATCAAAACTGAAAAGAGAATAAGTGAAATACTCTTAAAAACTTCTCTCTTTTTTATGGCTCTTTCCACCCTTGGGGTTTGGTTTCTAGGTCCGGCAGTAGGACTTTATGGCAACACTTCAGATTTCTATCAAATTGCCATTCAGTTTTTTCTGCATTTTCAGTTTAATGGGTGGTTTCTTTTTGCAGTAATTGGTCTTTTTTCCCTTATCCTTGGAATAAAAGATTCCGTAGACTGCCAAATTTTTTATTGGACACTTTTACTGGCTACCCTATTTACCTTTGCCCTACCAATAAATTGGTATTTCACACACGAAACACTTTATTGGGGAAATGCTTTTGGAGTCCTTTTACAAGTTGTTGCTTTTATTCTTTTTTTAAAAATTATCAAGCCAACTTTACACTCTATGCCCGCAAGGGCAAGTAAGCTGGAAATATATTTATACAGCGTTTCTATTTTTTGTTTGAGCATAAAAGTTGCCCTGCAATTAACTTCTTTGCTACCTGATTTTTCACAAGTCATTTATCAACACCGCTATTTTGTAATAGGGTTTATCCATTTGCTCATGCTTGGTACTGTAACAGGTTTCCTTTTTGCCTTTCTTATGAGAAACCAATTGACTAGACCTTCATCATCTTTATCATTTGGTGTTTTTTGCTTTCTTGCAGGATTTTTGCTAACAGAAATGTTATTGTTCATTCAAGGTTATTTGTACTTTGCAGAACTACCTATTATGCCCCACTATAACTTATTTTTATTTATTGCCAGTATCTTTCTCCCTATTGGCATAGCCCTGATACTTTACAATTTGATTAACAGTAAAAACCATGTCGCATAAACCACAAAAAAGACATAAGGCATTGCAGCCCTTGAGTAGGGACCATCATTATGGTCTATTGTTATGCTGGAAAATCCGGGCTGGTTTCAATAAAAAAATTGATCCAGAACGTATCTGGATTTACGTCTCATGGTTTTACAAAAATCATTTGATCTCTCATTTTGAGCTGGAAGAAAAATACATCTTTCCTATTTTAGGAAATGGCAATGCCCTTGTGAAAAAAGCACTTTCACAACATAGGCGTTTACGCAGGCTGTTTAAAGACATAGACAACAAAACCATTTCACTGAACAAGATTGAAGAAGAATTGGACAAACACATTCGATTTGAAGAACGTGTTTTATTTCCTGAGATTCAAAAAACCGCTATGGAGTCACAACTGCTTGACATAGAAAAAATCCATTCTGAAGATGCTTTTAAGGACAAAATAGAAGACGAATTTTGGAAATAGAAATTGTTTTTCCAAGGTTAACTAAAAATCTTTCTTTTTCGATTTATAGGTAATTCGCCATATTGGCACAACCACCCAAACAGACAACATAGCAAACGATATTAAAAGGCCGAGGTTAGTTCCAAAAAATTGTTTGAATACCGCCCCAGTATAACCTAAAAGAGCTGAAATATCCAGCGTCAAAAGTATTAATGTTCTAGAAAGGTCTATTGGGTTAAGCATGATGCCCACCAAGGACAGTTTATCCAACGGATAATCTTCAAACATAATCAAGGACATCAAGAAAACACCATCGTAGATAATTGCCATGAACAACCACAATAAAATAGCATAGCCAAACCCTTTAATCTTATTTTCATTATTTAATCCCATACTAAAAGCCAGAGCACTGAATATTAATGTTAAAAATGTTCCCGTAATTAACAAAAGTGCAAAGTCCCAAATGATATTGCTCTTAAAAAGCCCATAAAAACCAAAGGGTATGCCCAGACCTAAAACCAAGCTCATGGAGAGCGATAAAGCCACGCCCAAATACTGGCCCAAAAATATGGAAGAACGCTTTAATGGTTGTGCCAAAAGCAACTCAGTAAATTCCCTAGAATTATAATAGTACATGATACCAAAAATGCTTCCTATCAATGGTACCAATACAATAATAACATTCATCAAAGTAATGATGGCTTTGGATAAATCGTTGTTCAAAAACAATAACACAAAACTCAATAACAGATAGAAGCTAAAGTAAACGTAACTCCAGCGACTACGCATCAAATCGAAAAAACTGTATTTTAATATCTTAAGCATGATTTTGGTTTAAAATGGAAGCTATCGCATGTTCAAAATCCGTTTGTTCTGTTGTATCCTTCAGCTCTTGAATGCTTCCTTTGAAATAGATAGTTCCTTCCAACAAAAAGACAATCTCATCAGCCATTTCTTCCACAAAACTCATTATATGGGAGGTTATCAAAATGGTTTTTCCTTTTTTCTTTTCCTCTTGAATCAAAGCTTTTAACCGGATCAAGGAAACAGGATCCAAGCCAGTGGTAGGCTCGTCCAAAATAATCAAGGCGCTGTTGAACATGAACGCCAAAACGATGTTGACCTTCTGTTTGGTGCCACCTGACAGATTTCCCAGCTTCTTGTCCATAAAAGGTTGAAGTCCGAATAACTTTATCAATTTTTCTTCCTCAGATGCCTTTCCTCTTAAATCCTTGATCATTTTGACAAGCTCTTTTACTTTCAGATTACTGGGAAAATTGGCTATTTGTGGTAAATAATCAATCTGTCTTCTGTAATCTGCATTTTTCTTGATATTATTTCCCAAAACTTCAATACTACCCTTATCAAAAATTACCATTCCCAAAATGGATTTAATAAGTGTTGTTTTGCCTGAACCATTGGGCCCCAGAACGGCAAAAATACCACCTTCCTTGATATCAAGATCAACTCCGTTTAACACCTGATTGTGTCCAAAAGCCTTATGTAAATTTTGTATGGTTACCATGCTATTCTTTTAATTATAGGTTTTTTGTCCACTAAATTATCGGGCGTGAAAACAGGTGACACTTTTTCGGAAAAATCAATAACATCAATAAATAGGCTGCGTAGCAAAATAATGGTTTCAGGGGTTTTGTTCACTATATATGAAAACAACTTGATAGGTCTGTGGGGCACATCTCCAATACCGTCTTTATTGAGGTCATACCCTGTGTAGTTACTCCAAAAATTCATATCAAAGCTATTATCATTCACTTTACTGTTATAAGCCAAATCAAAGGAATTGTACAAGAAGTTGTTTTCAATGAAATGGTTGGAATAGGTTGCGCCACGAACCTTTATTGCCCATCCGTTTTTAATGAAGTTATTGTGCTTGTAAACAATCCTATTGGAACCTTCTATGTTAATTCCTATTGTATTCTCTTCAAACGTATTTCCAATTATTTCGGCATCGTTAATTTCCTTCAAAAGCAGGCCATAAGAAGCCGTACCCCAGTTTTCCCTAAATATGTTATTAAGCATTTTAATCTTTTTAGAAAACATAACCGCAACCCCAGCCCCATTGTTTTCAAATGTATTATTCTTATAAATATCGTTATTGGAAAACATGAAATGCAACCCATAACGCAGGTTCATGGAGCTCACATTGTTCTTGATGAGACAATCATCAGAAAATTCCAAATAAATACCATCCCGAACGTGCACCACATAATTGTGTTCAATCTCAATGTGATTGCTATACCATAATTGAATACCATTACCAGAATTATACTCTTCCTTGGCATCTCCCACAATTTTATTATGATACACTTTTCCATAACTGGATTTCTCTAAATAGATACCAAAAAACAATTTTTCCAACACGACATTTTGAATGACAAAGTTTTTGCTTTTTTTAACCCTGATGGCCGCATAATCTTCTGTGTAGCTCGTCCCTACGTTTATAATAAAAAGGCCGTCAATCGTTACGCCATCAGAAATTATTGTCATAACCTCTCCTTTAAACTGCCCATCTATTACTGGATAGTCATTACCAACGATCACTAAAGGTTTATCTATTTTAATATTATGCTCAAGATATGTTCCCTTTTTCACAACAATGGTATCCTTTGGATTTGCCATAGCAATACCTTGGCTCAACGAAGTAATCCTGCAGGTTGAACACACTTCAATAGTTTGGGAAATACCTGAATAGGTCATGAAGATCAAGACCCATAAGACAAGCTTGGCTCTCATAACTTCAGTTCTTAAAACGAATCAGTAGCTGTTTCCAAGTGTAGAGGTCTCCACCTTTTTCAGCTTTTATCTTTTCGGCCTCAGCTTTTGAACTGAAAGCAGACAGAAAGGCTCCCATAGGACTAGGAACATTTTTACTTATTAAGAATGTTGCCATAGTGGCATCTATCAATGTTTCCGGATTTGTATAATCATTGGAAAGATATAATGAGACTTCATTAGGATCAAACGCATCCATAAAATGAATCATACATTCGGTTGAATCAAATTTGTAAACCTTTCCTTTCTTGGTGACAATTTCGGCGGCATGAACCTTATCTACAATGGTCATTTTACAGAAATGGCAGCCATCACTACCGTAATCTATCGGCTTCGGTTTTACATTACATCCTAAGAACAAGAAAAGGAAAGAGAAGAAAATACAATGCTTTAATGTTTTGCTCACAACACTTATATTGATTAAATGTTCGTGAAAACGTATGGCGTTTTTCATTTTTAGTGTTTTAGTGTTTGGTTGTTTCTATTTAGCAAAAAGCTTTTTGTATTGTTTTCTACCAAATAGAAAGGCTATAAAGGAAACGGCAATACCCATTGCCAAAAAATAGGCTCCTAAACGCGGGTACGAATGTGCTGTAAAATTCAAGATGTGTTTTGTACCAAATAAAGGAGGTTGAAAACCCATTTGTGTCCCATCAGGATTGGTGAACTTCATAATGGCCTTAGGATCTAGGGTATGTCCATAATCGTGTTCCCAAAGATAAAAGTCATACAAGCCTGCTGTGCTTAAGACGAGCATTAAAATAAACCAAAATAAAAACCATTTATAATTTCCTTTAAAAGCAATTAGCAAACCTAAAATACTTGTAATAATAATACCCGCTGGGAATATCTTGAACTCAGGAATGGCTTCTGGAATATATTTCATACCTACGTAATGGTTCATTAAATTAATGTTCTTGATGTCATGGGGGTTAGCATCAGAAAAGTCATTAATGTATATATACATCCCTAATGGTATAGGATATTGGGGGGCTTCCAAAGTGATTTTCCATAATGGAAACAAAAACAGCCCCAATGGCAGCAAAGCTGCAACCAACATAATGATATTTGACTTTTTCATGGTATTTAGATATTAATTAGTGTTTTAAAGAAAGGCGAGAGCGGAACATTTTGCTCTCGCCTTTTTAATAGGAAAACAAACACTAAAATTCTCCTAACTGATGAACCTTTATTCAATTTCTTCTCCTAAGGACCACTTCAATTCAGTATTGGATCCTACTGGCGAAACTCTCACATAGCCTTGCATTTCTTGATGCAAAGCCGAACAGAAATCTGTGCAATAGAAAGGCCATACGCCTTCTTGTTTTGGCTCCCAAAGGAATGTTTCGGTTTGACCGGGCATGATTAGCAATTCGGATGTGTTTGCTCCAATCATACTGATGCCGTGAGGCACATCATAATCTTGCTCAAGGTTAGTTACATGGAAATACACTTTATCCCCCACTTTCACACCTTCTATATTATCTGGCGAAAAGTGACTACGTATCATGGACATAGAAATGTGCACAGTATTGCCATCGCGCACCACTTTGGTTTCAGCTTCACTCTTAACTGCAAATGGATGTTTGTTATCTTCCAGGTTATAAATCTTTTTAGAGCGTGACTTAATCAAATCGGCTGGACACCCTGCCGCATAGTGTGGTTCACCAATAGTTGGAAAATCCAATAACAACTCCATTTTATCGCCCGATATGTCATATAATTGAGCCGACTGGGTTACTTCAGGGCCCGTAGGCAAATACCGGTCTTTTGTAATCTTATTCATGGCTACCACATATTTTCCCCAAGGCTTTTGTGAATTGCCTCCAGGAATCATTAAGTGACCTACTGAATAATAACAAGGTTGTCTATCTAAAACTTCCCAAGTACCTACTTTCCATTTTACTACTTCTGAAGAAATAAAGAAGGTAGTGTACGCATTTCCTTTATCATCAAACTCAGTATGTAATGGCCCTAATCCTGGTTGTTCAACTGTCCCGGCCAAAACGTCTTCAAAATTTAAGATAGGAATACCATAGGCATCACCGGCAAATTTTTGGTTTTCTATGGCATCAAGCATTTTTGTAAATGAATGAACAGTTAGATTTGCAGAAAGCTTACCGTTACCTACAATGTACTCTCCTGTTGGATCTACATCGCAACCGTGTGGAGATTTAGGTGTTGGCAGTAAATATACAGCTCCAGGAACCTCAGCCGGATTGACTACTAGAACTTCTTTTTTCATGGTAGAAGTAGCTGAATGGGTCTCATCATCATACACATTGTGCGCATAATTGGCAGGAACCTTAGTTCCGCCTCCATTATTTACGTATTCTTCTATTTTCTTCCAATTAACGGCAGCAATAAAATCTTTATCATTTTGTGACGCATTTACTTCCAATAATGTATTAGCTTCCTCAGAATTATATGTTGTGAAGAAGAACCAACCATGGGATTTGCCACGACCTGGGTGGGACAAATCATAGTCAAAACCTGGCATAATCAATTGGAACTTAATATCCATATTGCCATCTTGCGGATCTACAGAGATAAACGTCAAAGCTCCTTTGAAGTTCCCTTTATACTCTTTGATTGGCATATCTCTTTGAGGAATAGGCACTGAAAATCGTGTTCCAGCCACTACATACTCGGTATTTTCTGTCACAAAAGATGAACTATGGTTGCCAGCGCTATTAGGAACCTCAATTATTTCAGTAGTTTCAAATGTTGTCAAATCAATTTTTGCGATACGTGGCGTATTGTTACCGTTAATAAACACCCAGCGACCATCTACAACTCCCTGTGTTTGGGATATGTCTGGATGGTGAGCATCATCCCAAGGCACAAAACCATGAGATGTGTTTAGCATAGGTTTGGTTTCCTCATTATATCCCCAAGCTTTTTCTGGGTCTTGAGAAAATACAGGAATGACTTTGAAAAGTCTGCCTGAAGGCAAACCATAAACAGATAATTGCCCACTGAACCCTCCTGAAACAAACGCATAAAATTCGTCGTGTTCCCCTGGTGCCACGTACACTTTTTCAGCTACATTACCTGCTAAAGCACCAGATCTTGAGTCAGATTTTTTTGAATTGTCACAACTTGTAAATGCTAGTAGGAATACTCCAATAGCAAGTAATGGTTTTAAAATATTTTTCATTTCTTATTAGGTTTAATTAGTGTTTCTATTCATTTGATGGAGGAAGCAATACCTTGTCAATTACATGCACAATTCCATTGCCTGCTGGAATACTTGCCAAGATTTTTGCGCCTCCCACCATAGGCTCTCCATTTATTACTTCAATTTTCACATATTGATTGTTTGCCTGTCCCAACCGGTCGAAGGTTGTCAAAAATTCTTTTGAATAATTACCTGGTGTCACATGGTATTTCAAAATATTTGCCAAGGCTTTTTTGTTCTCTGGCTTAAGCAGATTTTCCAGGGTTCCTTCAGGTAAAGCGGTAAAGGCCTCATCTGTAGGTGCAAACACCATTAATGGTCCGGCATTCACCAATACATTCTCTAATTGAGCGGCTTGAACTGCTGCCACTAAAGTTGTATGGTTAGGCGAATCAATCGCAACTTTTAAAACCGTTGGTCTGCCCTCATCATCAATCACAAACGCCTGACCTGTTCTTTCACTTTGAGAAGCGCTTTCAACAATAGCACTGTTATCAACCGTTTTATTGTTGCTTTCATTCTTACAGGAAAACAATAGTATCCCTAGAAGAACGTATATAAATTTTCCGACCAAGTTCATAGAATCTACTTATTTTAATGTTCTAAAGTACTCCAGGACTGCTCGTGCCTCTTCTTCAGTAAGATTCTGGTTGGCCATTGGGGAGCCATTAAATTCAACCAAGAGGTCTTTGGCAAGTGGGTCTTTTTGCACCATTTCCTCTGGATTCAAGATCATGTTCATGACCCATTCCGGCGTTCTTCTTTCCAGAACTCCTTTAGGTGCAGGGCCTATAAATTTCTTATCGGGCCTATGGCACGCCATGCACATTTTTTTATACACATCTGAACCATGAACTACCATTGCTTGATCTATTTCTTCTCCCAAAACAATTGAAGTAATTGGACCTATTCCTTTATTGGTCAAATCGACTCTTTGAGAGGCCAAATCCTTACTTTCAACTTTTTTCTCAACTGGCTTTTCTGAGGTAGTTGGTTTTTTACCGTAATCAAACGGCTCTTTTTTTTCTTCCTTGCCGCCACAGCTGATAAACAGCAAAACAAGTAGAACCGTTAATAGTTTTAGTGTTGTTTTCATAATATAGATTTAATATTTAACACAAATATATAGATTTAATATTTAACACAAATGTACCCTCTGGCATGTGGATAAAACATGATAAATATCATAATTAGGATAAAAATATCCGAATTAATTTTTTTTCGCACATTACAATTGGCACAACCTTTAAAAATGTAAGATAATCCTGTATAAAAGAGTTGAAAATTTTAATTGAACAGATTGTCCTCCGGTGTTCCAAACAAAGAGCTTAAGAGAACAGGACTTGTAATAGCTCAAGAAATCCTGAAACTAAGGGTGAAAAATTTTATATATTTGAGATATTTATGAAATTAAAAATTGCAGAAATATTTACTACTTTATCCGATCGCTCAATTTATCCCGTTGAAGAATTACTCCTTTTAAACTTACGGCCCAGTTTCATCCATGAGGTTTCAACATTTTATAACCTTACCTATGAAGAGGATACCGTTACAGATGGCAATGTTTGTTTTTACAAAAACAAAGATGTGCGTCCAGAATATAGGGACACATTCCATAAAAATGATATACTGGAAATAGTTCTCCAACAAATAGTGTCCAAATCAGTAAATTTAGAAAAGACCACGGTAACATTCCCTGAAAAAGTCCACTGCTTTTTTAATCGCAAGACAACTCTTTAAATAGACTGTACCAAATACTTAGGAGGTCAACCCACACAGATTTTTCATTTGCTCGTTTTTATTAAGTATTTTTGAACTAAGGTAAATTCAATTTATACAATGGCATCCGCCTGTTCAACAGAGTTTATTTTACAAGAAAGAATTAAAGAATTAACATGTCTTTATGAAGTCAATCCAGCAGAAATATAACTAAATAAACCCTCTACATATAGCGGGCATTATGCAACTCCAAAAATAAGAGGAAAAATGTAAATGGGTGATTTTGGGTAATTATGACTAATTACAAAAAGAAAAACCCCCACAAATCGTAGGGGTTTTAATGGTCTTCTTTATTCATTATTATTCAGAAGTTGTGACCTCGGCAGGATTCAAACCTGCAACCTCTTGAGCCGTAATCAAGTGCACTATTCAGTTATGCTACGAGGCCATTTTTGTGGGTGCAAATATAAGGCAATATTTTATACACGCAAAAGAAAAAGATTTCCTTTTCAAAAAAGAAAACATTCTATTTTTTGTATCTTAGAAAGATAAAATCATCTTTCATTATGAAAAAAAATATGGGATCCGCAGATAAAGGCTTCCGAGTTTTAGTAGCTATTGCTATTGCTCTACTTTATTACTTTGATGTTATTCAAGGTACTCTAGCCTATGTACTTATGGCTCTTGCCATTATTTTCCTAATCACGAGCTTTGTTAGCTTTTGCCCACTGTATGTACCTTTGGGCATTAATACCTGTAAAAAGAAAGATTAGATAATTTCAGCACTCAGGCCAGCATCCAAAAGCATTGTACAGCGCGGTTCCAAATCGTCAAAAACACCTGTTTTTACTGTACACTTTCCTTTGTAATGCACTATAATGGAGCATTGTTCTGCTTGTTCGGGCGTGTGGTCGCAGGCATAAATGAGGGTTTCGATTACATGGTCAAATGTATTGACATCGTCATTGAAGAGCACCAGTTCGTTAAGATTGGAAACATCTTCCTGCAACAGGGTTTCTTCAGAAGTTTTTTCTCTTATCGACATGACAAAAATTTCTTCTAATTTATAAATTTTAACGACACCCAATTGTT
>JAGQZG010000082.1 GCA_020435705.1 Mangrovimonas sp.
GCACCAAATGTGGCAAGGACACATCCATGGTTTCTCCTACACTTTCATTGGCCATGGAATAGATATTCCGCAAAGGTTGAATCCGTTCATTTTGGGTCAAGGGAAGTTCGCTCACTTCCACTTTATTGAGATGAAGAAATACATTGTAGGTCTTCATATAATCATACAACTTCAATTGCCAACCCGTGTAATAAATCAACCCAAAAACAGCAAGCAATATGACTAGAATACCAATGCGTTTTCCCGTGCTGGCTGTCTTTCTAAAAGTCCTGATAAGTAAAAACGCAATGATTCCACAAACTAAAATAATGAAGAAAAATTTCCTGATGAATAAAAGAAAAGGTTGATAATCGTCCCGAAGCACAAAGAGTAAAATAATGAGAATAAGATACAATAAAACGGTAGGTCTCTTATTTTTCCAGAATAGTCTAAGCATGATAATTACTTATTTTGTTTGTTGTCTTGCTTTACAGGCATTGCGAAATTAAAAATGAGTAGGATAGGCACCAAAATGTTCAGAAAAGCTCTCCAACCCCATTCATTTTCTATAATTGCCAAGGTTAGTTGGGCAATCAATAAAATGATTGAAACAATCAGCATTATTTTTCTGGTTTTAATTCCCATTTTAAAATGTTAATCGAATTACATTAAGCCTTTATCCTTCAAGCGTTCCCGTGCACTTTTCTTAGGCTCTTCCGATGCTTTAGGTTCGTCTTTACTTTCAATGGTTTCTGAATTAACCGATCCTTTTTCAGCTTGCTTGGCTTTTAAATCTTCTACAAAGTCTTTCCCTTTTTCTATGGTATCCTTTACCAAATGGGTTAAGTCATCACTCTTATCGTCAATGACATCGCTGGATTTAAAGATAAAGGCTGCCAAATAGGTTCCTAAAAGCGTCCCCACAATCATGGAAGCAAACAAGGAAATTGTAGCCACATCAATGGGCACCAAAAAGCGTGTAACCACAATGGCTATTAAGAATAAAGCAGTAACGAATACCAACCTTAATAAAAACTTCTGCTGAAAGAAAAATCCTGTCTTATCATCAGGTTTCATTTGAAGTTCTTTGGAATACATGAGTTTGTTAAAAAACCGGTAGAGTTTATTGCCGTTGGATTCACGCCAGTAAAGCAAGGCTCCAAAGAGAATAGCCGCGATAAAGATGATAATTTCTATGGTCATGGTTGTTATGTTTTTGTTCTTCTGCACTAGGATGCAAAATCCATTAATCTTTTTTAGATTCCGCATCAAGCACGGAATGACAGATCACCTATAAATTTAGTCTATTTTAATCAAATATTGTTACGAATCACTTCAATAACCCAATCTTTAAAGGACTCGTCCCAAGTTTGATAAGTTTTGTAAAACTGTTCCTTGTCATACCAATAGAAATAGAGCACATCCAAAGACGACACATTTACCAATAATTGCCAAATCAAATCCTGATGATTCGCCGTGAGTGAAGAATGAGGCTTGTGCAAAGCGTTGTACATATCTATATCTACCAAGTCTTCAACTTTGTATTCATTACTTCTTTCCAAACGTTCCAAGTACATTTCCAAGCCATTCACTTTCTTAAGGTGCGCAACGTCCAATTTGTTCAAATAACTCTTAAACAGCATAGTATCATCCAAAATGGCTTTAATGGGATGCTCTGTGTTTTCCAGAAATCGAGCAAATAGGGCTTTCTTGATGCGCTGATATCTTGGTGTGGTAACTTCTACACTCAAATGGGCTTCAATAATATCGTGACTCCGGAGTTTATCCATAAGTTCAGGTTGCGAAATATGGAACATGTACCCCTCATAAATGGTATTCTTGATAGCTTCTTTGTACCAAGTATCGTCTTCAAAAACCAAAATATCTGAAATAAAATCTTCTCCTCTCAATAGGTAAACACCACCAAAAGCCTTGGTATAAAAAGAATCGGTTGAAAATTTAATGGGTTCCAGAAGGAGATCACGGTTTCGTAAATCGCCATACTTCTTTGCTGATTCCAACAACTCACTATGTAGCTGTACGTCAATAAAATTATTGTCTGAATTGAATCTTTCTATAAGCTGAAGTTGTTCCTTCTGCTTTTCATCAAGATTGTTGATAAGATCAAACTTTATAGTGACCTTATCGTAGCGCAAAATGTCCATCGGTTCAATAAACACATCTATTCCTTGATCAAAGTCAACACAGATAGCACAATCTCGGGTGATATCATTGATTTTACTTCCGTGGGTTTTGAAAACCTCTTTCATCATTTCCCTATCAAAGGTATGGAAAGGGGTGTATACGGGTTTTCCTTTTTGCAATGGTGAAATGATAATTCCGTGCTGATTGGCTTCACCATTACTCAAATAGTTTAATTGCTTTTTTTCTTCAGCCACTTCCGGACTCCAACCAATGCCATCAATAGAGAACTCGGTTAACTTGGTAGGTTTAATGCCTAACTTTTCCAAGCACAGATTATAGCGCTCTACCAATTTCCCGCTAATGGGAATGAGTTCACTTAAATATAAATTGGCTGCTTTTAGTTTTTGCATGTTCCTATGCTCAATCCTTTCCAAGGAAAAAGACTTTAAATTTTAAAGTAAATTATTAATCTGTGCATACTGCAACAGCATAATGGTTTTGGCATCTATAATTTCAAAACTATCAATCATTGCCAATGCTTTGGCAAATGGCAACTCCAGAATTTCAATTTCTTCATCTTCGCTATCCAGACCTCCTCCTTTTGTGATTTTCATATCATCCTCATAGTCTGCAACAAATAAATACATCTTTTCAGTAACTGCTCCAGGCGACATGTAGCATTCCATGACTTTCTTGGCAGCATGTATTTTATAACCAACCTCTTCCTCCACTTCACGAATAACACAAACTTCTGGTGGCTCATTCTCATCAATAGCTCCAGCACATACTTCTATAGACATGCCATCCTTAGTATCATTTACATATGCAGGCATTCTAAATTGCTTAGTCATGATAACGGTATGCTTCTCTTTATTATAAAGTAGAATTGCTGCACCATTACCTCTATTGTAACTTTCTCGGGACAACCGTTTCCAGTACCCGTTTTCAAACTTATAATCATAATCTACTCGAACTAATGTAGCCCATTCATCAGATAAAATATTATGTTTGATATTTCTTAACCTATCTTCCATTTTCAAATTTCTTCCTTGCTTCCAATTCCACATCCATTTGGTCAATGCGCTGGTCTACTTTCCGTTTGAAATCGGTATCGGCAATGGTTGCCACATTATCCAGATAACGCACCACTTCCTGACGGCGGATTTCAGAGAAATTCAACCCTTTCATGTTAGAACGCATTAATTCCTGAAGCATGTTGAACTTGGTTTCGTAATCCTTTTTGAAGTATTTCTCAGGAGTATTAAACCAGTCTTCTTCCAAATCAAAATCGGTTAACCTCAAGGATATAGCCGATTGTATGTTCCGCACATCACGGGACGAAAAGAACGGAAATACCTTTTGCATATCTAGATATAATTGAGCATAGAAAGCATGTTCATTGGCTTTATGCTTGGCTTCCACTCTATCGTAAATAGCTAAAACACGCTCTTCACTAGGTTTTTCAACAGATTTCAAGATATCGCCCATATTTTTGGCCAACCCTT
Organism: Mangrovimonas sp.; assembly: GCA_020435705.1. Lineage (GTDB taxonomy): Bacteria > Bacteroidota > Bacteroidia > Flavobacteriales > Flavobacteriaceae > HKST-UBA85. The sequence goes on from JAGQZG010000082.1 coordinate 3,630, forward strand.
GATCTGCCAAATACTTATATCCAGAAGGGTCTTGCATGTTAACAAAACTGGGCAATGTTTTTTCAATCTTGTTCCACCACAAATAGTCCTGGTCTAAAAAGTCGTGTTCGGTTCTAGCGCCATCAATCTTAAAACGTCCTTGCACACGGGAAATAACCGCTTTATCCAGCATCTCGGGCAAGTTGGTAAACAAACCTATGGAACTGTTACCGTAGTTCACGGCATAGGCTCCTTCTGTATACCGAAGAAACACTCCAATCACTTCCTTCACACCTGCCGAAACGCCTTGGGCGGTTCGTTCCTGAAGGTTATTTTCAGCATCGTCAATAGGTGCAAAAATAAGCTTGGTTGGGTCTTGTAAAGGCTTCATCCACTCAACCATTTTTTCCGCTGAACCACCTTGAAAGGTACTGATTAGCGTATCTGGCATAGGATGGAACAAGAACGGCAATTCAAGCGCATCACAATGTGCTTTCAAGCGGGTTGCAATAGCTGCAATGAGCATACTTTTCCCAGTCCCTGGAATACCATATCCCATAAATACGGGCATAAAACCACCCAATTCCTGAAACGGATTTTTCTTGGCCACGAAATCATAACTGAGTAAACGCTCGGTCAAACGGCGGGCAAAGTGTTTGGCATCTCGGTTACCAACAATCTGCTCAAATTGGATTTTGTTGAATTCCACACTCTTGGCGGCACCGGCAAAAACATTTTCCCAACCAGACACTGCAAAATCGGAATTTTCCAGTTTGTAGGTTCTATCTACAATGGTTTCCGTGTATTCCAAAGTGGCTTTGCGCTGTTGTATTTCACTAATTAAAGCTTCAAAATAAACCGAGGTAAAATCGGCTACATCCTTGTCACTGCCAACAATTTCCGGATGGCTCAAGTATTTATCATAATAGAAAAGACAACAGGAAATCCCTTTCATGGGCGACAATAGAGACACCTCAGGAAGTCCAGCAAACTTTTGCTTCATCACGCTTAAATCTTCCGAAGCAATGTCTCGCAGTTCATGTAGGATTTTATAGGCAATGGAAAACAACATAAAGGCAGTAGCTGTTTGCATCTTGCTTTCATATTCCCGTTTTCCTGAGTTATCCAAAGCCGATTTTCTTTCGCTTAATCCCGAAAGTCCCGAAGCGTCATAGTAACTATCCCTTATCCACAACCCCAGTGTAATCCCTTCTTGAAGAGCGTACAAGGTTTCATTTAAATGAAGCGGAATGGCAACGGATTCTGGCAACAAGCGTCGTTTGAGTTCCAAAACTGTTTTGGATACCGAAACGGAATCGGTCGAGTTTCCATTGTTGGCCCGGGAAAGGTAGAGCAGAATGGAATCGTCTTTACCTCCATTTTCTCTATTTTTAGCACGCTGACTTTGTTCCCATTGGACACTTTTCAAATACGAAGTAGCTTCGTCGCGAAGCATGTCCAGTTCATTTTGTTTTATGGGAAATGTTGAATTGTGTTGCATTTGTTTTTATGCTTTAAGCTTTACGTTTTTAGCGATAAGCCAATTTGATATTTTCGTTTTATTATAAAGCAAGCTATGATTTAAAGTTAATGCCTACTGCTTTCAATACCACTCACTTGAAAAGGCGCTTTTGCCAAATTGTTCATCAAATCCGGGGTTTTGCTGTACAGCATTTGGATGATTCTATGTGGTGCAAATACATAATTTTGGTGAATCACTTTGCTCCATTTTTGCAAGGTTTGTTTACTAAAGAAACTACCTTCCTTGAATTCACTGCCCGAATACACTTCATCAATTCTTACTGAAATTGCATAGGATTCCAGAGGTATCTCTTTTTTCCCGATACTTTCCAAAATCACATGGGTAATTTCGTTTTCATCCTTGGCAAACACATTGTGTAAAGGGCCTAAATCAATTCGTTTTAAATGCTTTGGAAAAACATCGGGTAGTTTCCTATCTATGGAATAGGCCATGGTATCCAAATCCATATCCCTATCGGCTACGGTTTTCAATACCTCATAAATTTGGTTTTTGTAACTGTCTATTCGCTTGCCATCATAATCAAAATACATATAGCAAATGAATGGCCTGTTATGAGCCACGTCATAAAAACTCCAACTAGTCATGTACTTGCCATTGGCCGTAATGGGCGCTTCCAAAATCTTACCTTGAACAAATCGGTTAAAGATGTATTTCTGCTCAACCGAAGTGTAATAAACAATAGATGCTGCCTGAAAAAGCTTTTGCTTTTTAACCGATTGCTTTTTTCGAAGTAAAGTATCCAGAAACTCTTCCTTCAACTGATTGACTCCTGTTAACTTGTTCAAGTAATCATTACGCAGTTCCAAATCGTTGTACAGATATCTAAACTCAATGTAATTAGGAAAGCCCGAATCGGTTAAATCTACTTTCATATTGTCTTCCTCATCATACATGTACTTCACTCGCATAGCTTCAACAGAATACAATAAAATATCACAGTATTGCTTGAATACCAGCATTTCCTGTTCGGTACATAAGTGATTTTGCGAGATGCTCATAATGAGTTCCTTTAGGGCAAAGTCTACCATCTTATGGTAAAAGACGTATTGCTCTTTGGAATCAAGTACCGCAGAATCTAGTGGGGTGACAATCATTTTTGAATTACGAATTACGAATTTGCTAACTGAGCGTAAACGAAGTTCCTATTTTTGATTTAAGACAATAAATCGTCGCTGTCCGCTTTTGGTTTAGGCTCACCTTCTGGTTTTGGTTCGCCATTAGGTTTAGCTCCATCGGCTTTATAATAGTCTTCAAAAATTTGTTTCATATCAATTCCGTAGCGCTCAGCGAAATTCTTTTGGATGTCTTTATCCTTTTCTCGGATTTCCTGTAACGCTTCGGCATAGCTACTGTACACACCTTGCATCACTTTTTCGTGCACTGGAATGTTGTCCATCATTTCCTGACGTGCTTTGGCACTCGCTGTATGCATAGCAGCCAAGGTTTCACCAATGTGTTCATCGGTTTTTACACCTAAATGCTCTAAAATAGCTGCAAATTCCTGATCTGTTCTTGCCTTGAGCGCTATCACATAACCGTCATAATATTTCAAACGCTCCTCGGTATCACTTTTTAGCTTGGCGCGATGTGTTTGCAAGTTGCTACGCAAAGAAGTCAATACTTTGATAGTTAAATTGTGCTTGTGTACAAAGCTGTCTTTACTGGCCGCTAGAGTGGTGTAGGCGTTTTTAAGGCCTTCCAACTCTTCTACGCTTTGCTCTAAAGTGGTGACTTTGCCAACGGCTTCAGCATATTCGGCAGATTGTTTATCCACAATCTCTTCCAAAGCTTGTCTGGCTTGCTTCAGCTTGGCATACTCTTCTTCCAGTTTGGCTTCAATTTCTTTCTTTTTCTCAAGTGCTCGTGTATGGTTTTTAGTAGCTTCAACAATGGCGTCCTGCAATCTGTCCTCCACTTCCTTGATCTCTACTTCGCGGTCTTTCAAACGTTTGACAGCAGCTTGACTCTTAAAGGAAAGCTCGTTCAATAAGGTTTGAATATCGGCACTTTCAATACGTTGCTGAAACATGGCTTTTGCTTTGGTATCGGCATCGTCCCGTTCTTTTTGCGCCGCTTTGAGTTCTTCCGCAGCATTACGGATTTTACTTTTTCTACCCCAAAGGTTATTCCACCAGGTATCTGGCTTACTTTCGGCTTCCTCCAATTTGACTTTGGCACGTTCCAAACGCTTGATGGCATTGTCTATTATTTTTTGTTCATCAGCATTTAAAGACGAAAAATTCTCGAAAATAATTCCAACTTCATCTTGATAATCGGTCAAGTCTTTAATGGCATCCAACAATGTTGACCTATCTTTTTCTGCCATGTGCACAACATCGTCCAGTGTGGCATTAAGTATTTTTTGGCGCACTTCAGGATCGTCTTCCTGAGCCAATTTTGATTTCATTTGGTCAATGGCTTTTCCCCAATTGACATCTACTTTTCCCTGTTTTTCGTTGGAATTGGTTTCTAACAAATCAAATTCATCAGACATGTGTTGTGAGTTTATAAGTTGGACAAAATTTTAAGGATAACAAGTTCGTTAAAAATTATGATTTTCAAAACTTAATCCTGCTTTAAATTATGAGTAGGAAATTATTAAAAAATGTTACAGCTTTTATTATTGGACAACATTGATTATTTTTAGAGGAAAACCAAGAACCCATGAAAAAATATTTAAGTTTAATAGTTATTCTAGCTGTTGCTTTGCATAGCTGTAAATCGGATAAAAAAACAGAAACTGAAGAGACTACGGTGGAAACCGACTCTATTGTTGAAGAAGTGCCTTCCCTTCCAGAAACAACTTCAGACATCAAAATTACGCCCATAAGCCATGCTACTTTGGTTTTGGAATACGACAAAACCGTGATTTATGTTGATCCGGTTGGAGGTGCCGAAGCCTTTGAAGGAATGCCAAAACCAAAAATTGTATTGGTAACCGATATTCATGGTGATCACTTTGACTTGAATACCTTAAAAGCGATCAATATGCCCAATATGACCATTGTAGTTCCTAAAACTGTCGCAGCGCAAGTCCCGGATTCCTTAGGCCTCAATTTGGCGGTGATGTCTAACGGTCAGGATATCAGCTTGAAAAATTCCATGATGGATGTGGCTATTGAAGCAATACCCATGTACAATCTACGAGAGGAAGCCTTGAAATTCCATGAAAAAGGCCGTGGCAATGGTTATATTCTTACTTTGGGTGGAGAACGTGTTTATATTTCAGGTGACACCGAAGATATTCCAGAAATGCGAAATTTGGAAAACATAGACATTGCTTTCGTGTGTATGAACCTTCCTTACACCATGACCGTGGAAAGTGCTGCCAGTGCCGTTTTGGATTTTAAACCTAAAAAAGTATACCCTTATCACTATCGCGGAACTGAAGGACTCAGTGATGTTGGCAAATTCAAAACCCTTGTAAATGAAGGTGATAGCTCTATAGATGTTATTCAATTAGATTGGTATCCAAAGAGTTAAATATTTATTTTTTAGTTGGTTGCTATTTAAATTAGTTTATATTTGTGAAGCTATTAACCCAAACTTAGTTGACCTACATGAATACTACATTCTACTCAATGGGATGTTTACGATTAGCCCTCATTGAACAAATTGACATTGTCACCATGCTTTCCATAACCGTTGCCGTATTCCTAATACTTCTTATTTTAGGTATTCGCAAAACCTATAAACTGAAAGCAGAAAACGATCGCTTAAGCAAGCTCAATCCTTTGGATTCTGATGATGAAAAAGACAAAAGATATAAAGACTTCCAAGATGGACACCTTTATGAATAAACAAAAAGACCCGCCAATGGCGGGTCTTTTTGTTTAAGAAATTATCTCACAAGTTTTTTATACTTAATACGCTTAGGCATTAAATCGCCACCCAACCGTTTCTTTTTGTTCTCTTCATAATCACTGAAACTTCCTTCAAAGAAATAAACTTGTGAATCGCCTTCAAAAGCTAAAATGTGGGTACAGATTCTATCCAAAAACCAACGGTCGTGTGAAATTACCACGGCACAACCAGCAAAATTTTCCAATCCTTCTTCCAAAGCTCTTAAGGTGTTTACATCAAGATCGTTAGTAGGCTCATCTAAAAGCAATACGTTACCTTCTTCCTTAAGTGTCATGGCCAAATGCAAGCGGTTACGTTCACCACCGGAAAGCAGCTTCACTTTCTTATTTTGCTCGTTTCCAGAAAAATTGAATCTGCTTAAATATGCACGGGAGTTGACTTGTCTTCCTCCCATTAAGATCAACTCCTGTCCTTCCGAGAAGTTTTCCCAAATGGTTTTTTCTGGATCAATATTGGAATGGCTCTGGTCTACATATGCAATCTTAGCAGTCTCTCCTACCGTAAACTCACCCTTATCAGGTGTTTCTTCACCCATAATCATTCTGAAAATGGTTGTTTTTCCAGCACCGTTAGGGCCAATAACCCCTACAATACCCGCTTGAGGAAGTTTGAAATTCAAATCTTCATAAAGTAATTTATCGCCATAAGCCTTGCTTACCCCAACCGCTTCAATCACATTAGTACCCAATCGAGGGCCATTAGGGATGTAGATCTCTAATTTTTCATCCAATTGCTTTTGGTCTTGGGACATTAGTTTGTCATAGTTGTTCAAACGAGCTTTTTGTTTGGCTTGTCTGCCTTTTGGTGCCATGCGAACCCAGTCCAACTCTCGCTCCAAGGTTTTTTGACGTTTACTGGCTTGTTTTTGTTCTTGCGCCAAACGTTTGGATTTTTGATCCAGCCAAGAAGAATAGTTACCTTTCCATGGAATCCCTTCACCTCTATCCAACTCAAGAATCCAACCCGCTACATTATCCAAGAAATAACGGTCATGTGTTACCGCAATAACGGTTCCTTTGTACTGTGCCAAATGATGTTCCAACCAATGTACGGATTCGGCATCCAAATGGTTGGTAGGCTCGTCCAATAGTAAAACGTCCGGTTCTTGCAAAAGCAAGCGACATAAAGCCACACGACGACGCTCACCACCAGAAAGAACCCCTATTTTCTTATCAGGCTCAGGAGTTCTCAACGCATCCATTGCAACTTCAAGCTTGTTGTCCAATTCCCATGCGTTGGAGGCATCAATCTTGTCCTGAAGCTCGGCTTGTCGGTTCATGAGCTTTTCCATCTTATCTGGATCGCTATAGACTTCCTCCAAACCAAACATATCGTTTATTTTATTGTACTCTTCCAAAATAGCGACCGTTTCGGCAGCGCCTTCCTTCACAATATCCAAAACGGTTTTCGTGTCGTCCAGTTTTGGTTCTTGTTCCAAATACCCCACAGAATAGTCTTGGGAGAAAACAACATCGCCTTGATAATTCTTGTCAATGCCAGCTATAATTTTAAGCAATGTGGACTTTCCCGAGCCGTTTAAACCGAGAATTCCAATTTTAGCACCATAGAAAAAACTGAGATAAATATTTTTGATTACTGGTGTTTGCGCTCCTTGGTAGGTCTTGGTAACCCCAGTCATTGAGAAGATTATTTTTTTATCGTCGCTCATACTTTAATTAAAGATTTAAGGTGAAACGTTGAAAACAGCTATGAAAACTAGACACGCCCTTTAAGCGCATTAAACACCCAGGCAATAGCAAAAAAGCCAATGCCAACCGATGCAAAGCCCCAACCGGCTACATCGTCATATCGAAAAGCTCCCAAAGCTATCAAGCCTATTCCAACCACAATCATTATTGTCGTGGCCCAAGCCAAGACTGTATTTTTATTCATTGCCATAATTATTCTATTCTTAGTTAGGAAACACAAATATCGTGCTTTTTTCCGCATAAAAAAAGCAGCCCTAAGACTGCTTTTTCGCTATTAACCATCAATCATTAAAATTCCATAGGAACTTCTATGAATAATAATTGAGAATCTTCTTTAGGACTAACTGTAAAGCCTTCAGTCTCAGAAACTCCAATGGCATCTCTGGTATTCAACGTTTCTGAAGCAATCTCTACTTGGCCATTCACCAACATGGTATACACGCCATGTTTAGTACTTTTGGGTTTATAGGTGAAGGGTTCATTGCC
>JAGQZG010000083.1 GCA_020435705.1 Mangrovimonas sp.
GTACCCGTAAGTGATCTGGTAAAAGTCAAACAAGATACCTTGCAAAAAACCATCTACAGAAAAGATCAAAAACGGGTGGTCTATGTTTTGGCCGACATGGCTGGAGGTTTGGAAAGCCCGGCGTATGCCATTTTAGGCATGGAAGAAAAGCTCAAGGAAATGACGCTTCCTAAAGGATACACAGTTAATGAGCTTTATATGAACCAACCAGATAGTGAGAATGATTTTACTGTAAAATGGGACGGTGAATGGCAGATTACCTTGGAAGTATTCAGGGATTTAGGAGCCGCTTTTATGGTAGTTGTCATCATTATCTACATGCTTATCGTTGGTTGGTTCCAAAACTTCAAAACACCTATTGTTATGATGGTTGCCATACCTTTATCCTTGATAGGAATTGTTTTTGGACACTGGCTATTGGGAGCTTTCTTTACTGCCACCTCTTTTATTGGTATGATTGCCTTGGCAGGGGTAATGGTAAGGAATTCGGTACTGTTGATTGACTTTATAGAAATTAGATTAAATGAAGGTATTCCATTAAAACAAGCCATTATTGAAGCTGGTGCCGTGCGAACCACACCTATTCTGTTAACAACTGGAGCCGTGGTGATTGGGGCCGTTATCATCCTTTTTGATCCAATTTTCCAAGGGTTGGCTATTTCGCTAGTATTTGGAGCTATTGTTTCAACCTTATTAACCTTGTTAGTGATTCCGCTCATTTATTATATGACCGAGAAGAAAAAATGGGAGCATAATAAAGAAGTGGAAGACACCGAATAATCACTTTTAAAAAGTAGAAACATGAAACTATTATTAATTACAGCTATTCAGGAATTTGAAAACGATGTTAAGAACATCTTGAATCATTCTGGAGTCAAAGCCTTCTCTTATCAAGAGGTAAGGGGCTATAAAAACGAAAGCGATGGCAATTTGGACAATTGGTTTGTTTCCAGCCGTCCGGAGTTTAATTCGTTACTTTTTACAGTGTTTATAGAGTGCGAATGTGTGGAAGATATTTATAAACGCGTCGAAAAGTTTAACGCTAAACAAGAGAGCCTGTCACACATTCATGTGGCCGCTTTACAAATAGAGAAATCATTATAAAAATAGGAGTATGAAAAATAGAATAGTTAGAGGGATTGCGGGCACCTTTATATTGGTGAGTTTACTGTTGGCAATCTATGTTAATGAGAATTGGTTGTGGTTTACGGCGTTTGTTGGAGCCAACCTTCTACAATCTTCCTTGACCAAGTGGTGCCTAATGGATACCATTTTGGAGAAATTGGGGGTAAAAGATTAACCTACTAAATTGATGGAATAATTTCCATATCCTGAAATAAGCTTTATTTTTGTTTAAAAGTCAGGTATGGAAATTATTTTAAAACCGTGGCCATGGTATGTTTCAGGGCCATTGATTGCTATTATTATGTTCCTGCTCATTTTTGCAGGAAAAAAATTCGGGATATCATCCAATATGAGAACTTTGTGTTCTATAGCTGGAGCTGGGAAATTCTCTACTTTTTTTAATTACGACTGGAGATCAGAAAGTTGGAATCTCATGGTTGTTTTAGGGGCAATCCTGGGTGGATTTTTGGCCGCTAACTATTTAGTGGAACCTAATTTTCAGGTCAACCTCAATCCCGAGGTTGTCAATCAATTGGATTCTTATGGGTTTTCGGAAGCTGGTAAAGATTTTTTGCCTGCTGAACTGTTTTCATGGAAAAATCTTGATCCCAAAAACATAGTACTGTTGTTAGCAGGTGGGTTTTTAATTGGCTTTGGTTCCCGCTATGCCGGTGGTTGTACGTCAGGACACGGTATTTCCGGCTTGAGTAATTTTCAATTACCTTCCCTTGTGGCCGTGATTGGTTTCTTTATTGGGGGGTTGATCATGGTTCATTTAGTGTTTCCTTTAATTTTCTAAGATGATGAAATATCTATTTTATGTAGTGATTGGTTTTTTCTTCGGTGTTGTGATGTACAAATCCGAGGCAGCCTCATGGTTCAGGATTTTTGAAATGTTCCAGTTCAAGGCTTTTCATATGTATGGTATCATTGGTTCGGCAGTTGTTTTGGGAGCCATCGGAATACAAGCGATAAAGCGATTTAAGTTGAAAGCATTTGATGGTACTCCCATTAATTTGCCACCTAAAGAACGAAGGCTCTATAGTTATCTTTTTGGAGGCGTCCTATTTGGGTTAGGCTGGGGCTTGGCAGGAGCTTGCCCTGGGCCCATGTTTGTATTGGTGGGTGCAGGATTTCCTTCGCTACTCATTGTTATTTTGGGAGCGTTATTGGGGACTTTTATCTATGGGTTGTTGAAGAATAAATTGCCGCATTAATGAAACGAATCCTTGTTTTTCTAATCACTATCTTTGTATTCTATTGTTCTCATGGACAAGTAAAGGATGCGGTAAATCTGCTTGAAATAGATAATGGAATCACTCAGGAACAAGTAGATTTAATTTTTGAGAAAGCCAAAGTATTTCCTAATAACACTGAGCTTTCAATTGCCTTTTTAAAGAATGACACGGTTTATTTTTATGGTGTTAAAAGAGAGAATGACACTCTTGGAAATTATGAAAACAGTAAAGCTATTTTTGAAATAGGATCCATAACCAAAGTTTTTACGTCTACGCTTTTAGCCCGATTTGTAGTAGACAATGAACTCAGGCTAAATGATTCCATACAAGAGTTTTTTGATTTTGACATTACTACTGAAGTGCCCATTACGTTAGAGCAGTTATCCAATCACACTTCTGGATTGCCAAGATTGCCAACAAATTTTGAGGGTTTCATTAATCCCCAAAATCCATATAAAAATTATGATGCTACTAGGTTGGAAACCTATCTGGCTAAAAAAATAAGACTTGATAATAGGCCTGGTACCAAATCGGAATATTCCAATTTAGGGGCTGGACTTTTGGGGTATATACTTACCAAAAAATCCAAGATATCTTATGAAGAGCTACTTAAAAAGTATATTTTTACAAGGTATAGCATGCTTAATTCAACCACCAAGAGACAGAGTATTAAAGACAGCTTGATAACTGGGCTTGATGCCTATGGAAGTAAAACATCTAATTGGGACTTTGATGTTTTAGTTGGTGCCGGCGGAATTTTTTCCAACGTGGCAGACCTTTCAAAATTTGCACAAGCTCAATTTGATGATACCTACGAAGAACTCAAGTTAACCAGACAGAAAACGGTTACTGTAAATGACTATATGGATATGGGGTTAGGCTGGCATTTAATTAAGGCAAAGTCGGGTGCAAATTATGTATGGCACAACGGAGGTACTGGAGGTTATTCGTCATCAATGGCTTTGGATATTGAAAACAAAATAGGATTGATAATTCTTTCCAATGTATCTGCATTCAATAGTAATTCAGGTGCTATTGATGGACTCTGTTTTGGTCTTCTAAAAAACATGGAATAATTGTAACATTTCAACAGCTTCTGCGTCAAATAGATGTAATCAAAAATTGATAACATGAATATTGTGATGAGAGAAGACAGACAACTATTGGTAATCACCCATCTATGTCAATTATTGACAGCCTTAACAGGGTTTGGTGGTTTGATAGTTCCTTTAATTATCTGGGTTACCCAAAAAGATAAGGTTTATCAAATGGATGAGCATGGAAGGCGTATTGTAAACTTTCAGCTAAGTTTGATTATTGCGGCTATCGTGTGCGTGCCTTTAATATTTTTATTTGGCCTCGGAATTATCTTTTTAATCATATTGGGCATTCTGTCTTTAATATATCCAATTATAAACGCCATTAAAGCAAGTAACGGCGAATTACCATCTTACCCTTTATCTCTTAATTTTATTAGTTAGTTAGTTTTATATGTCAAAGAGATAAAAAAAGCCCACCATTTGGTGGGCTTTTCTATATGTTATCTGGTTTTTAGTGATTAAGCATGACTGGCATAACCAGCATGGTTACTTTTTCGCCTTCGTCCAGACCATCTACAGGGGTTAAAATACCTGCACGGTTGGGTAGACTCATTTCCAATTGAACTTCATCGGAATTAAGGTTGTTCAACATTTCGGTTAAGAAACGCGAGTTAAACCCTATTTGCATATCGTCTCCTTGATAATCGCAAGTCAAACGCTCTTCGGCTTTGTTGCTGTAATCAATATCTTCAGCTGAAATATTCAATTCGGCACCGGCAATTTTCAATCGGATTTGATGTGTGGTCTTATTCGAGAAAATACTCACACGACGAACAGAGTTCAAGAATTGATTTCGCCCAATAACCAAACGGTTAGGGTTCTCCTTTGGGATAACAGCTTCGTAATTAGGATATTTTCCATCTATCAAGCGACAAACCAATTCCATATTGTCAAATGTGAAACGGGCATTGGACTCGTTGTATTCAATAGTAACTGTTTCATCATTGCCTGCAAGAATGCCTTTCAACAAGTTTAAAGGCTTTTTTGGCATAATGAATTCTGCGGCCTGACTGGCATTCACATCCTCACGGGTGTATTTCACTAACTTGTGGGCATCTGTGGCCACAAAGGTTAGGTGGTCATTGGTAAACTGAAAAAAGACACCGCTCATTACAGGGCGCAAATCGTCGTTACCGGCAGCAAAAATGGTTTTGCTTATAGCGGTAGCCAAAATATCGCTTTCCAAAGTGGTGGTACTAGGGTTTTCTAGTGTGACAGCATTTGGAAATTCATTGCCATCGGCATATGCCAAAGCATATTTACCATAACTTGAACTTATTTCAACAGTGTTGTTATCTTCTATGACAAACGTAAGCGGTTGCTCTGGAAATGTTTTCAACGTGTCTAGAAGTAATTTTGCAGGAATGGCAACACTCCCAGAACTGTCACTATCTACTTCAAGTTTGGCAGCCATGGTAGTCTCCAAATCGCTTGCCGAAACAGTAAGTGATGAATGATCCAGATTGAACAAAAAATTATCTAGGATGGGTAAGGTGTTTGAACTGTTAATAACACCGCCCAAAACCTGTAATTGTTTTAATAAATAAGTACTTGAAACTATAAACTTCATTTCTGTGTTGTTAGCTCTGTTTTAAATGATTTACAAATATATTTTAAAGCTATTAATAAAGGAAACAAACTTATTAACATTTAGGCCGCATAGCGACGTCTTCTTATAAAATTGAAGGCCAAACCAAAAAGTCCCAATAATCCTAAGGGTAGCAGGATGTTAAGCAGTTGCCACTTAGTTTTTTCGGCGGCCACTTTTTCATGGTCCAAAAAGGCAATCTGTATCTGTTTACTGCGAATGTTTATAAGTCCGTTATCATCAAGCAGATAATTCACCGCATTCAGTAAAAATTCCTTGTTTCCGTAAAGTTGTCCCGTTCGTTTATTAAATCCGAGCTCTTCGGGACCGTTGCGACTAACCTCATTTTTTATCACATCACCATCTGAAATTACAATCATTTTTGTGGGAACGCTTTCATCTTTGGTTGGTTTCAAATCTAGGGGCTTCACTCTGTTTTTGTATACTGAAGTAAACTGGCCTTCAAGTAAAACGGCTAGCGGAATATACCCATTGGTGTATTCTTTGGGGTCGGGTTCTTGCATGACCATGGCCAAATCTATTTCCCTTGGTGTACCATCAACTTTGGACAGAATTGAACTGTGCAATAGCACTGTTTTGTTCACCGAATTATTGCTTTGGTTGAGGGTATCTATTTGATTGGCAAAATCGAATTTCACCAAATTGATGTTATTCACAATGGGGTGCTGATTGTCACTGGTTACCAAAGGTGAATAAAACCATGGATAATCGCTAAACTGTGCCTGGCTGCCTTCACCCGTTGCTAAAGTTATTCTGGCAGAATAAAGGTCGTTTACCAACACGGGATTGATGCGCACACCATATTTAAAGAAGAAGTCGGTCAAATTTAAATCCAGGGGAATTGCATAGCTTTTTCCATTGGCATTCAAGCTATCCATATCGATAGCTACCTCGTCCATGAGCCAAAGGCTTTTCCCACCATTCATAACATATTGATCCAACACATATTTTTCTTCTTCTGAAAAAGGTTTGGTGGGTTTTGCTGCTATGACAAGGTCAAAATCCGTTAACTCGGTGAGTGTTTTTTGCGGATTAACAGCAACACTGTCCAATGTAAATGGCGCAATGTAGTAATAGTCTCTTATGGTTTTGAGGAAATCGGCCAAATGGGCATTGTCCAATTCGCCATTACCTCTTAAAATGGCTACTTTCCTTTGTTTGTTATTAACTAGTTTGCTAATGCCATCAGCAAAGGCGTACTCCAAATGCTGCACGGAGTTGTTTACCATTTCGTCTTGACCTTCTCCAAGTTTATTTTTAATAAGCGGGATAATGACCGTTTGTTCGTTAAAACTGGCTAGAGCCCAAGGGAAAATAACCTTGGTACTGGTTTTGCCACTTTCCTTAACACTCAACTGCATAGGCATTAAACCTCTTCGGGTTAAGCTCTGGATATTCTGATCCTTGGTGGTTTCATCTTTTAAAGGATCCAAAAATTGAAAGTTGATGTGCTTGTTTTGTGCCGCAAACTCCTCCAATAGTTGGCGGGTTTCGGTTTGCAGTTTCCGTATTTCAGAAGGAAAATCATCACCATCCAAAAACACATCAATGATAATTGGCGACTCGGCTTTGGAAACAATTTCTTTAGTGACTTCACTTAAAGTATAGCGCTTGTCTGAAGTCAAATCAAAACGGCCATAATAGGATTGTGCTACTAAATTCAATATAATTAAACCTAGTGGCAAAGGCAGGAAATGTAGCCAAGTTTTTCTGAATGTTTTTATTTCTTTTAGCTGAACTACCGTTAGGAAAATAAAAACCAAGGCAAGACTCAAAAAATACAGAACATCTCGGGTGTCAATAACCCCACGGCTCATGCTCTTAAAATGGGCATCCATACCCAGTTGCGACACGCTTTCACTGGAAAGCAAATCGGCTATCCCATTAAACCCATAGTAGAAGAAAAAGCATAAAAATACCGAAACGATGAAAGCAACAATTTGGTTATTGGAAAGGGTAGAAGTGAAGATTCCTATAGCCGTGTAGGCACCAATAAGGAACAGCAAGCCAAAATAAGAACCCAGTGTGCTTCCCAAGTCCAAATTACCCACGGGATTCCCCAATTGATTCACCGAATAGACATAAAGCAACGTAGGCAAGAGCGCAATGAGAATCAGTAGGAAGGCTCCAAAATATTTCCCTAAAACAATGTTTATCTTTTTAATTGGTTTAGTCAGTAAAAGTTCTAAAGTGCCTTGTTTTTTTTCATCACTAAAACTGCGCATGGTAACCGCAGGTATAAGAAAAAGCAAAATCCACGGTGCTAAGGTGAAAAAGGGAGTAAGCTCAGCAAAACCATTATCCAAAATGTTGAATTCGCCTTTAAACAACCACAAGAAAAGGCCATTGAGCAATAAAAACACGGTGACCACCAAATACCCTATTGGCGAGGCAAAAAAAGCGTTTATTTCCTTTTTTAATATAGCAAACATTTAAACTAAACTTTCATATTTATCAACGCTCCAAGCTTCGGGTTTGGCATTAAAGAGCACTTTGGTTTCGGACCATACCTTTTTAAAGAGCTCAGAATTTCTATAGTTTTCAAGGTCGTCTACATGCTCCCAATAACTGTAGGTGAAAAATTGGTTGGCATTGGTTTTATCCCTGTAAAGCTCCAGTAGTTTACAACCTTCAAACGACCGGATGGCTGCTTTGTTTTGGTTGAAATTGTCCAAAAACCGGTCTACTAAATCCTCATGGAAACTCATTTTCACAATTCTTACAAACATACGCTAATCTTTAAAAAAGTTTACGGTAACGGTGTCGTTTATTTTCAGCCCCATCAAGGACGAGGCACTTCCGGTAGTTTGTGGATTACTCTTGTAAACGGCAATCTCCAAATAACCGGAGGAGTTAAAAACCGCCAAGCCAGTTCCTACATCGTGGCGTTTTTCTTCAGGGACGGTAAAGTTTATGAAATCACTGTATTTCTCATTAATGATTTGCGATTTAAAACTTCGGGCACGCACTTCAAAGCGCCGTCCTTTTTGCACATTCTCAAAGAAATTTCTTCTTATATTGGAAACCACGTTCCCGTAATTGTCTATATAGATGATGGTGCCCATAATCTGGGTTTTGTCATCGTTTACATAAGGTTTTATATTCCTAATGGGTTTTATTTCGGTGATCACTTTCCCAATAACGTCCAATGTGCCGCCACGGGCTATATGGCAAGCGACCTTAACAAACACATCCAAGACAGGGAAATTGCTTTCAATTTTATCGTGAATGTTGATTTCCACGATTCTTTCGGGTGCAATTTCGCTGCACAACATGCTCATGATGCCATTGTTGGCACAGATAAAGAAATGGTCGTCCAGTTTCACTGCAATGTGCTTGTTTTCCGGACTCAATTCAGAATCAATACCTATAATGTGTATGGTTCCCTTCGGAAAACTGCTGTAGGCATTTTGAATAACATAAGCAGCTTCCATGATGTTGAACGGCGAAATGGAGTGGGAGATATCAACAATTTTAAGCTCCGGGAATTCACTGTAAATGGCTCCCTTTACAGCGCCCGCAAAGTGGTCTTTCTCACCAAAATCGGTAGTTAGTGTGATAATTGCCATGTACTATTGTTGATACATTTAAGGGTTTAGAGCCTAGAAAAAGTTTGTAATCCAACTGTTGAAAACTAATTTGTTTTTCCCTTTGAAGTGCAAACTTGTTATGGTATTTTTCGGTTAATTTTGTAATTAAAACGAACAGACCTCTCGGTTTGTTTTCCACAAAACTAATAAAAGTATAGAGATTAATTTAACTAAATCGCATCGCTTTTGAACGAACTTGTTTTTGAACTGGAGGAGATCACTCCCAAAGAATTTTTTGGCGCACAAAACAGCCATATTGAACTTCTGAAAAAACACTTCCCTAAACTTAAAATTGTAGCACGAGGTAATAAGATTAAAGCCTTTGGTGAAGAAGAAATCCTAGAGGAATTTGATAAAAAGCTCACCATGCTGCTCAAACATTTTGGAGATTACAACAAACTAGATGAAAATGCCATTGAGCGCGTTTTGACCAGTCATACGAGTGACGATTACAGAACTGCTGGCAACAGCGGAGATGTACTAGTGCATGGCGTTGGTGGCAGAATGATCAAGGCAGAAACGGTAAATCAGCGAAAGTTAGTAGAAGCCATTAGGAAGAATGATATGGTGTTTGCCATTGGCCCTGCGGGTACGGGAAAAACCTATACGGGGGTTGCCTTGGCCGTGCAAGCTTTGAAAAATAAGGAGGTTAAACGTATTATTTTAACACGTCCAGCTGTTGAAGCGGGCGAAAACCTAGGATTTCTCCCAGGTGATTTGAAAGAGAAATTGGATCCTTACATGCAGCCCTTATACGATGCTTTGCGCGACATGATACCTGCGGAAAAACTGGCGTTATATATTGAAAATGGAACCATTCAAATAGCGCCTTTGGCTTTCATGCGTGGGAGAACCTTAGACAATGCCTTTGTGATTTTGGATGAAGGACAGAATACCACCCATAACCAAATGAAAATGTTCTTGACCCGTATGGGGAAAAACGCCAAATTCCTTTTAACGGGCGATCCAGGGCAAATTGATTTACCCAGACGAACCATTTCCGGACTTAAGGAAGCCTTACTTATTCTGAAAGATGTAGAAGGTGTAGGCATTGTATTCTTGGATGACAAGGATGTGATTCGCCATAAGTTGGTTAAAAAGATTATCGCAGCTTACAAGAATATTGAGAATAGAGATTAAAATTACATGTTGAATACCATTACACATACAGATTTCGATTTTCCGGGACAAGTCCATGTCTATAGAGGAAAGGTTAGGGAAGTTTACAATATTAAAAACGACTTGCTGGTTATGGTTGCCACCGACCGTTTGAGTGCGTTTGATGTAGTGATGCCCAAAGGAATCCCCTATAAAGGCCAAATCCTAAATCAAATTGCCACCAGTATGATGAAAGCCACCGAAGATTTGGTGCCCAATTGGCTATTGGCTACTCCAGATCCTAATGTGGCGGTTGGACATTTGTGTGAGCCTTTCAAGGTAGAAATGGTCATTCGAGGATATTTAAGTGGCCATGCTGCACGAGAATACAAAGCCGGGAAAAGAATTTTATGTGGTGTTGCCATGCCCGAAGGCATGAAAGAGAACGATAAATTTCCCCAACCCATAATTACGCCAGCAACCAAAGCTGAAATGGGCGATCATGATGAAGACATTTCCCGTGAGGATATAATAAAGCGGGGCATAGTGTCAGAGGAAGATTATCTCGTATTGGAAGATTACACGAAGAAACTGTTCCAAAGAGGTTCGGAGATTGCTGCAAAACGAGGCTTGATATTGGTTGATACTAAATATGAATTTGGAAAAACAAAAGAAGGTAAGATTGTTTTGATAGACGAAATCCATACGCCCGATTCGTCTCGATACTTCTATGCAGAGGGGTATGAAGAACGCCAAGCCAAAGGGGAACCTCAAAAGCAACTTTCCAAAGAATTTGTACGCCAATGGCTTATTGCCAATGGCTTTCAAGGCAAGGAGGGGCAAACGGTACCTGAAATGACCGATGCTTATGTCGAAAGTGTTAGCGAGCGTTACATTGAACTTTACGAGAATATTACCGGAGAGACTTTTGAAAAAGCCGATGTTTCAGCAATTGAATCTAGGATTGATAAAAATGTACGCCAATACCTTTCTTCGTTATAAGCTACTTTTTGTAAAAATTATTGAGCGTAGATTCCATGGGCTTTTCCTTGTTGACAACTGCTAAGATCTCCTTCCAGGTTTCGGCTGAAATCAAATGTTTTAAATCTTGCTCTAAATAAGGGATCTTTGGGAAAACCTTAGCTAATTTCTTATCC
>JAGQZG010000084.1 GCA_020435705.1 Mangrovimonas sp.
ACAAGGCTGAAGATGTCAATCGTTTGATCATCGGTGCCCGTACCATCCTGCAAAGACGATAAATCAACGGTTTGGTTGGGTTGTCCATCATCTTCTAAGGACAAGTTTAAAGTGGTTCCAATAAGGCTGAAGGCGTCTATAGCTTGGTCATCGGTGCCCGTACCATCCTGTAAAGACGATAAATCGACAGATTGGTTGGGTTGCCCATCGTCTTCTAAGGAGAGGTTCAAGGTGGTTCCAACAA
This sequence comes from Mangrovimonas sp., assembly GCA_020435705.1. GTDB lineage: Bacteria > Bacteroidota > Bacteroidia > Flavobacteriales > Flavobacteriaceae > HKST-UBA85. Next base: position 245 of record JAGQZG010000084.1, read on the forward strand.
GGCTGAACGTGTCAATCGTTTGATCGTCTGAATTTAGGGAGGATAAATCTGCGATTTGTGTTGGTTGCCCATCGTCTTCAAGAGATAAATGAAGATCGGTTCCAATGAGCGCAAACGAATCAATTGTTTGATCATCGGTATTATCCATAAATAAAGATAAATCGAGTTGTTGGGTAGGAACACCATCTCCATCCAGTGAAAGATTTAAAATGTTTCCCGTCAAACTAAAATCATCTAAAAATTGGTCATCTGTATCCGTATCTATGGTGGCATTTTGAAATGAGAGGTTTCCTGCACCATCGGTAGCAATTACTTGGCCCGCTGTTCCATCTGTGGCAGGCATTAAGTAGCGCCCAGCAGAAGGAGAAGTGCCCAAGGAAGTTCTTCCTATAAAATAACCAGCGTATCCTGTTGCTTTTTCCACGTCACTATACACTCCGTAATGAAGCCCTCCCGAAGTATTTAAAATCTTATTGTAAGTCCCATATTTTGTTCCAGAACCCGTTCCGGCTATGTTGTTAAAAGTTCCATATTTTTGTCCATTGCCTTGACTTTGCAATGAGTTGTAAACACCATAGGTAGTCCCAGAGTAGGTAAAGGCTCCGGGGAAAAGGGATTCAACACCAAAAGCCGCCTCGCCACCTCCAAAATAATTGGACACACCTCTTTGATAGCCATTAGTGCCACCAGCTTGAAAATCGTTATTCACGCCATAGTAGTAGCCTGCACTGCTCAAATTGTTGAAATCGGATTTAAACCCTGTTTGTGAAAATGCACTGTTGGAAGTATGCCAACTTAAAACACCTATGTACCTTTCAGAATTTGTGCCAGTTAAAGAACCGCTTGTAATTTCTATCGCTTTTTTTTCTAAGCCTATGGCGCCACTATTGTCTAAACGCACTGTACTACTCGTAGCATCATTGGAATAAACGTTTAACTTTGAAGTGCCACCGGTAAGGGAATTTCCCATGGTAACATTTCCGAGAGTTATGATGTCATCAGTGATGTTTGTCGGGATGTTTGTTGATCCCGCTATGAACCAATCGGCATCACTTACACCTGCTATATTCACCCATGCTGAGCCATTATAGTAATAAAATCCAGGAGTATTATTGGTTTGATAAATCAACAACCCTGTGGCTGGTGCTGTAATGGCATCTCGTTGTACTTGAGTCATGCGAGGAATCAGAATGCCACCGTCGGTGCTGGTTATATCCAGTTCACTACTGGCATCGGGAGCTGTGGTATTGATGCCTACTTGTGCTATACTGAAACTGAAGTTCAATAAAACAAGGAGTAAAAGTACTTTTGTTTTCATAACGTTGGTTTTGAGGTTTGTGCTTGATTTGAATTAATTGATCATAGGGAATCCAAAATCAACCACTTGATTAATAGCTCTATAAAGCTATTTTCTGTGAAAGAAAAAAGGCTGTTTTTTTAGTGAAACCTCAACTATTTTTAGTGAGTAAACCAGCGTTCAATTTTTGAAATACTGCCGGATGGTTTCTTTGTAGGATTGTGAAAGCGGTACCTCGATAACATCCAACAAAACAAAATCTGAAGAAATAGAAGTAATTTTTGAGCTATTGACAATATAGGAACGATGCGTTTTTATGAATTGGTCCGTAAGAGTTTCTGAAGTGTATTTTAAAGTTTTTGGGACTAAATACTTGGTATCTTTAGTAAAAATATAGCAATAATTATCAAAAGCTTTCAGGTACAGAATTTGAGATTGTTTGATCTTATAGGTCATGTTGTTTGAAGTGAAAACCAAAAAATCGTCCTCCTCTTGTGAATAATTGCTCCATGCAATTTCAATACTGCCCCTTAAACCAGCTTCGGTAAAAGGTTTTACAATATACCCTAAGGGCTTGGTTTGCTTCACCTCGGTAATGGTTTGAGGGTCGGTTTGCGAGGTAAGATAAATGTAGGGTACGCCAAGGCTATCCAGTTGTTTTGCTAAGTATACGCCGGTTTTATCGCCGTCAAGTTGAATGTCTACCAAAACCAGATCCGGTCTTAGCGACTTAATATCAGAAAGAGCTCCGTGGGCATTGTCCGTATCGCCACACACCTGATAGCCCTGTTTTAATAGGGCCGTTTCTATGGTGGAGGCTATCAAAGGTTCGTCTTCTACAATATAAATACGAAGTAGTTTCATATAATTTCCTTTACGAAATGATGTTGAATTTACGAATGGTCAAGATAACTTCTGTGCCTTTGTTGGTATTTGAATGGTACTCAAGATTGGCTTTCAGCTTTTTGGAAAGCGCTTTCATGAGTTTGATGCCAAAAGATGTGTTTTTCACTTCACCTTCAAAGCCTTTTCCGTTGTCCTTCACTTTTAGCACCAGACAATCTTTTTCTTTATCGAAATTTACATTGAGCTTGCCCTTTTCGTCAATGCCCTCAAAGGCATGCTTTAAGGTGTTTATAATAAGCTCGTTAAGTATCAATCCTAAGGGTGTAATGGTTTCAATATCCAGAATATAAGGTTCTATGTTGAGCTGGTAATCAATAGACTCAGATTTAAGTTGGTGGCTTTGGAAGATGTCTTTCACCAAGTCTCCGAAATACTCTTTTGTATTGATGCCCACCAGCTCATCCCTATTGTATAATTTTTGATGAATCAAAACCATGGAACGCACTCTGTTTTCAGCTTCTTTGATGGCCAATTTCGCTTGGCTGTCTTTCAGATTTTCAGATTGCAGATACAGTAAACTGGATACAATTTGAAAACTGTTTTTCACCCGATGGTGTATTTCCTTGAGCAGAATGTTTTTCTCGTCCAAGGTGGCTTCCAATAATTTTTTCTGATTGCTTAGTTGCGTCTTTTTACTCCAATTTTTATAAAACAAAATAGCTAAAAGTCCAGACAGGATAAGACCAATGATAAAGAGAACAAGGTAAATTTTCTGTTGTTTTTTCTCTTTTTCAAGAGCTTCTTTGGTTCGTTCGGTTTGGTATTTGGCCTCCAGTTCATAAACGGTTTCATCGCGTTGCTTTTCTTTAATGTCTTCATAAAGTTTTAAATACTCGTCCCGATATTTCAAGGCATTTTCAAAGTCTTTAAACTGCCTGTAATAGTTGGAAATAGACATGGTCATAATACTCCGCTCTCTTAGGGAGCTACTGGATTCCAAAGCTTTTTTGGCACGCTCAATGATCAATTTCATGCCCGTTGAATCTTTCAAGGCGGTTTTGGCATCAATCAAGAAGCGTAAGTTGCCTTCGGATTCTGTGTTCTCTGGGGTTTGCAGGGTTGCTTTTTCCAAGAAGGGAATAGCTTTGTCATATTCTTTTTTACGTATGTAAAGATTTCCCAAGTTGGCATAAATGTCATAATTCATTTCATTTCTAACCTCTAACATTAGGCTTTGCACAAAAAGCTCCTCGGCCGTATCATATTTGTGCAATGACGAGTTAATGGATGCCATGTTGGCAAGACATTTTTTCTGTAATACCAAATCGGAATTTTTTACTGCACTGTCATAAGCAATTTGATAGTATTCCAAGGCTTTTTCATAATTGTCCGACGTATGGAACATAACGCCCAAGGTGTGGTAAATGGAAGAAGAGTAGGTGAGCTCGTTTTCATCACATATCTTGATGGCTTTGAAGTAGAGCTTACTCGCTTCTTCATAATTTCCTTTAACAATCTCATAGTAAAGCCCTTTGGTTTCTAACGATATGGCTTCGCCCAAGGGGTAACTTAGGGAGGAAGCCAATTTTTTAGCTGCTTCCGAAAAGTAGATGGCACTGTCGCTTTCTTGGTTTATGTACTCCCAAGCCAAATCAGTAAATAAACCAACTTTAATCTTTTGATCCTGAACCGTGTCTATACGTTTTCTCAAGCTATGGATATCATTACTTTCCTGAGAAAATAAGGAACAAGAAAAAATAACTGCCCAAAAAAATGTTTTCAAAAGATAAAAGATTGGTTAGTGAAATCTAAATATAAGTAAAAGCGTGTTTTTTTAATAGTTCTTTAAAAAAAAGAGGCTGCCCTCCACATGACAGCCCCTTCAGAGTACCGGGGCAATTTTTTTAGCTGGATGATCTTTTTACATTGAAACTTAAATATAAAACCATTAAACAAGCAAAAAAATTAATTCCCGAAACGACCCTTAAAAGTGTGTCGGGCAATATAAAAAGGGCATAAAAAAACTCAATACCACTAGTGGAGGACCACATAAAAAAAGAGGCAATATTGGCACAGGGTTTTTTGTGCAAATAGAGGTCTTTGATGGTTGGCCAATAAGCTATCAAACTAATGAAACTGCTTGCTCCATAAGTAAATACTAAGGTTTTTAAAAGTAAGTTTTCCATGATATGTTGGCTCTTAATTATCTGGGCAAATGATTTCCCTGCCCACTAGATTTCCATTGGTATCCGGTTGATATCTAAAGCACTTGTTGTCTGAAGATTTCATGATAATGCCCCGGTATTTATTGGTGATAAAAACATCACCCGTTGCGATTTCCAATTGAGAGTGTGGCGCGGTAGTACCAATGCCTACACCACCTGAGCTTAAGCCCGTATCAATACTGGCATTTCCTTCGCAAGCATCTCCTATGCCATTGTTGTTGCTATCTGTTTGAGAGGTGTTGGCGGTATTGGGACAATTATCACAGGCATCTCCTATGCCATCTCCATCGGCATCACTTTGCGACGAGTTGGCAATATTTATACAGTTATCGTTCGTGTTAATAATAGAATCGTTATCATCATCGGCTTGAGTTACGGTACAGCTTGTTATAATGACTGGAATGCTCGCGCAATTGGTATTGTTTCCTGAAATGGCAATATTTCCGCTTATATAGTTAGAGCCGTTTAAAAAGTTCCTTACTAAGCAACATTCGTCTAAAGCTGGATTCCCTGTAATGGATAAATTTCCTAATATGGAAAGCACGCTTTCTAATTGAGAGATATCGGTTAATGCTGTATTGTTACTTATGATAACAGTACCAGGAATAGAGGTGGTATTGAGTCCGTTTAGCGAGTTAAGATTTGTATTGCTGTCTATTGTCAAGTCACCGGAGAAAGTCATATTCTCAAGTCCGATTAAATCGGTGATGCCATCGTTGTCAGCTATTCCAAGATTTCCTGAAACAGAGGTGATGGAAGACAATGGCCCTAAAGTGCTTATTAATGGACTTCCCTGGATATATAAACTGCCATTTATTGTGGTTAAATTACTTAGCCCATTTAAATCAGATAAACTCGTATTGTTGGTAATATTAAGACCGCCAATTCCAAGAGTTGTTAAGTTTGCCAGTGGATTAAGATTGGCCAGTTGAGGATTGTTCAGTAGTGACAAGCCATTACAACTAGTTAGATTTTGTAAACTAATCAAACTGGTCAAGACAGTATTGTTATTTATATTTACAAATCCTCCAATAGAAGCTATGTTATTAAAATCCAATGTGGTTAAAAGGGGATGAATGCCAATTCCCAAATTACCACTGAAGGTGCTCAATGAAGGGAAGCTAATACTGGCCGTATTATCATTAGAAATTATTGATATATCTCCTACAGAAGTTAAACTGTTGAAGGTGATATTGGTTAAAGCATCACTTCCGTTGATGCTTAAGGAAGTGCCAATGGAAGAGATGTTTTGTAATCCATCCAAGTTTGGTAAGTTATTGGCGAATATTGAAACACTGTTGGTAATGGTAGTTAAAAACGACAGACCAGATAGATCTGTTATTCCAGGGCCACTAATAATTAAATTGCCATTTATTGTATTGCAACCACTACCACTATAGGTCGAAACAAAATTATCAACGGCTGCTTGGTTGTTAAAGTAGGCAGCTCCAGAATAACACGTTTGTGATTGCACCAAAACGGTACAAAAAAACATAGAAACAATAAAAAATCTCGTTTTCATAGGGCTGGATTAGTTTTTGACAACCATTTTGAGGGTGTTTACTCCGTTTTTGGAAAACAGTTTTGCAAAATAGATTCCTGTTGGCTCGGTAATCTCCAAGTACTGTTTTTCCGAAGGATCTAAAACTTCTGAAAGTACTTTTTGCCCCAATAGATTGTAAATTTCTATCGAGCCAGTAGTGTCTAAATGATTTATATAAAGGGTCTTGTTGCCTATCAATTGCAAAGTTGGTTTCTGCATTTCCTCAGTAGGGATACTTAGTGTTTCCGAGGCCCAAATATCAAAATACTTAAACTGGTGGAACATTTCTGTTTGCCTTTGAAAAACTCTTAACTTATAAGTTTGCCCTACAGTAAGTCCTTCCAGTTCTTCATTACCAGCAAAGCACTCTATTTCGTTCCCGTTGCAAGCATCATAAATAGTGAAAAAATTAAGAGCAAAACTTTCAAAGTTCAATACAGGATAATCGGGCATGGTAAATTCAAACCAAACATCCACAAAGTCTTCCTGCGGCAATCCAACACAACTATTTTCAAAATTGATAAGAGAACCAAAGGTGTCAAAAAGAACTTCTTGAGACGTATTGGTTATAGTAGGAATGGTTTCCGCATTCACGCATTCATCATTGGCTGCACGTTCATAGGCTCTCACATTTAAGTTTTGAAAAGGAACTTCAAAAATATGCTGCTCGGTACTGAAAAAGCGCAATAAATAGGTTTGTCCTTGGGTTAGGTTGTCAATTAGCTTGAAAGCTTCAGTAGATGATTCTGAGGCGTTACAAAACAATTCGGTGCCACCGCAAGCATCATAAATGGCAATGCCATAGGGCGCATCTACAAAAAGATTTCCGGTCACGGGCATGGTGAATTGAAACCAAGCATCGGCAATATCCTCTTCGGTATCACTCCCGCACGTTGTGTCTAGATTTGAAGACGCTCCAGCCAATTGAAATTGAACGGCGGTATTGTTTTCTGTAAGTGCTGGCAGTATTTCCGGAGAGGAGCAGTCATCGTTTGCAATTTTATCATAAGTGTTTATGTGAAAGTAGTTGCGGGTAGTTCCTTGGGACTGCGATCTAAAAACCCTAAGTTTATAGGTTTGCCCACCAACAAGGTCGGTAATGAGGTTATTGGTGCTAAAACAATGCAATTTTGTACCATTGCAAGCATCATAAATTTCGGCATGGTTGTTTATGGTCACATTGATATATAGATTACTGTTGGTTGGTAAGGTAAATTCATACCAGTAATTAGTATAATTGTCCATGTCTTCGGTACTACATCCGTTTTGATTGCTGAAAAGGGCATCATCCAAGTTTAAATCAATGGTTTGGCTGCTTGTTGTGAGTGTAATTGTTTCAGCATTGGCACAAGTTTCGTTGGGATTCTGCGAAAAGGCAAAATAACCCAAGGTCAAAGACAAAATCGTAATAAAAGGTAATCTTACTTTCATAGGGAAAAGATTGAGGTTAATAGCAATGGTGTAAAATTCCTATAATGCTAGCAGTTGTATTTCATCCTTTTGGGTGATTTTTAACGAAAAGAGGCTCGTGTTATCTGCCTTGTAAGTAGAAAGTTTATATAAAAAGAGGCCCTTTTCTGCCAGAACGAATACTCCTATAGTTTTCTCTAAATGCTTATTTCACCCATATTTTTTTAGTGACTTGCCCTGTGTTTGTTTGTATGGTCATTAGGTAAAGTCCAGGACTTAATGTGCTCACGTCTATTAGGTTGGCTTCTCGTTTCAATAAGACCCTTTTACCTGTTAAATCATACAATTCTATAAGGCTTATTTGTTGGGAAGATGAAATGTTAATCGTAGTTGTGGCAGGATTTGGATAAATACTCACTGTTTCTAAAGATTCTATATTGGTAGATAAAGTACTCTGCTCGTTTATGGGATTAAAATTTTGCCAAACCGTTGCATTTTGATATGCTGTTAACGACCCATTAGGTACTGTTAGTGGAATGGTTGTAATGTCTACAGCCCAGAAAACGGACGATGTTATACTTGTTGGGGTAATCATATTTGCCGTAACACTGGATACATTTGTACAATTTCTAAAAGCATAACTGTTTATTGTTGTAATGCCGCTACCTAGTTCAATAGAAGATAATGAAGTACAATCCCTAAATGCTGAAGAGTCAATAGTTTCAACGCTATCAGGTATAGTTATTGCTGTTAAACTCGTACAACTGGCAAAGGCATAATTTTCTATGGTTGTTACCCCTGAACCAAAATTGATACTTGCCAAATCGGTACAGCCATAAAAAGCGAGCGTATTTATAGATTCAATAGAATTAGGAATAATAATACTGGTTAAACTTGTACAGTTTTGAAAAGTAAAATCATTAATGCTGTTTAAACCGTTGCCAATAGTCACACTGGTCAAACTTGTACAATCACTAAACACTCCGGTGTCCGTTTCAGTTAAACTGTCAGGTAATGTTAATGAGGTTAATGAAGAACATCCGTTAAATGCCGAGCTTCCTATGTTTTCCAATCCCGTTCCAAGTGCTACAGAAGTAATTCCGCTACAATATGCAAAGGCATAATTATCAATGAATGTCAAGCTATTTGGTAAACTTAGCGTAGAGATTCCACTGCAGTTGTAAAATGCTTCTCTTTGAATTGTTGTAACGGTATAAGTATTTCCACTATCACTAATGGTTTCTGGAATAATTACGGTTCCTGTTGGACAGCCGCTGGCACCTCCTAAAACTTTTACCTCACTTAGGCTTATTAATTTATATTCAACCGTACCGTCATTAAAAGTAGACTGTACTATGGGGCTAAAATCTTGCCAAATGCTTGTCGCTTGATAGGTGGCTACCGAGCCATAAGGCACAATTAATGGAATTGATGAAATAGTAACACCATTAAACACTGTTGAATTTATGGCAATAGGGATTGCTTTCTCTATCCAAAAACTAGCGAGCCCGGTACAATTGTTAAAAGCATAATCTCCAATAGTAATAAGGAAATCACTAAATCTAATTTCACTCAAAGAGGTACATCCGCTAAAAGCATACGCACCCAACTCGTCAATAACTTCTGAAAAATTTATTGTGGTTAATGAAGAACATCCACTAAACGCCGAATCTCCAATAGTGATAGCCTCGTAGGCATATGGGCTACTTATTTCGGTTAAATTGGGGCAATTACTAAACGCATTATTACCTATATAATAGGCGCCTTCAGGCACCCCAATAGTTACTTTGGTTAATCCCGTACAATTACTAAATGCATTGTCTGCAATACCAATAATGGTATAATAATTTGTACCATCATCGGCATATCCGGGCATGGTAATTTCTCCCGTGGGACAGCCTGCTAAACTGCCGGTAATATAGGCTTCATAAGAGTTAATGGCTTCAAATTGAAAAGTTCCATCATCAAAAGTCTGTGCATTTAAAATGTGACTTTCTATAGATAAGAACAGAATTAGAAAAAGTAATTTTGTTTTCATTGAGTAAAGATTAAGATTAATAGCAATGAGGTAAAATTCCTATATTGCTGGTAGTTGTATTTCATCCTTTTGGGTGATTTTTAGCAGAAAGGGTTTCGTACTTTTGTGTTTGTAAGTAGAAAGTCTATGTCAAAACTTTTTAAACTAAGTTTCCTGTTGCTTTTAGTTGGCCAACCTCTCTTGGCCCAAGATGCCAAACCGGATGCCTATCAGGATAGTTTGCAAAATGTGATTGCTACCAGTGCTTCTGGGGAAACCAAGAAAGAAGCTTTGTTTTTGTTGGGTGAGCACTTGGTGCAGCGCGACCCTGATTTAGCAGAAAAAATAGCCGAAGATTTAAAAAGATCCTACCTGAAAGGGAGTGATAGTAGCAACATACTGCGCATTAACTACATCTTTGCCGCCAGTCATCGTTGGCACGGAGACTATAAAACAGCGCTAGAGTACTACCAAACAATTTATGACTATTCCAAACGCCATAAAGATTCGATAAACATTGCCGAAAGCGGTCATTTCATTGGAACTATCAATATGTTTTTGGGCAATAATGTATTGTGTCAAAATCATTTAATTGAAGTAGCCCATATTTACAATAAAATAGGAACAGCCGAGCAAAAAGCAGATATCAATAGCACTTTGGCAAGCTTCTATTTAAACATAGACCAAGTTGAGAAGAGTAAAGATCAATATCTTTTGGCACTTGAGCAGTATGAAAAGCTAAATGATAGTGCTGGAATGGCTAGTGTGAATGCCAACTTGGGTATGCTTTATACCGATTTGGGAGAGTTTGACAAAGCCGAAATGCATTTGATGAAGCAAAAAGAACTCAACAAAGTGTTTCCCACACTACGCGAAATGGGTTTTCACCATGATTTTTTAGGGCTTTTACGCCAAAAGCAAGGCCGATTGGATGAAGCCTATCAAGAGCATCTAACGGCATTAAAAATTAGGGAGAACCTGAGCAGCACCTATAATTTGTGTGAATCTAAACTGAATATGGGTGAAGTGCTCATAAAATTAGGGCGCTATCCAGAGGCCATTTCCCAGTTGAAAGACATATTTAAGTATGACGAACACCAATCACTTTATCAACAGCAAGCCGCTTATGAATTGCTTTCTGAAGCCTATGAGAAAAATGGTGACTTTAAGGCAGCTTTGGGTAATTACAAGTCTTTTAAGGAGTTAAGCGATTCTATTTATTCGGATGAATCTTTAGAAATTATTGCCGAAAAAGATGCTCAATACGAGAAGCAAAAAAAGGATGCCGAAATAGCATT
>JAGQZG010000085.1 GCA_020435705.1 Mangrovimonas sp.
ATCCGAATCGCGCGACGAACTAAATTGCTCTTCTATCTCTTTCATCTTCTTTTCCATGATTATATCAAATTCTTTCTGTGATACTTCTTTCCCTTTCGATGGTTCGGAAATCGTGGTCTTATCGTCTGGATTGAGCACAATTTTACTGCACACAATGACTTCGGATCCATCGTTAACTTCAAGGATAAGACCGGGCAACCCATGATACATGGAAGGCCCATTGTTTACTGGTATTTGCGGAGTATACCAAGCCGTAATAGTTACCTCTTTGGTTTCCTTTTCCTCGCCAGTTAACTGCATAGTGTCTGTGCGGGTTGTGGTAGCTTTAAAGCAAGTATACTCCCCAATATTCTTAGTTTCCTTTTCCAATTTCCAGTTGATGGTATTCAAACTGTCCTTAATTAGAAAAACCTTCCCCATGATTTCATTCTGATTGGTAAATCGCTGTTGCTTCGTATTTTTATAAAGAAGATCTGAGCCTCCCGACACACTTACCATAATTCCCGAACTGGAGCCTGGTTGCGGAGACGAAAGCGCTTCGTCTTCCTTGTAAATGGATTCTTCCTTGTTGAAGGTCAATAGGTACGTTTTCTCAAACTGCTTTTTAAGCATTTCCATCATTTTTTCCTGCATGTCGGAAGCAATTTGGGTACTATCCATTTTGATATCTATCTTTCGTTTGGTCTTATACGTTGCGACCCCTTGAAAGTTTTGGCACCAAAGCTGGACTGAAAAAAAGCAAATAATAATTGCGAGTGCGTGTTTCATCTGTTCTGTGTTTTTTTGATTAACTGTACAAAGATGACACATCCATTGAACAAGATGAGTTAATGAGTGTTAACGTGTGTTAACCGATTAGTTTCAAATGGTTTTTACCCCTACTTTTGATGTATGAAAGATTCCAAACTCAGGTGGATATTGTACCTTATTACCATGGTAACTTTGAGTACCATAGCCATACAAGTGTATTGGAACCACAAAAACTATTTGGCCAACAAACAGCAGCTTATCAACGATGTGCAAGTGAGTTTGGACAAAGCCGTAGACGATTACTATGCCCAACTGGCCGAACGCACCACCGTAGCTTTTGCCTATTCCAATGTTCCTTCAAACAATATCCCGAAAAATGGCGACTCAATTTTGTTTTCAACAATAGCAAAGCTTTCCATTGATAACCCTTCCAAAACATTTAAAAACCTGGATAGCTTAACAGCAGATCAACCTATTAACGGTATCACTATATACAGAGGCCGTAAGGCGGATTCTATTATGAAAGACCAGAATCACAACTCTTTAACACCCCCTAATTTATCTCTTGAGACACCTACCATAAACTTAGATGAAAAAGACATCAAGTCTTTGACTACAAAGGTTATCATTTCCATGTCCAGTGATACTCTGGACTTAAAAGTTGTGGATAGTTTTTTCACGAATGAACTCCATCGGAAAAAACTGGATTTAACTCATAACCTAAAATTTACCAACGCTAATGGCGACCAAAGGGAATTGGACTCTTCGAGAGTAAATAAAAACCACTTGGAAACCCTTTCAAAATCTACTTTTTTACCAAAAAAAAGCACTTTAAAGGTTTATTTCTCAAACGAAACCAAAATTTTATTGAAACGCACTTTAGGAAGTATTGTCATTTCAACCTTACTGGTGCTGGCCGTTATTGGCAGTTTGTTTTATTTGCTAACTATTATTAAGCGTCAAAAGCAATTATCCGAACTCAAAAACGACCTCATCAGTAACATTACCCATGAATTTAAAACACCCATTGCCACGATTGGCGTGGCTTTGGAAAGCTTGAAAGATTTCAAAGCTTTAGAAGACAAGGATAAAACAAAAAACTATTTGACTATTTCAAACACGCAACTTTCCAAGCTTAACCTAATGGTGGAAAAACTTTTGGAAACCGCCACGCTAGACAGTGACGAGCTCAACCTTAACAAGTCTTCTGTAGATATTCTGAACATGTTGGAAGTCCTTGCGGAAAAACATCGGTTGAATACTTCAAAGACTATTGAATTCTCTTCCGGAAACGCTTCGGTTTTTGCCACGGTGGATGCTTTTCATTTTGAGAACGCCATCAACAACCTATTGGATAATGCCGTAAAATATGGCGGGCAGCACATCAACATTCAACTAATCCAGGATAACGATACTTTTACTATAGAAATTTCAGATAACGGACAGTCACTTTCAAAGAAATACAAAGATCTTATCTTTGAAAAATTCTATCGCGTGCCCAAGGGTAATACCCATGATGTAAAAGGCTTTGGTATTGGGCTTTATTATACCAAAACCATCGTGGAAAAACATGGTGGCCTCATTGAATTGGCCCTTAACAAACAAACCACTTTTAAAGTAACACTTCCCAATGACTAAAAAACCTACTATTCTCTTAGCCGAAGACGAGCCTGCATTGGGTATGATTATAAAAGAAAGCCTGGAAACCAGAAGCTTTGAAGTACTCTTGTGCACCGATGGTTATATGGCCTTGGAAACCTATAAAGCCAAAAAACCCGAACTATTGGTGCTGGATGTCATGATGCCAAAAAAGGATGGATTTACCGTAGCAAAGGAAATTAGACTCCTGGACGATTATATTCCCATTCTATTCCTGACCGCTAAATCGCAAACCCAAGATGTGGTGGAAGGCTTTTCCATTGGCGGTAACGATTATTTGAAAAAACCTTTCAGTATGGAAGAATTGATTGTGCGCATGAACAATCTTCTAAACAGAACCAAACTACAGCAAGAGGTTCAGGAAATTATCGTTTTGGGCCATTACGCTTTCAACTTCCCCAAACAAACACTGCAGTACAAAACCAATCCGGAAGAGCCACTAACTCACAGGGAAGCTCATGTTCTGTACCAGCTTTACCAATATAAGAACCGTGTAACCGACCGTTCTGAAGTACTTAAAAAACTATGGGGCAATGACGATTTTTTTGCCGCAAGAAGTATGGATGTTTTCATTACCAAACTGAGAAAAAAACTAAGCCAAGACCCTTCTGTTCAAATTCTAAACGTAAGAGGCTTTGGCTATAAACTAATTTGCTGAAATCTGGTTCAATTTTTGTACTTTTCAATCGTAAATGAAACAGATTTTATTCTTACTACTTGTTTTACCCCGATTGGTTTTGTCCCAAGAAGCCGTGGAAACCCAATTTATCAAATCTTCTGCCTTGCAGGTTGATCAATTGATTTCCATAGATAATTTTGGTGCTGTTTACTATATAGAAAACAATACCTTATATAAAGAATTTGGCGAACAAAAATTAAATTACAGCAATTTCCAGCTTCACAGTATTACTCATGTAAACACGTTCAACCCCTTGAAATTAAGTTTGTTTTATAAGCAATTCAATACGATAATTATCTTGGATAATAGATTGGCTGAAATCTTTAAGATAGATTTTAACACCATTCAACCGTATAAGAATGTAAGTTTGATATCGGCTGGTTTTGACAATACGTTATGGATATTCAATCAAGACCTTAATCAACTGGAATTGTTTGATTACAAAACCGGCAAAAGCCGATTTTCAACAGTGCCCGTAGCTTCCAAAGCTCTGGACATGACCAGCAATTATAACTATTGTTGGCTATTAACCGAAAAATATATTTACCAATACAACTATTTTGGAGGTCTACTTTCCAAAATACCTAACGATGGTTTTATGAAACTCACACAATACAACGGGGAGTTATTATTGCAAAAGGAAAACACCCTTTTTTTGCTCAAGGAAAATGAGGATACACCTAAAGCTTTAAAACTGCCTGATTTGTTAATAAAACAGTTTTTTGTAACCAATGAAACCTTGTATCTTTACGACTCTCAAAAAGTTCACGAATTCAAATTAACAGCCAACTAAAATGCACATAGCAGTAGCAGGAAATATTGGTGCGGGCAAAACAACGCTCACTAAACTACTAGCAAAACATTACAACTGGGAACCACAACTGGAAGATGTGGTGGACAATCCCTATTTGGATGATTTTTACAACCAGATGGAGCGCTGGAGTTTTAACCTTCAGGTATACTTTTTAAACTCTAGGTTTAGGCAAGTTTTGCAAATACGCGAAAGCGGAAAGGACATTATTCAAGATCGCACCATCTATGAAGATGCCCATATTTTTGCTCCCAACTTGCATGCCATGGGGTTAATGACCAATCGCGATTATGAAAATTACCGCTCTTTGTTTGACCTTATGGAATCATTGGTTCAAGGTCCTGATTTATTGATTTATTTGAGAAGCTCTATTCCAAATTTGGTAAATCAAATCCATAAACGAGGGAGAGATTATGAAAACTCCATAAGCATTGATTATTTGAGCCGACTCAATGAACGCTACGAAGCTTGGATTCACGGGTACGACAAAGGCAATTTACTCGTTATAGATGTAGACCATTTGGATTTTGTGGACCGTCCCGAAGATCTGGGAAATATCATCAATAGAATTGATGCAGAAATAAATGGACTCTTTTAAAAATTTAATATTATGGAATCTACAAAGCTAAAACGCCCAAAGCATAAAGGATCTCCAAAACTCTTTGACAATCCCATTTTGGAGAAATTGACGCACACGCATATTTCCATGCCTTTGATCATTTTTTCAGTTATATCAGCTGCTTTGATATATTATGGCATCATTGAAAAAGGGTTTCAAGTCCCAGAAATGATTTTATTGTTTGTGTCCGGATTTTTCTTTTTCACGTTTATTGAATATATCATGCACCGATATTTATATCACATTCCTGCAACCAGTGAAACCAAGAAGAAGGTTTCCTACACCATGCATGGAGTGCATCACGATTATCCAAAAGACAAGTCCAGACTTGCCATGCCGCCGGTTTTAAGTTTGATCATTGCAACCGTATTTTTTATCATCTACCGAACCGTTATGGGCGATTATGCCTTTGGGTTTTTAGCCGGTTTTTTAATGGGGTATGCAGCTTATCTGGCTGTACATTACTCCATTCACGCTTTTAATGTACCCAACAATTTTCTTAAGTTTTTATGGCACCACCATAGTATTCACCATTATCGTGAGCCTGACAGAGCATTTGGAGTTACCTCTCCGTTTTGGGATCATATTTTTGGCACCATGCCACGAAAGATGGTAAAACGGGAAACAGGAACCAGTATAGACGATTAAAAAAAGCCTCACAAAATTGTGAGGCTTTTTTTATGATATATAAATCATGTTCGTTTAGTTGAAATCATAATTAGCACTCACATAAACAGCGTCGTTAGCCTTTTTAAGGGCATTGATCTTAGCTTCAACATCGGCTTTAGTGCCTTTGATAGTTTCAGTCGAAACCTCTTCAACACCATTAACCTCTACAATTTTATAAACTGTTGCGGTAGCATTATCATTAGAATTTGCCAAAAGCTCTACTTTAAAGGTGATTTTTTCGTTAGATGCAGTGTTTACTTTCACTTCAACTTCTTGCTTCTCTAGCAATGCCATACCTTCTTCGGTTGCAGAGTGCCCCCCAAGAATTGGAGCAATAACCAATCCCACCAAGCAAGTCAATTTAATCAAAATATTCATTGAAGGGCCTGAAGTATCCTTAAATGGATCTCCAACGGTATCACCGGTTACTGCAGCTTTATGGGCTTCACTCCCTTTAAACTCCATTTTCCCATCTATCTCAACACCAGCCTCAAAAGATTTCTTGGCATTATCCCAAGCACCACCAGCATTATTTTGGAAAATAGCCCACATCACACCACTCACACACACACCAGCCATATAACCACCAAGAGGTTCAGCGCCAAACACAAAACCAACAATAAGCGGCGTAATAATGGTAATTAACCCAGGGAGAATCATTTGTCTCAAGGCTGCTTTCGTAGAAATATCCACACACTTGGCATATTCAGGTTTTCCTGTACCTTCCATAATTCCAGGGATTTCACGGAACTGTCTTCTAACCTCTTTCACCATTTCCATGGCTGCTTTTCCAACAGACTCCATAGCTAAAGCCGAGAAAATAACAGGAATCATTCCACCTACAAATAACATGGCCAAGACATCAGCCTTAAAAATATTAATTCCATTAATTCCCGTAAAGGTTACATAAGCCGCAAATAAAGCCAGGGCTGTTAAAGCCGCTGAAGCAATAGCAAAACCTTTACCAATAGCCGCTGTTGTATTACCTACTGAATCCAGGATATCGGTACGCCCGCGCACTTCTTTGGGTAGCTCACTCATCTCGGCAACACCACCTGCATTATCGGCAATAGGCCCAAAAGCATCAATAGCCAACTGCATAGCCGTAGTAGCCATCATCGCAGAAGCGGCAATTGCCACACCGTAAAAACCAGCCAATTCGTAAGAACCAAAAATAGCAGCTGCAAATAAGATGACTGAAAAGAACGTTGATTTCATACCAATGGCCAAACCAGCAATAATATTTGTTGCAGAACCTGTAGAACTGTTTTGAACGATACTACCTACCGGTTTTTTACCTAAAGCCGTGTAGTGTTCAGTAACTGTTGCAATCAAAGCTCCTACACAAAGTCCTATTAAAGTTGCCCAAAATACATTCAAAGAAGAAATTTGAACTGGCGTAACTTCTCCAAAAAACTTCATATCTATAACAGGTGGCAACATCCACTTGATAAGAAAATAACTTGAAACCAACGTTAAAACAATGGCCGTCCAGTTACCAAAGTCCAAAGCTCTTTGTACTTGAGGTTCTTTCGCATCATCACTAGCCACTTTCACTAAAAACGTTCCTATAATAGAGGCCACAATACCAACACCTGCAATCACTATAGGTAATAAAATTGGCCCCATATTACTGAACTGATCCACAAAGGCTTTTCCAGTAATCTCAGAGATATCTCTTATCATATAATTACCCAACACCATAGAAGCTAACACCGTAGCTACATAAGAGCCAAATAAATCGGCACCCATACCAGCTACATCACCTACGTTATCACCCACATTATCTGCAATGGTTGCAGGGTTTCTAGGATCATCTTCAGGAATACCTGCTTCAACTTTACCAACTAAGTCGGCACCTACATCGGCCGCTTTAGTATAAATTCCACCACCAACACGGGCAAATAGCGCAATAGATTCAGCTCCCAGAGAAAACCCTGCTAGTGCTTCCAAAGCCATGGTCATTTCATCATAAAAAGAACCTTCTCCTGTAATGAACATTTTCACAAAAATGAAAAAGAAAGAGCTTAATCCCAATACTGCCAATCCGGCAACACCAAGTCCCATTACGGTTCCACCTCCAAAAGACACTTTCAATGCTTGCGGCAAGCTTGTTTTAGCAGCTTCAGCAGTTCTCGCATTAGCCTCGGTGGCTATACGCATCCCTATATTTCCAGCCAATGCAGAGAAAATAGCACCGAAAATAAAGGCCACAATAATAATCCAATGAGTTGTTGGTACAAAATAGGAAATAGCAAACAATGCAATAGAGGCTATGACAACAAAGCCTGCCAGAAGTTTGTACTCAGCACTTAAAAATGCCAAAGCACCTTCTTTGATTGCTTTAGAGATAGTTTGCATTTTTTCATTTCCAGGGGCTTGTTTTTTGACCCAAGCCATCTTGATGAACATAAAAATTAGTCCTAGAATTGCCAATCCCATTGGCAGAAAAATCATATTTGATTCCATTATCTGTAGTTTAGTTTAATGCGACTGCAAAAGTAGTAAAATCAGTTAGAATTAAAAACAAATAAATGCAGATACCTTTTCTTTAAAGAATTATTAAAGTTAACATAATAACTTCCTGAAAATGAATGAATATTTCTATCTTGCTTATTCAACTAAACAAACCTTTCAAAACCATGCGTTTCTTCTTCATTTCTATCCTAATCACATGTAGTATTTCGCACTCCTTTGGGCAAAATTGGCAAGGGAAATTTGAGCCCATAGATAACATGCTCCCGTCTCCCAACACCTATCGAACTGCCAGTGGTGCCCCTGGAAAAGATTATTGGCAACAACGCGCAAACTACACCATAAAGGCAACATTGGATGAGAAAACGAATGTACTTTCTGGGGAAGAAACCATTACATACTTTAATAATTCACCAAATGATTTAGACTATTTGTGGGTGCAGTTAGATCAAAACATCAACAAGAAGGGAAACGAAGATTTTGGCGACCTTATGGGCGGTGTGAAAGACTCCATTTCTGCCAGACAAATGCAATTTCTTACTCGTGCCATAGACTTCCCTGCGGGCTACACCATTAAATACGCCAAAGATTCCAACGGAAAAGACTTACGTTGTTTGGTGAATAACACCATGATGAAAGTTTTGTTGCCCCAACCCCTGAAAGCTGGCAGTAGCCTAGTTTTTTCAATAGGCTGGTCTTACCCTATTACCGATAGAAGCATGTTTTTACTTTCCAGGGAAGGATATGAATATTTTCCTGCCGATGACAATACCGTGTACTTGATTGCGCATTGGTTTCCAAGAATGTGTGTTTACAACGATACCGAAGGTTGGCAAAACAAACAGTTCCAACGTATTGGAGAATTTGCTTTGGAATTTGGGGATTATGAAGTCGAAATCACCGTTCCTGAGGATCACTTGGTAGCCGCTACAGGCTCTTTGCAAAACACCAATTCGGTATTGACTTCAGCACAAGCCAAGCGCTTGGAAGAAGCCAGAAAGTCGTTTGACAAGCCCGTGATGATTGTAACGCCCGATGAAGCCAAAGCCAATGAAAGAAACAAGGCTACCAAAACCAAAACATGGAAATTCAAGGCCGAAAACGTTAGGGATTTTGCCTTTGCTTCCTCCAGAAAATTCATTTGGGACGCCCAAGCCGTACAGCTTCCTACGAACAAAGTTTTGGCCATGTCGTTCTATCCCAAGGAAGGCTTGCCCACTTGGAGTGAAGAATCTACCAAAGCCATTAAAAACGCCCTAGAAGTATATTCCGAAGCTACTTTTGACTATCCCTATCCTGTGGCCATTTCAGTCAACACATCCAATATTGGTATGGAGTTCCCAATGATTAGCTTCAATGGCGGCAGACCTGTAAATGGCGAAATGAGCGAGGCCGCCAAAAGCGGCATGATAACAACCATTGTACATGAAGTTGGCCACAATTGGTTTCCTATGATTGTTAGTTCGGACGAGCGCCAATGGATGTGGATGGACGAAGGCCTGAATACATTCCTGCACACAAGAACCATTGCCGAACGCTATCCGCAGTACCACAGTTCGGTACCTAAAGATATTATCTCTTTTGTTGCGGGCGATAAAACCAGCATGCGCCCTATTATGACCACTTCAGACAATATAAATTTGATGCAAATTGGTAACACCTACTATATTAAACCAACCATAGGTTTACAAATGTTGAGAAACTCGGTCATTGGGCCAGACTTGTTTGACCAAGCATTTAAAGAATATGCTAACAGGTGGAAATACAAGCATCCGAATCCTGCAGATTTGTTCCGCACCTTGGAAGATGGAACAGCTACCGATTTAGACTGGTTTATTAGAGGATGGTTTTTCACCACCGATAATACCGATATGGAGCTAAGCAATGTTAAGTGGTTTAAGGTTTATGAAGAAAACCAAAACATTGAAGACCAAAGCAAAAAACTCAAATTGAGTGTTACGGGAAAAAGTGACGCCGAAAAACCAAAGGACTTTTCCAACGGTCCGGAAATTATTACCATGACGCCTACATCGGATCAAAGTTATGGTGAGTACCTATCTAGGTTGGACGACTCTGAAGTGAGAAAGCAACTTTCAGGAAAAAATATCTATGAGCTGACCATTAAAAATCTTGGCGGTTTGGTAATGCCCATAATTATTGAATGGACTTATGCCGATGGTTCTAAGGAAACCGATCGTTTGCCTGCGGAAGTTTGGCGAGTTAACGAACAGCAAATCACCAAAACCTTTGTAAAAGAAAAAGAAGTGGTCAACATCACTCTAGATCCCAATTTTGAGTTTGCCGATGTGGATAGCTCCAACAACAGTTTCCCTAAAGTTGAACAGAAAAGCGACTTTGAAGAGTTTAAAGAATCCCAGCATTAAGCCATGGAATTCTCTATTGAAAAATCCGTTGAAATTCTGGAGCGAACTCCCAAAACACTTGAAGTCCTTCTGAATGGTCTTTCCGACGATTGGATTTACAACAATGAAGGTGAAGACACGTGGAATGTCTTTGACGTAATAGGACATTTAGTGCATGGCGAAAAAACCGATTGGATGGAGCGCACCCTTATCATTCTTTCTTCTGATGGCAACAAAACTTTTGCGCCTTTTGACCGATTTGCACAATTTAAGGATAGCAAAGGGAAAAGTTTACAACAATTACTTGAGGAATTCCAAGAGTTGCGAACATCCAATCTGCAAATCCTGAAGGATCTTCAAATTAGTGATTCCGACATGAAAAAAACTGGGATTCATCCAAATTTTGGCCAAGTAACTTTAGAACAATTACTATCAACCTGGGTAGTACATGACCTCAATCACCTATCTCAAATTTCCCGAGTGCTGGCTAAACAATACAAAGACTCTGTAGGATCTTGGGAAGCCTATTTAAGAATCCTTAAATCGTGAAGTTGCCCGTTGCTTTGTGCTCACTACTCTCATAGCGTTCAATGCACAGTTTTAAGATATCGTAGGCTTCGGCAGCATCGCCAAAACCACCTACATCAACCTTTTTCTTTTCAAGGTCTTTGTACACTTGGAAAAAGTGTTCAATTTCCTTTTTTTGGTGCGGGTTGATATCATCCAAATTATTAAGATTGTTCCAAATAGGATCGGAAACCGGCACACAAATCAACTTCTCGTCAGGTCCTTTTTCATCAGCCATGTGAAAGACTCCAATAGG
>JAGQZG010000086.1 GCA_020435705.1 Mangrovimonas sp.
GAAATATGGTTTAAAATAGGGGCCATTAACCATTCTTTGGGCAAATTTGAGAAAGCTCAAGAAGCTTACGAAAAGGCTATAGAATTAGAGCCAGACAAAGCGAAGTATCACACTGCATTGGCTGAAAACTTAATTGAACTTAATCAATATGAGGAAGCAGTAGACTTTGCTTTGACAAGTATCGAATTGGTGAAATACCAACCTAAGGCACACTATGTTTTAGGAAGGGCACTAGAAAAGTTTGGAGATCTTGAAAATGCACAAAAAGCTTATGAAATAGCATCAAGATTAATGCCCAAGTCACACCTCAAGGCAGAACATGCTATTGAGAATATTGAGGAACGAATTGCTCAAATAGATAAAAGTGATTATAAATACAGAAAAGACCAAATAGTGATTGTTTCTGGACTGCCTCGTTCAGGAACTTCCCTTATGATGCAAATGATAAACAAAGGAGGCATTGAAGCTCTTACTGATGATAAACGTCAAGCCGACATTTCCAATCCTAAAGGCTATTATGAATACGAACCTGTAATGGCTTTGCATAAGGATAATTCTTGGCTTCACAAAGCTCAGAATAAATCCCTTAAAGTAGTGGCGCCCTTATTGAAATTTTTGGGCCCCAAATACCGTTACAAAGTCATTTTTATGAATAGGGATTTAGGTGAAGTGGTGAAGTCTCAACAAAAAATGATTGGCAAGAATACTGAAAGCTTACCGGTGAAATTGTTTCAATCTTACACAAAACACTTAAACCAAGTTGAGGTTTGGAAAGAAAAGACACCCAATGTAGAGCTTATTTACCTTGATTACAAGGAAGTACTCACCCAAACTGATCAAGCTATTGATAAGGTGGCCAAGTTTATTGGGGTTGAAATGAACAAGGAAGCCATGAAGCGATGTATAGATACTTCACTTTACCGAAACAAGGCTTGAAAATGGAATTAGATTATAAACGGCTTTTTTAGTACGTTTGTAGCTGCTATTATCTATAGAAATCTTGAAAATTGTTGAGCAAATAAAACAGCCTATTGCTTTCGAAATGGATCTATTCGAAGAGAAGTTTCGTTTGTCCATGTCTTCTAAAGTGGCTTTGCTCAATCGCATTACCTACTATATTGTGAACAGAAAGGGGAAGCAAATGCGCCCTATGTTTGTGTTTTTGGTCGCAAAAATGGTTTCCAATTCCGAGGTGAGCGAGCGTACCTACCGCGGGGCGTCGGTCATAGAACTCATTCACACCGCAACGTTGGTGCATGACGATGTGGTGGACGATAGCAACCGCCGGCGAGGTTTTTTCTCCATTAATGCCCTTTGGAAAAACAAAATTGCTGTTTTGGTTGGCGATTATTTGTTGTCTAAAGGCCTGTTGCTTTGTATTGACAATAATGATTTTGACTTGCTCAAGATTATTTCCATAGCCGTTCGTGAAATGAGTGAAGGCGAATTGCTCCAAATAGAAAAAGCCCGAAAACTGGACATTACCGAAGCGGTGTACTACGAAATCATCCGTCAGAAAACGGCGACCCTTATTGCTGCTTGCTGTAGTCTGGGTGCTGCTTCCGTGAAACCCAATTCTCCCGAAGTGGAAACCATGCGGAAATTTGGCGAACTTATAGGGATGGCTTTTCAGATAAAAGACGATTTGTTCGATTATACCGAAGACAAAATCGGCAAACCTACAGGAATCGATATAAAGGAACAAAAAATGACCCTGCCGCTAATTCACGTACTCAACAAAGCGTCACAAAAAGAAAAAGATTGGATCATCAATTCCATTAAAAACTACAATAAAGACAAGAAGAGAGTTAAAGAAGTTATTACGTATGTGAAACAGCATGGTGGTCTGGAATATGCCATTGAAAAAATGAAGGAATTTAGAAACCAGGCTTTGGACATTATTAAAACCTACCCCAATTCTGAGTATAAGCAATCCCTGGAACTCATGGTAGAGTATGTGATAGATAGAAAAAAATAATTTTTTTTTCATCCTCGGGCAACCCTCTGCATACTTTTTGCGTCTTTGTAAATAGAAGCCTTAATTAAAAAAATCTTGGTGAAAGTTATTCAGCTTTATAAACAGGAAAGCGAGCTTATCAAAAGAGCACTGAAAAACAATCGTGAAGCGCAACACGTTTTGTTTGAAATGCACGCACCCAAGATGTTGAGCGTTTGCAGATACTATATTAAAGATTTGCAACAAGCCGAAGAGGCCATGCTCAATGGGTTTTTTAAGGTTTTTACCCAACTGAAAACCTTTCGGAATGAAGGAAGTTTTGAAGGTTGGATAAGACGTATCATGGTAAGGGAGTCGCTGTCTTACCTACGGTCCAAACGGTCCTTTGAGCAATTGGAAGATCATGTAAGTGAACTGGCTGATGTCGAATACTTGGAAACAAGTTTGGTGGAAAGCCAATGGAACGCTTCAGACATTCAACAGCTTATAGATAGTTTGCCGGATGGTTACCGTGCAGTGTTTGTGATGTACGCTATTGAAGGCTATAAACATCATGAAATAGCAGAACTTCTCAACATTTCCGAAGGTACGTCAAAATCGCAGTTGTTTAAAGCTAGAAAGCTTTTGCAACAGCAAATGGTCAAACTAAAAAATATTGAAAATGGCACCCATTAAATTTGAGGATAACCTTAAGGAAACTTTGGAGAAACGAACCATTCAACCCTCCAAAGACGCTTGGAATACCTTGGAAAATAAACTGGATACTACGTCCGGTAACACCTCGAAAACCCGATTTTGGATATGGGGAATTGCGGCCTCGATAGTTGGTATTTTATTGATCTCAACCTTGGTTTTCAAAAAGGGAATTGAACCCGTAGAGAAAACAA
The DNA here is from genome assembly GCA_020435705.1 of Mangrovimonas sp. Lineage (GTDB taxonomy): Bacteria > Bacteroidota > Bacteroidia > Flavobacteriales > Flavobacteriaceae > HKST-UBA85. Next base: position 2,845 of record JAGQZG010000086.1, read on the forward strand.
TTGTAAAGGAAACTGAGCAAGAGGTAAACTTTCAGGAAAACGAGGTAACACCTTCCAATGGAAACGAAGCGGTTACCAAAATCCAAAAAGAGCAATCATTTCAGGAGTCTGCAACGCCCATAGCTTCCAAGGATAAAAGTCAGCCACAGCCTAAACGCACACCTGAAATTAAGGAACCAATTAAAACTGAAATGGCTCTGGAAGAGCTGGATAAAGAAACGCTTCAGCCTTATGAAGACAGGAAAGTAAACGAGGTGGTTGCCCAAGTGCGGGAACTGGTTGAGAAAAACAAGGCCGTTACCGAACAAGAAATTGATTCACTCCTGAGAGTTGCGCAGCAGGACATCAATCAACAAAAAAGTTATGATCCCAATACCGGCAAGGTAGATGCCATGGCTTTGCTTCAAGATGTTGAAAACGATCTGGACAAATCCTTCAGGGATAAAGTTTTTGACGCCTTGTCTTCGGGAATAGAAGGTCTGGCCAGTGCCATCGTGCAACGCAACGAATAAAAATCATCAATTAAAAATCAAACATTATGAACACACTTACTAAACATTTAGTATTGCTCGTCCTATGCCTAAGTTTTGCCTCGGTAAACGCACAGGATACCATTCAAAAATCAACAAAACAGGTTGAAATTGAAAAACTTCTGTCTTTAAAAGAAACTATTCAAAATGAGGAAAAAGCCCAATTGAAAACGGAAGTGGAAGCCATTAACAAGCAATTTGAAAATGGCGAGATTACCCAAGAAAAAGCTGAAGAACTAAAACTGGAAGCAGCCAAAAAACATGCGCTTAACATTGAAAACAAGTTAGCTATTATAGACAATAAAATAGCACTCTTGGAACGCAACGAATCACTTGATGAGACTCAGGAGGCAACCAGATTTATAATAGAATTTGGGAAACAGGACGATTCGGATGAGTTTGATAGAGGCTCCATTTATATTGGGGATGTTAAGGATTACAGACTTAAGCCTAGGAAGTATGACCGCCGTACAACAAGTGATTTGGTTTTCGCTATTGGTTTCAACAATGCCATTATTGAAGGAGAATCTTTAAGCGATTCGCCTTATAAATTAGGAGGTTCAGGCTTTGTAGAGCTAGGATGGGCTTGGAAAACCCGCGTTTTCAAAAACACAAATGCCATGCGCTTGAAATACGGTTTTTCACTGCAATGGAACAAGCTTGATATTAAAGACAACCAGTATTTTGTTGAGGATGAGGCAGGCCAAGTGTCTTTAGTTGATTTTCCGCAGAATGTGAGTAAATCAAAATTCAGAACCACCAATTTGGTCTTTCCGGTGCATTTTGAGTTTGGACCTTCCAAGAAAATTGAGAGAGAGGATTATTTTAGGTATTCAACCTACCACAAATTTAAATTTGGTATAGGTGGCTACGGAGGCTTTAATATTGGGTCTATCCAGAAGGTGAAATATACTTTGGATGGCGATAAGAAAAAAGATAAGTTTAAGGACTTCAACACCACCAGTTTTGTTTACGGTCTAAGTGCCTATGCGGGTTTTGGAAATATGGGTGTGTACTTCAAATATGATTTATCACCTATTTTTAAGAATCAGGCAGTAGACCAAAACAATATTTCGTTGGGCTTGCGATTTGATTTGGATTAACCGGATTAAAACAGAGCCGCAAAGTATTTAAGCAAGGGTTGATTCAGAACCTTGAAATAATATAGTATTTAATTTTTTTGAGTTAGTTGTAACCTTGAAAAGGCTGCTTTTAGGAGTGGCCTTTTTTTATGAGCAGCAAAGTGTTTTTTCCTTGAACGTGGTCCAGTACTGTTAAGTGTGCCTCGGGATGGTGTTTAAAGAACGAAGTCACGTGGTGCGCAGGATGGTCTTCTAAAAGGTGAATACCCAGATTAAACAAAATGGAGCCCGTAGATAGCTGCAGGAGCTTTTCACAGAAATCCGTGGTCAGGAACTGTTCCGGAACCTCGGTGTCAATAAACAAATCCACGACAATCAAATCATAAGTTGAAATACAATTCTTCACAAACTCTAACGCATCTTCATGATAAATTTTCAATTTATCAGAATTGAAAATCTCAAACTCATTCTTGGCAATGGTTATGATTTTCTCATCCCATTCTACAGCATCAATTTGTTTATCATAATTAAGTTTGTTGCGTAAAGAATGAACCACACTGCCGCCGCCAAGTCCCAGAACCAGCACAGAGTTTGCATGGGCTAAGCTTACTTTTGAAAGCCCAAACTCCAAGACTTTTTGCAACAACCCGTACGAGTAGTTGGCATTTTGGGTATCCAGCAATTTTTTGCCGTTGTACCAGGTTACTTCCAGGGTGCCGCTATGCTCTGAGGAAATTTTGGAAGTTTGTGGCCAAAGGTAACTAAGGAGTTTTTTCAAGGGTTTGGTTGGGGGGTATTGATTTGAAGTTTGTTTCTCAGGTCTTTAATTTTTTAAATTCAAGTAGTAAACTTTTGCAGATTCTTCAATTTCTTCATCAATATTGCCATCATATTTAAAACTAAACGTTATCCATTCATTGTTTGGTTTGTAAAACTGGAACGTGAATCGAATAGGTTGTCGGTCATATTTTACTAAATAGCTCATTAAGATGAAACTGTCCGATAGCTTTTTTTCTGTAATCAATTCATAACCATAATATTTTCCTACATAATCCTCATTAAGAGCTTCTAATTGTTGCTTAAGATTTGTAATAGCATCAGTTGCTCTATTTATCCATTTATTGTTTTTGTAAAGGTTGTCCAAGGCTTGGGATGCTCCTTCATCTTTGTATTGCGTGAAAAAAATAGAAACAATCTCTTTAGGTGTGTTTTGTCCAAAACTTAAAAATGAAAAGGAAAATAGAATTATTGTTAGATATTTTTTCATCAGTTTCATGTTTTTATGCTTTACAGTTGAATTTATTGCTTGCTTACTGAGTTCAACTTTACTCAGTAAAGAGAGTTATTTATATTAAACCTATCTTCTGTAGGTAGAAACGAAGGTCGTCTATTTTTTTAAAAAAGTCAACACTGGTCAATTAACTTTTCCCCAATAGTTTTCTTATTTTTACGGTTCCTAGAAGTTGTAAGTTGATTTCACGAACCACCATAGACAATGTATTTAGTACCGCCCGAGTTGAAGAGGTGATTGGCGATTTTGTCCAGCTCAAAAAATCGGGGAGTAACTACAAGGGACTGAGTCCGTTTACGGATGAACGGTCGCCCAGTTTTATGGTGTCGCCCGTAAAGCAAATATGGAAAGATTTTTCCAGTGGCAAAGGGGGCAATGTGGTGGCTTTCTTGATGGAGCACGAGCATTTTACCTATCCCGAAGCCATTAGGTATTTGGCTAAAAAGTACGGTATTGAAATAGAGGAAACCGAACAAACTTCCGAAGAAAAAGAGCACCAGAACGAACGGGAAAGTCTCTATCTGGTTAATGAGTTTGCCAATAAATACTTTCAGAAAACACTGCTTAAAACCGATCCAGGCCAAGCTATTGGGTTGAGTTATTTCAAGGAGCGTGGTTTTACCGAGGACACCATTAAAAAATTCCAGTTGGGGTACTCGCTAGACGACTGGCAGGCCTTTACTGATGAAGCTTTGGGCGCCGGTTACAGTTTGGAGTATCTGGAAAAAACAGGGCTTACCATTGTTAAAGAGGAAAAAACCTTCGATCGCTTTAAAGGTCGTGTCATGTTTCCTATTCATAGTATGAGCGGTAGGGTGTTGGGCTTTGGTGGCCGTATTTTAACCAGTGACAAAAAGGCGGCTAAATATCTTAATTCGCCAGAGAGCGAGATTTACCATAAAAGCAAAATACTGTATGGGATTTTCCATGCCAAGCAAAGTATTGCCAAAGAAGACAATTGCTATTTGGTAGAAGGCTATACAGACGTGATTCAGTTTCACCAAACCGGAATCAAGAACGTGGTGGCGTCTTCAGGAACGGCTTTAACTTCAGAACAAATACGTTTAATCAATAGGTTGACTCAAAATATTACGGTGCTGTTTGACGGCGATGCGGCGGGTATTAGAGCGTCCATTCGAGGAATTGATCTAATCTTGGAGCAAGGCATGAATGTGCGGGTTTGCTCGTTTCCGCCAGGCGAAGACCCAGATAGTTTTGCAAGACAAAACACACTGGAAGAGCTCGCCCGTTATCTTGAGGAAAACAGCAAGGATTTCATTCGGTTTAAAGCATCGTTGTTGGTAGAAGACGCTCAAAACGATCCCATTAAAAAGGCGGATACCATTAGGGAAATAGTGCAGAGTATTTCCAAGATACCGGATAAGATCAAAAAGGAAATTTACTTGCGGGAATGTTCCAGGATAATGGATATAAGCGAAGAGGTGCTGTTCAGTACCTTGGCACAACTAAGCCGAAAGGATTTTCAGGAGCTTAACAAACAATATACACAGGAGCAAAAAGCATTTGAGGTAATTAAACCTGAAAAGCGTGCACCCAAGGTAGATGTACAGTACCAATTGGAACGAAAAATTATAGAAATCCTACTGCTATATGGCCATAAAACAGAAGATTTTGAAGACTTGGTATTGAAAGAGAATGACTTGGGCGACCTCGAATTGGAGCCCGTAGTGCAATCGGCCAGAGTATTTGAAAAGGTGTATTTGGATCTTCAGGAAGACGAAATGATGTTTACCAACGATCTGTTCAAAAGTTTGTTTTATACCATAATAGATACGTTGCACCAAAATCCGGATGAATCCGTAGAGAGTTTGGTCAATTCGGTGTCGCCGGAATTGGCCAGTGAAATGACCTCCATTCTTATGGAAGACGAGCAGTATCACCTGCATAAATGGGAGAATAAAAACATTTACCCTAAAGAGAAGGAAATCACTCTGTCTCAATTGGTTACAGAAACAATTTTGAGTTTACGTTGCTTCTTGATAGACCAAAAAGTCAAAGAATACCAAACGGAAACTTTGGAAAGCAAAAACGAAGTCAACAAGGATATCCTTGAAGAAGTTAAGAATTATTCCAGCTTAAAAATGCTACTTTCCAGAAGGCTTAACAGAGCGTTATGACTCCAAAAGTTTCGCCTGATTGATCAAATCTACCAAATTGGTTACATTCAATTTTCTCATCAATCGAGCCTTATAGGTGCTTACCGTTTTCTCGTTAATGTCCAGCTCTTGAGCCACTTCTTTGTTCTTTTTACCTACGGATAAGAGTTTTAAAACTTCTACTTCGCGCATGGAAAGCTTTTTATAGTGTGCTCCGGCACGATTTACCTTTTTGCCTAGAGCCATACTATGGGCCAAATCCAAACTCAAGTAAATTTCACCATTGCTTACTCTCTGAATGGCTTCTTTTACGGTAAGAACATTAGCCGTTTTGGGAATGTATCCCATGGCTCCAGCTTTAATGGAGCTAATAGCATACACCTCTTCAGGTTGTGCACTAAAGATAACGGCCTTAACGTTTGGATGCTCAGTTTTGAGCCGTCTAAGCACGGTAATCCCATTTAATTTTGGGAGGTCTAACTCCATAAGAATAATGTCAACACTATTTCTTCGGAGGAAATCAAAAATAGCCTCGCCATCGTCCAAAGCTCCAACGCACTGTACGCTTGTTGAAGTTACGAACAATAGCTCAAAACCCTTTCTGATAATAGGGTGGTGATCTACGATCAACAGTTTTATCATATTTCAGTTAATTTGTTGGTTGGTTGTTAACTGTTGAGAACAATGTCCATAATTACCTTTAAAGGTAGGGATTTTTTTAAATTTAATAAAGATTATTTTAATTCATTAGGAATTATGCAAATGGGAATAGGTAGCATCTTGTGCTGATTAGCAGTATTGTAACGCTTATAAATGGAGAAAATATTTTTTTCCTTTCCTACGAAATCGGTTGCCTTTTTACCTTCTTCGTCCATTTTCATTGCCCATTCCAGTTCTGGGTAAGAAGCTCCAATCTGGTCTTCATCGGTACGGTCGTCTCCCCAAAGGCCATCTGTGGGAGCCGCATCAATGATTTCTTGGTTAATGCCCAAATATCTGGCAAGGTCATAAACTTCGGTCTTGAGCAAATCGGCAATAGGGCTTAAGTCTACTCCACCATCTCCGTATTTGGTGTAAAAACCTACGCCAAAATCTTCCACCTTATTACCGGTTCCGGCCACCAAAAGTTTATTAAGGGCAGCAAAATAATACAGGGTGGTCATTCGTAATCTAGCTCTGGTATTGGCCAGTGACATAAAACGTTCTTCTTCAACTTCTACTTTGGGTAGGGAAGTTACCAAACTATCAAACACAGGGGTGAGGTTGACTTGTGTCATTTTAACATTGGTAAAATTCTTCTGCAACCAATCAACATGGTTCAAGGCGCGGCTTACTTGCGAGCTTGCTTGGTGTATGGGCATTTCCAAGCAAAGAACTTCCAAACCTGTTTGAGCGCATAGCGTTGACGTTACTGCAGAATCAATGCCACCGGAAATCCCTACAACAAAACCATTCACTTTAGCGTTAGTTGCATAATCTTTTAGCCACTTAACAATATGCTTGGTTACCTTATCTGTCTGCATTTTTGGTTATTTTATATTAAAGAATACTACCTTTGCAAACAAAAATAAACCAAAGCACTAATTAATAAAAATTGAGAGCACAATACTTTTTAAAGAGAGTTCTTTTTTTGACCATTTTTACACTTTTACTCTTGGGTTCCTGTAAAAAAGAGAAGAATTTTGAAAGTGAAATAGCGTCCCTTCCAATGGATGTTCATGTAGAACGGTTTGACCAACTCTTTGCGAACTCTAAACCTGAGGAGTTTTCCAAATTAAAGACCGATTATGCTTTTTTATTTTCCGAAAAGTATAAAGATTCCTTTTGGATAGCTAAAATGCAGGATACCTTAATGCATGAATTGGCTGCTGAAGTAGATAAGAATATCAAGGATTTTCCTAAAATTGAGACTGAAATAGCTGATTTGTTCCGCCATTTGTCTTTTTACTTTCCAAGATTTCAGCAGCCTAGGGTCATCACCGCTATTTCCTATGTAGATTATAGAAATAAGATCTTCGTGAACGATAGCATAGCTATTATTTCTATTGATGATTATTTAGGAAGTGAACACAAGTTTTATAATGGTATTTCAAAATACATTCGAGACGAATTTAACGAAGAACAAATTGTGGTCGATCTAGCGGCGCAGTATGCCCAGAATTATATTTTTCAAACCGAACACAGAACGCTGTTGGACGATATGATTTATTATGGAAAGCAATTGTATTTTATGGATAAAGTTATCCCATTTAAAACGGACGCTGAAAAAATTGCCTACACTCAAGAAAAACTGGAATGGTCTAAAGCCAATGAATTCCAAATATGGCAGTATTTTGTAGACAGGGAATTGCTTTTTAGCACAGATTCAAAACTACCAGGTCGCTTTATCAATCCTGCGCCGTTTTCAAAATTTCAATTGGAACAAATAGATAATGAATCGCCTGGAAAAATAGGGCAGTTTATTGGTTGGATGATCGTTCGGTCGTACATGGAAAATAATGAAGTGTCTTTTCAGGAGATGCTGTCTAAATCGGCCGAAGAGATTTTTAATAATTCAAATTACAAACCGCAAGAAAAATGACAAATAATAAAAAATCAAAAATAGAATTAGTCGTAGAACTGGACGAGAATCAGGTTCCCGAAGCTTTATTTTGGACAGCCGAAGATGGTGGCGTAAACGAAGAAGAAGCCAAAGCAATGTTGCTTTCTATTTGGGACAGTAAGAATCAAGAAACCTTACGAATTGACCTTTGGACCAAGGACATGCCCGTTGATGAAATGAAGGTTTTTTTCCATCAAACCTTAGTAGCCATGAGTGATACCTTTAACCGAGCTACCCAAGATGAAAAAATGACGGCAACCATGAAAGATTTCTGTGATTATTTTGCCGAGAAATTGGAGTTGAAATAAAAAAAAGCACCCATATG
>JAGQZG010000087.1 GCA_020435705.1 Mangrovimonas sp.
TGGTTAATATCCATCCCTTTCTTGATTAGATAGGTTAACAATTCCAAATTGGTGTTTCTTGAGGCCAGAACCAAGATTGGTGTATTACCCTCATCATCGGAAACGTCAGGGTTTAAACCTACGTTTTCCAAATAGTGATAAACTTCCAAACCGTTGGTGATTCCTCGTGTTCCATAGGCTGCAAAAAGGAATGCTTGATCGTTCCCCTTGACACCTTTTTCCAACAGTTGTTTCATTAAATCTACATTGCCCGTTCTGGCAACATAGTTGAAAGCACCATTCCCTTGATAATCTTTACTGTTGATATCCAGCCCTTTAGATTGAAAATAAGACGTTAGTTGAAAATCCTTGTCCTTTGGAATAGCCAATAGTAAAGCATTGGCACCGCTGGGCGTCAAATCTTTTTTGAGATTGGCTCCATTCTGAAGGCATACATCGTAAACCTTAGTGTTTTGTTGGCCACTGGAGGCTGCAAAGTTAAGTATGGTATTGCCTTTGTCGTCTAGCAAATTGATCTTGGCTCCTTGCTTTATCAAGTACTCCATCAAATCAACATTACCTTTATAGGCTGCCCAAAAGAGATACGTTCTGCCGTCGTGGGTAATTTTATTTACCGAATTGCCTTCCTGTGACATTAGATGGATAATTGCTTCATTGGAAGCAACTTCCAAAATGGCATAAACTACCGGATCAAAATTGTTGCTGTTAGGTTGTGAGGGATTATGCCCTTCTTTTATTTTCTGGTCTATGGTTTCTACAGAGGGATTTGTTTTCCAGAATGTTCTTTCTAAAAATACATTGTCCTGAGCAAAGCCGGGAAGTCCAATGAGCAGGATATATACAACCACAAAAATGTTCTTTTTCATGATCATTATTTTACAAATGCCTCAATAATACTATCAATAGACGCTTTAGTACTGTATTCTTGATTGTCTGGAGATAAGTATTTAAACAGTTGTTTATGTTCTACTTTATCTTCTAGAGATAGATCTTTATCTCTTGCCAAAACTTCGTCCCACTTAGCACGAACCAAGGCCCATTTATCATGGTCTTTAGCCCAATAGTCCTGAGCGGCTTTACATTTGCTGTTGGCTACTTTCACATAGGTGTTGTAGCCTTTTTCTTGTGCTAACAGGATATCTTTTTTACCGTCTTCACGAATGACTTTATCGTTATCTTGATCATGTATCCAACCATTGGAAACAATTTCGTGTCTGTTGGTTCTTACGGTTACATTGTAATCACTTCTGGTGGTATATTCTCTTCTTGGGAGTGGCGCATCTGTAGTGTTTTCCCAGTAGCTTCGACCGTCAACATGAACCCATGAAGCCGAGCCTTCATAACGCGGACTGTCATCTACCTGAAAAACTTTTTGTGTCCATTGTCCTTTAACGGATTCAGCAGGTAATTTGGTGTACTTCCATTTGTTGTCATGGTCATAGACATATAAATCCGTGTTTTCAAATTCCCAATCTTGTCTCCAATGCTTTACAATGTATGGACTGTCTGGCTTGCCAACAATCAATAAATGCTGCATGGAGATTTTATCGTTGTCGTCTTGCAGTAGTTCAACCCATTCCAAACCGCCATCGTGTTTAGTTTCAGAAGGAACATAGGTGGAATCTTTAGAATAATTGAAGGTTTCGGCAAAGTTGAAAGTTACTTCATAGCAGCCACACATACTTTTAATTGCTTTTTGGTCTTGTTCTTTTTTGGCTTGCGAAAAAACAGACATTGAGCAAGACAGGAATACTGAAAAAATAAAAAATGGTCTCATGGGAAATTTCGTTATACTTATTTAGATTGAATTAAAATAAACTGATATATTTGCCGCAAAAATATGTAGAATAAATCTAAATAAAAATAAGATTGGGGTTAATTTTTGGAACGTTACGATTAATTTTCATCGACACAAAAAGTTCTTTAAGCGTTATTTTATAAAAAACAACTCGTTTAAATTTGCCCTGTTTTTACAATTTGTCAGGTTATATGAGATTTTACGGATCGATACTTTTATGGTTATTTTCTATAGCCATTTGTTTTTCCCAAGAGAAAGAAAAAGATACAGTTCTTACACAAGAGCTTAATGAAGTGGTGGTCACAGGGCAATACAATCCACAGTCGGTCAAGAAGTCTGTTTACGAAGTTAAGGTCATAAATCGTGAACAAATAGAGCAGCAAGCGGCCAATAATTTGGCAGATTTATTGAACTTCAACCTCAACTTGACTGTGATTCCAAATTCCCAAACGGGCAGGTCTACCATTTCGTTTTTTGGTTTGAATTCCGAATATTTCAATATCCTTGTTGACAATATCCCCTTGGTTAGTGACAATGGCTTAGGAAACAATATTGACCTAACGCAAATAAACCTTGATGACGTAGAACGTATTGAGATAGTTGAAGGTGCCATGGGTGTTGAATACGGCGCTAATGCCGTGTCGGGTGTTATTAACATTATCACAAAAAAATCCATTGATGGCAATTGGCGAGCCGAAGCCTTCCTTCAAGAAGAAACCGTAAGCGATGAATATGCTTGGTTTGACAAAGGCAGACACATTCAAGGTCTTAATTTAGCACACAATTTTAATGAAAAATGGTTTGGGAAAATAGGCTTTAACCGAAATCAATTTGCTGGATTTTACAACAACCGACAAGGGAAAGATTATTATACAAATGATGGGTTGCGCGGGTATGAATGGTTACCAAAAACACAATTTACCACGAATGCAATTATAAATTACAAAACCGAAAAGTTTAATCTGGATTATAAATTTGAGTATTTCAATGAAGTTATTGACTACTACGGACAAACCGTAAGACCAAATATTGATGTTCAAACACAAACCAGCAACCCTTCGGCTACTGACCGAATCTATACAACAAACCGCTTTATTAACAATATAAACTTGTATGGACGGTTTACTTCCGGCATCAACTACAATGCCTCCATTTCTTACCAAGAGCAAAAGCGTGAACTCAACGAGTTCAACTATTATATCCTTACTGAAGAAAAATCTGACGAAACCGATGAGACTTATCAATCCAGTAAGGTCTTTTTCTCCAAAGGGACAATAAACAATCTGGTTAAAAGTGATAAGTTCAACTTTCAGTTAGGATACGAAGCACGATATATTGAAGGTTTTGACACTCAAGCCTCCGGAGATTACACACAACAGGATAAAACAAATTCACAAACGAACCTTGCCCTTTTTTCTTCAGGAGAATATAATTTTTCTGATGATTTTTCAGTACGCCCTGGCATTAGATATGAATACAATTCCATGTTCCATTCAAAAGTTACAGGTAGTTTTAGTGCTAGATATTTGATGAATCATGGTTTTGAACTTCGTGCTAATTTTGGCACATCTTACAGAACTCCAGATTTTGAAGAGCTCTATTATTACTTTGTAGATTCCAATCACGATGTTAGAGGAAATGAAAACTTAAACCCAGAGAACGGTATTACGGCTTTTGTGAATTTCAAAAAAAGCAGCTGGATTGAAAACTTATCACTGCTAAACGCTTTAAAAGTAAGCTATATAGATGTACGCGATAAAATAGATCTAGCGGTAGTAAACACTTTGCCATTACAGTACCAGTATATCAATATTGATTCATACAAACTTTGGGGAGTAACGTCTGAAAATGCTTTAAAAGCCGAAAATTGGGCCTTTAATTTTGGGGCTACATTCCAAGGAATTTCAAGAATCAACAATGATGAACCTAACGGTAACGACGATTATTTATACTCATACCAAATCAACACCGGAGGCACCTACAAATTTCAAAAATGGGGAACTTTTTTCACCTTAATGTTTAAGTATCAAGGATCACAGGAAACTTATGTGGCCTCCAGCGATACCGATCTAGAAGGAAATACCGTCTTTGAAAAGCAAACCACCGATGGTTATGGGTGGTTGGATGTTTCCATAAAAAAATCATTTTTAAACAATTCGCTTACAACAACTATAGGTGCCCGAAATCTTTTGGACGTAACATCGGTTGATGTTAGCAACACTAGCCCCGACGGCGGCACACATTCTCCTGGAAGCCAATCATCATTACTTCTGGGTTACGGACGTTCATTTTATTTAAAACTTGTATATAATCTTAATCTTTAAAAATTAATAGACCATGACTAACAAATTTTTTAACCTATTGTTCCTGGCTGTAGCGCTAGTATTTTCTAGCTGTAGTGATGATGACTCACCATCTGGACCAATTACCATTATTATTGACGGCGCTCAAGTAGCTCCTGAAGTTGGAGGGCCAAATCAACAAAATCAAATATATATAGATTTGAGCGCCAATACTAAAACTTCAGTACAACGTGATTCTTGGGACTTAGGCTTTTACTCTGGTTCCCAGTTTAGAGTTGTAATCAATGGTTCTATCTATATGGCTACAGCTGCACTTTCATCAACTGATATTGATGCTGTAAGTTCTAGTGACCAAGAAGTTCAAGACTTACAACCTCAAGTAGCAGTAGGCACATTCCAAGCTGAAAGCGCTGGCTATATTGATACTCCTAATGGTAGCATTACTGGAACAGCTATTTCTGAAATCTCAAGTACCAACACTGAAAATCCTGTTTATTTACTAAACTTAGGTTATGAAGTTGGAACTGAAACCCCAGAAACTGGCAGTATTGCCGTAAATGGAGATCCAAGAGGTTGGTTGAAAATTCGCATTTTGAAAGAAGGCAGTAACTACATCTTACAATATGCCGACTTAGATGCTACTACTCATCAAGAAGTTACAATTTCAAAAACCAGCAATTACAACTTCACCTTCTTTAGCTTTACTACAGAATCTGTTGTAAATGTAGAGCCCGCTTCAACTGATTGGGATTTAAACTTTACTGTTTTTACAAATGAAATCCCGGGCTACGGTGCTTATGGTTATAGTGATTTTGTAGTAAACAATACGCTTGCAAACGTAGGGGTGTATACTATAGATACTGAAGTTGAAACAGGATTGTCTTATGATTCGTTTACTCTAGAAGATGTGGTTGATGCTAACTTTGTTTACAATGACCAAAGAGGCATAGGAAGTAGCTGGAGAAATGGTGGTGGCCCTGGTGTTGAGCCATCTCTAAAAGACAATGTGTTTTACATTGTAAATGACACAGACGGAAACTTATATAAACTTAAGTTCTTGGCCTTAACTAATGAATCAGGGGAGCGAGGACATCCTGAATTTGTTTATGCACTTCTACAATAACTTTGTGAAATTAGTCTTTTAAAAAAGCCACTCAAATGAGTGGCTTTTTTATTTAATCTAAGTGATAAATCTCTCGGATGCTTTCCAATATTTTTTGGAAATCAATATCCAAATCTATCAATTTTCCGGTATGGACATCAAAAACCCAACCATGAACTTTCAATCCTCTTTCTCTAACGGCCTTTTGTACAGCGGCCGTCTTTAATAAATTGACACATTGTTCCTGGACATTCAATTCTACCAACTTATCGTAACGGGCTTCTTCATCTTTAATGGCGTTCAAAGTGTTTTTGTGAAGTCTATAGACATCACGAATGTTTCTTAACCATGGATTTAAAATTCCTAAATCGGCCGATTGCATGGCAGCTTTAACACCACCACAGGCATAATGGCCACAAACCACCACATGATTAACTTTTAAATGGTCAACGGCATAATTAATTACAGACATGACATTCAAATCTATGCTCACCACCATATTGGCAATGTTCCGGTGCACAAACACATCGCCTGGGCCTAGACCCATCAAATCTTCGGCCGTTACCCTACTATCGGAGCATCCTATATAGAGAAATTCCGGATTTTGACCCTGACCTAAATCGTCAAAATAATTCGGATTGGAGGAGAGTTTTTCTTTTACCCAGTTTTTATTGTTTTCAAATACAATACTTAAGTCCATAGCTTCAGTTTTTAGAATACAAATTTAATATTCACTGAAAAGATAATTAAAAAAAGCTATTAAAACCATAACCTTCTATTTGATTGAACCGTTCTTGTTAAAAATTAAAAAAGGTTATCATGTTGATTTGATCCCGACTTCCTTCTTGCAAGAATTGGTTCATATAACCTAACTCAAATTTTAATTTTTCATTGAGCTTGTAACCAAGGCCGCCATACAATCTATTTCTGTCGAAAATGTCTGATTCAGTGTTTAAAAAAATTTCATTGTAGGCCGATAAATACCAAGGTTTGTCCGTTTTAAAAAGAATATTAACCGATAAAAAATATCTGAATCGAAGTTTGAAATCATCTTCTACAAAGCGTTGCTCAAACCGATACCTGTGTGTCAACGCTACGGAACCTATAGCCTGTTTGGTAATAAACTGCTGATAAATCCGGTGTTCATTGACGCTGCTCTTGGTATAGTCTTCATTATAATTTTCGGACAAGATATAGCCATACCCAAGCAATACATTATTCCCGGAAAAACTGTAGCCCAATCCTGTTCTCAACAAGAGTTGTTCTAAATCGCCAATGGCATTGTAATTTCTATATTGAACTTCGTGGTGAAGATTCCATTTTTGGTTAAATTGTTTATTCCCGAAGTAGATAAGCCAGTTTCCTAAATCGCTGTTTTGGGCAGCCGTAAGACACGGTAGCATTAGCACAAAGGTCAATGCTACCTGTCTACACGCTTTTGAAATAAAACCAATCATTATTCAAAAAACGTCACGGCTCCAGTATTGATGTCATACATTCCGCCAACGATATCTATTTCGTTTTGGTTTTCCATTTCCTGTAAAATCGGACTTTGTTTTCTAATGTTTTCTATTGTGAGGAAAACATTTTTTTCAGCTACGGCATCTACAAATTCCAAGTTTTTTGAATTTCTCAAACTTGCATCAGCAGGCTCAGTTATTGCATTTACAGCAGGCTTTATTTTTGCAAGCATAGCTGTTAGATTGCCCATTTTGGCATCATCACAAGCTCCTTTTACGGCACCGCAACTCGTGTGCCCTAAGACTACTACCAATTTCGTTCCGGCCAGTTTACAGGCAAATTCCATGCTCCCCAGGATATCTTCATTTACAAAATTCCCCGCTATTCTCACGCTGAATATGTCTCCCAAACCTTGGTCAAAAACAAGTTCTGCCGATACTCTGGAATCAATACAGCTCAAAATAGTGGCAAATGGAAATTGCCCTTCACTGGTATCGTTTACTTGTTCTAATAGGTTTCTGTTGGCCTTTAAGTTATTTTGAAATCTTAAATTTCCTTCTTTTAAAAATTGCAATGACTTTTGTGGCGTCATAGTTGCTTGAGTTTCTCTTGTATGTGCTTTCATGATGTGTTTATGTGAAAAATTATGTGAGTTCTGCTCAGCCTTAAGACAATGAGCCACTCAGTCAGGATCTTTTTTTAAAATCCCTTGTGATTAATTAATTGATGTTTGTCTCTTTAGTTATGCTGATGATTGCCCTAACTTAGACTTAAACTTGATTTTGGTCTCGTTCTAAAGAATTCAACAAAGCTTGTAGGGTTTTCAACGACACCGCGTTTAGAAACTAATTGAATATCAATATTTCTTTCTCTTGCTTTTATTAAAAAGTCTTCCAGAATTTCAATAATATCATAATCCAAATATCTTGTTTTAAGAAGATTTAATTCTAAATAAGTGTCCCTAGGCAAGCTGTCCAGTTCTTTCAGGATGGCTCCTTTATTGAAGAAGGTGACTTCTTCGGCTAGAGCCATTTTTATTTTATGCTTCCCGTTGCTCTTATCTTCAATGTGAAGAAAGTGTGAATTTTGATAGCTTTTCATAAGAATAACGATAACTCCTACCAAAAGACCTATGCTTATCCCCACTAATAAATCGGTAAAAACAATCCCTACCACAGTCACGAAAAAAGGAACAGATTGTTTCCATCCTAAGGCATACATTTTCTTAAATAAAGAAGGTTTTGCCAGTTTGTAGCCCACAACCAATAAGATAGCTGCTAAGACCGATAAAGGAATTTGATTAAGAAGCCTTGGAATTAATATCACCGAAGCTAAAAGTAAGAAACCATGAAAAATGGCTGAAAATTTAGTTTTTCCACCAGATTGTATATTGGCCGAACTTCTGACAATTACTTGTGTAATGGGCAAACCGCCTATTAATCCCGAAATAACATTCCCTGTCCCTTGAGCCAATAATTCTCTATTGGTTGGTGTTACGTTTTTATCAGGGTCCAATTTATCTGTAGCCTCAACACACAATAAGGTTTCCAAGCTAGCCACCAAAGCCATGGTAAAGGCAACCACCCAAACATCGGGATTGGTTATAACCGCAAAATTCGGGAAACTGAATTGACCCAAGAATGAGCTCACATCTTCAGGAATAGGTACGCTTACCAAGTGTGCCCCAGAAATCCCCAGTGTTTCACTGGATTTTGTGAGCACGTAAAAAATAATCCCTAAGGCAACTGCCACCAATGGCCCTTGAACCACTTTAAAGAATTTGCCTTTTTTGGATAAGATATTATCCCAAAATAAGATAACTGCTAGACCTATAAACCCAACAACCATGGATCCCATGGTAATGTTGTCTAAAATATGCGCTAGGGCTGAAAAAGTATTTTCTCCCGTGCTCTCAATGAAGCTGTCGGCGCCTTCGGGTTCGGAATCGTAACCAAAAAAATGAGGTATCTGCTTTAAGATAATGATAATTCCAATACCCGTAAGCATTCCTTTAATAACCGATGATGGAAAGAAATAACCAATAACTCCGGCTTTCAAAACACCAAATAATATTTGAATGATTCCGGCCAGAACTACCGCTACCAGAAAATTTTGAAAACCGTCTAAATCCCCAATCGCAACCAATACAATAGCTGCCAATCCTGCGGCTGGACCGCTAACTCCAATTTTAGAGCCACTCAAGGCTCCAACAACAATTCCTCCAATAATACCAGATATAAGTCCCGAAAATAAGGGAGCACCACTGGCTAAAGCAATTCCCAAACATAATGGAAGTGCTACAAAAAATACGACAATACCTGCTGGTATGTCATTTTTTAAATTTTTAAACATAAATAATAAGATAACTCCTAGACAATTTTCAGAATAGGAATGGTTAAACAAAAGCTTAAATCAAATAGTGATTCTTAAGAAAGAAAGCTTTGTTCGGGAGGTGGAGAAAGGCACTCTAAAGTGAGTGTTGTGTAATGTTTTAAACAATAATTTAAATTGTCTTCCTTGTCCGACTTAAATGCAGTAATGAGGTATTTATCAAAATCAAAAACTTCAAACTCAAACTTCTTCAAGGTTTCATTGTTTTTGTTTTCTTCCTCGGTCAGACTGTAAAAAAAAGAAACGTCATAAGACCTATCCAATATCGACATCACGGTTGGCGTAACCATAAAAATGGTGAACGATACCAAGAAAAATATGGAAATAGTCTTTTTATGCATTCTTTTTTTTCGAAGCACAAATATAATACAATTGTTAAAAAAACTTGTTAAGATATCTTTAAAGTGGCTTAATATCGGCGGTTTTAATCCAGCCTGTCTTACCGTCAGACAGTTTTATTTTATCCCAATTTTCAAAAGTTTCCAAAATTTGCACCTTGGTGCCTTCATGCAATTGAAACAACTCTTGCCCATTTGGATTGGGATCGTTCTTTACACTTGTCTCGGCCGCAAAAACAATAGCTGGTTTGTTTCTTTTGTCCATTTCTAGTCGTTGGAACGCCAAAGCAAAAGTTATTGCAAAACAAAACAGGCTCACCACAAAACTAATGAAGGCCAGTCGCTTCTTGCCCGTATTGGACGAAAAGTAATACCACAAAAACAGACCAACAAATAAAATCATGAACCCTATGGAAAGTTTGGCCCAAGTTTCATGGTCGAAGTAATTCACCAAGTTTTTGAATACTTTGGAAAATCCAACCTCTGGCTGAACATTAATCGCATCTATGGTCATATTTTGTGCATAAGCCAAATTATTTTGGATGTCTTTATCATGAGGTGCCAATTGCAACGCCTTTTCAAAATAATAAATGCTTTCGGCAACATTGTTTAGTTTATAATGGGCATTGCCCATATTGTAATATAGTTCGGCTGAATGCTGTCCGGAATCTAAAATGATTTTGTATTTGTCAATGGCTTCGGCATATTTGCCTTCATTATACAGAGCATTCCCTTCATCAAATAGCTTATTGTCTTGAGCAAAACTTGCCAAAACGGTAAGGAATAACATTCCAAATACTACTGTTTTTATGTGACGCCTTTTTATCAAAACCTCTATTTTATTTGTTTGTCAATTTCTGAAATAGTCTTGGCAGCCTTCGTATAATCATGTTGCATTTCTACATTGGTAATAGGCGTGTAACGAGCCAATTCACAGTTCTTGAGAATTTCAATGAAATGTGCTACCGTATCTGCTGAAACTTGTCTTTCACTTAACAGACTTTGGATTTTATCCTTGCTTAACTCGCTGGTTTCAATATGTACCGTGGCTTTCAAATAGTTGTGCAACGCTTTTTCCAAGGCTACATAAAAGGCTTCTTTATGGCCCAAGTTTTTCTTCGCTTCACTTAAATATTTTTTAGCCAGTTTATCGGCTTTTCTTATTTTATTGCCAAACACATCTGCCTCACGCTTTTCTTTTTGTCTTCTGAAAACAATAGCCAAAGGAATCAGTAAAAGCGGACTTAATAATAATGCCCAGTAGGTTTTTGATTTAAAGAATGGCTCCTGTGCAACCGACGTTAAGTTTGCAGTTGTTTTTATAAATGAAAACTGCTTACCTCTTTGCACCACAGATTGCTTTACAGTTCCACTAGAAGTATTATCGCC
>JAGQZG010000088.1 GCA_020435705.1 Mangrovimonas sp.
TTTTCGCCCGCACGACCACCACCAAATTGTTTTTCACCTATATGGATTAATCCATTTAAAAAAGTACCATTAGTAAGCACCACTGACTTGCCTCGCACCTGGATACCTAGTGAAGTGGTAACGCCTACAACTTTATCACCCTCAACAAGCAGTCCGTTTACCATTTCTTGATAAAAGTCCAAATGAGGTGTTTGCTCTAACATTAACCGCCAATCTTCAGCAAAGCGCATGCGATCACTCTGCACCCTTGGACTCCACATAGCAGGCCCTTTGGATTTGTTCAGCATTTTAAACTGAATAGCAGAAGTGTCGCTCACGATCCCACTGTAACCCCCCAAAGCATCAATCTCGCGCACAATTTGACCTTTGGCAATACCACCCATAGCGGGGTTGCAGGACATTTGTGCAATGTTCTGAAGGTTCATGGTAATGAGCAATGTTTTGCTCCCCATATTGGCGGCGGCGGCGGCGGCTTCACTACCAGCGTGACCGCCTCCAACCACTATAACATCATATTCTTTATCAAACATATCTTAAAGTGTTCCACGTGGAACATCTGTCGTTTTTATCAGTGCAAATATAGTTGATATTTAGCTTATGCTCTTCAGTTGGTTCAGGTAGTGGTTTTCTTTCAGTCTCATGACTTGGGCATCTTCATCGGTCTTGTCTTTGTAACCGCACAAATGAAGTATGCCGTGAATGATGACTCTGGCAAGTTCTTCTTCGAAAGTAACCTTAAAATCCTGGGCGTTGTCTGCCACTCTTTCAATAGAGATAAAAATATCTCCGTGTACTATTTTTCCTATAGAATAGTCAAAACTGATAATGTCCGTAAGCGTGTCGTGATTAAGGAACTCCACATTAAGTTTGTGAAGATACTCATCGTCACAGAAGATATAATTGATTTCTCCTTGGCTACAACTTTCGGCTTCAATGGTTTTGGAAATCCATTGCGTGTACAAGTCTTCGGTATTTAACCTAAAATCGGTTTCATAATTATACCCTATCATCTATATTCTTTCGTAAAAACCTTAAAACTATTATCCTTCTTATCA
Source organism: Mangrovimonas sp. (assembly GCA_020435705.1). GTDB lineage: Bacteria > Bacteroidota > Bacteroidia > Flavobacteriales > Flavobacteriaceae > HKST-UBA85. The sequence continues at coordinate 1,056 of JAGQZG010000088.1, forward strand.
AAACCAAAAAAACGAAATTCAGTGCTTAAAAACACTGACGAAAAATCGCTTAGCTTCTTTGTATGATTCATGTTTTCGATCAACGTTTGGTAGTCAATTTCCCTTTTTTTAAAACCAGATTCGTCGTTGGTTACTTCAAAACCAGAATTGACAACAAACTCAAAATAATGCTTCTCTAGAACAGGAAAAAGCAGCCATTCATTAAAAATGTTCTCACTAGGCCCAAAAGTTTTTATTTGATGCTGTTGGATCTGCATTTGTTGCTGCATGATCATTTGATTGTGCATATGAATATGAAACCACCACCAGTTATAGTACCTATATTCTTTTACGGAAACATAATCTGCCCTTACAACAAAATTATCATTAGTGCTCTTATTTACAGTTATGGTTGGTGCATTGGACGATTTAGCCGCATCTTTTAAAAAGCTTTGCATATCATAGAAATACTTCGACGACTTGCCGACTAAATCATCGGAAACATTTAATTCCTTAGAAACCGAGCCATCCAAAGAATTAAACGCTATAACAGCATTCGATTTGTTGAGCGAAAACCTGAACAAATTACCATTTTTTAAAAATGAGGTTGTACGTTTATAACCATCTGGATGGTTGAATTTCTTTTGGGAAAATTGGGCTTGATCCCCTTTGCTTTTGTCAAGCGAAAACAAATTGGTGGCGTCTCCTTTATCATCTTGCTGGGTAATTAGTAAAATCTCTCCTTCTAGATAAGCCCTTAGATTATTAATAGAGCCATTTGAGACAAATTCATTTGTGTCAACATTTTCAATGGGCTCCCCTTCAAGCAACTTTAAAAGATCTTTATTAGCGTCATTTTTTAAGACTACAGTTACTTTGTTGGTCTTTGCATTAGAAATGGTTAAAACCTTAAAAGAATCCTTGTCAGCAAACAACAAGACGCTTTCAGCAGAAGATTTAACAGACGTCTTGAAACCGGAAATAGCAATGTTTTCTGATGAAACGGTCTTTCCAGATTTTAAATCAACATCAAGAACCTTTAAAACTCCGTCCTCCTTTTCGGAAGACACGGCCAAAGTAAGTATCTCACCACTTACATGAAACGATAAGACAGATGGAAAATTCTCAAAATCAATGCTCTCCAATCTTTTAAAGTCTTGATTATCATATACTAAGGGAATGATCTCGTAAAGCTTACTTTCTTTGTTCTTAGCCAGAATTAAATGAAATGTTTCATTTGCACTAATTTCTCCAGAAACAGTTCCTTCAACCTTGTAACGATCTTCAATCTTTATTGATTTGGAATTGGGTGACCCTATGCTGAACAATCCTGTTAAATACAATATTACCAATAGCTTCGTCATCACTAATTTGCGTCTTGTTTAAAATACTCCTGTGCTTTTTTCTTGTATACGGGCTGCAAAGGTAAGGTTTGTTTGTTGAGAATTTCAGTAGTATTGAAATATTGTTTCGCTTTATCGTTGTCCAGTTTAACCGGATTATCAAACTCTTCGTTATTTGTTCTGGATTCTCTCTTTTCCTCCTGACCTTGCTGGAACGATGCGTTTTCCAGCTTGAGTAACTGATGTTTTAAGGCTTGCATTTTTTGGAGTGTGCGTTGGGTAAATCCTTTGTTGAGCAAATCGGTCTCAATATCCTCCATTTGCTTGAGCAAATTCTGCCCAGTACCGCCTTGACCTTGCTTATCTAGCTGATCCTGTAAAGCCTGTCTTAACTGCTGTTGTTGCTTGTAAATTTCGTATAGTTCGCCATTAAGATCTTCGTTAAATTGATTGCCTTCTCCTTGCCCACCTTGTTGTTGTCCTTCGCCTTGTTGGTCTCCTTTATTTTCTCCACTGTTGGGCTTATCACCTTTCTCTCCGTTCTCACCCTCATTTTTCTCACCCTGTTTTTTCATGCCTTCGTCCATTTGCTTATTTAATTGTTCTTGGGACATGATAATATCAGGCAACTGCATCTCGCCGCCTTGGCCTTGTTTACCGGGACTTGGCATGCCGCTAGTCCCGGTTCCGGAGCCATTCATTTGCATTTGCATATTGTCTAAAATATTACTGAGGAAATCGGCTAGATTATTAGCTGAAGTAATCGTGTATTGTTGAGCAGCCACACCCTGATAAAGCATGTTTTCTGAGATTTGATCCAGTGATTTATCAATGTTGAAATAAACATTGGTAATCTCCTTATTTACCATTTCTGAAATTAAAGGTTGCCTTAGTGATAAGGCGAATAAGCTGTCGTCAATATGTTCAAAATGTTCTCTCAAGCCGTATTGTTTTTTTAGCTTGTTGGCATATTCGTTATGATTGATATCTATCTGTTTGAACTGGTTCATCAAATCTTCCTGATTGAAGGAAAACAAAACTAAATTATCCAGTATTTGTCTTAACATAGCTGCATCTTCACTCAGTTGTTCTCCACCTTCCATTTGCATGGCTTGTTGCATTTGTTGAGCCATTTGCTGCATTTTTCTTGCGGCCTTTTTTTGATTTTGTTGAGCGTTTTCTTTAGACTCGTTTTGCTGGCCACTATTTTCTTCATTCTTTTCCAACTCTTCTGTTGCTTCCTTCATTAAGTCTTCCACCTCTTGTTCATCAAGTTGGTCTCTTGGGATCTCGAGTGGCTCTTTCAAGTCTTTATTTTCTTTTTCAAGATTGGATAGTTCTTCTTGGAATTTCTCAAATTCCTTGTTAAGTTTTTCTTGTTCCTCACTATTGTTCGTAGCGTCGTCTTTTTGTGAAAGGCTTTCTTGTTTTTCGGCTAACTGTTTCAAGTCTTGCTGTAGCTTTTCAAGTTTTTTTCCTACATAGTAGCGCTTGGTAAGTTCAAGTAATTGTTCTAGGCTGCGCTTTTGGTTTTTATTTTGTTTGGCCAATTGCTCCAACTTCTCAGCAAACTCTTCTTTATTGATCTTTTCCTGTAATTCTTGAAGTTCTTTTAAAAGCTTTTCGTCTTGTTGCAATTGTTGCTCATTTTCTTTTAAACGGTCCTGTAGCTGTTCCTTCATGGGATCGTCCATGTGTTCTTGCTGGAATTCCTCAAGATTTTTTTGCATTTCCTGATTGAACTTTTGCATCATTTGTTCTTGCTGCTCTTGGCGTTTAAACAAATTTTCCAATTTCTTTTTGTCGTTAAAGTTCAATTGATCTTTTTCCTTTTGGGTTCGGGAAAGTTCCTCCAGTTCTTTTTCCTGCTTTTCAAAATTGTCAAGAGATTTGTCTAAATCCTGGATGGTTTCGTTTTGCTGTTTTAGATTCTGATTTTGCTCCTCTTCTTTGGTTAATTTTCTGTAAACAAAATTTCGGCTTTTTGTGTTTTTACTTCCATTAACAGCATCATTATCAAATACTTGAAAATAAAGTTCGTAGCTTTCACCCTCCACCAGTTTTAAGTCCTGGGGAAAAGTAACATAAAACTCATCAAAGTTTGCATTATGAACATCCATGGGAACAACCGTTTTATTGTCGGGAGCACTGGCTGGATAGTAAACCAATTGTAGTTTGGTAAGCGCATAATCGTCACTCACTTGCCCATGGAAATACAAAGTTTTATGATCGGTGGAGTCAATCTCGTGCTGCACCTGAATTTCAGGATATTCGTCTTTAACCACATCAATGCTAAAGGCTAAATTTTCGTAATCCTTTAAATATTGATTATTGGTGCTCACCGCATAATCTAAGTTGGAGAACAGTTTTTTTTCCGTTGAAAAAGTGTCTCCAGTTTTCTTGAAAGGGAGTGTATCCTTGGCATAAAGAAATACTTCATCGGTTGCGCTGGTAGATACCTTCCAAATAATGTTGGTTCCTTGTGGAACCATAGCATTTCCTGTGCCTTTAAGGGTTTCGTCCCGTTTTTGAGTATACGCCGGATAATCCAAAACCATTTCAAAACCTGTCACAACAGGGGCTTTTGTCACGGCTAGATTGTACGGTTTAGAGACAACGTCATTGGCATTTAGCCTGAAAGTGATGTTGGAGGTTGGCTTGCTAAACACATATTCAAATTCGCCTGCACCAGTATTCTGCAAAAAATAGGTTTCATCATCATAAACTATTTTCACATTCTCCGGAGTTACTTCACCAGCTGTTTTTACCATAAGTTTAAAGTCGTTACCTTCAACAACATTTAAATCTGCATTGACTACAAAAAACTGAAATGGCGCTGGTGGCTCGTAAGCTGTTTTATAATTGACAACCCTTTCATAGCTATCACTAAACCAGTTTATTTTTCCCGTGACATAAGAAAGGAGAAGTATTATTATGGGAATGGCTGCATACTTTAAATACTTGGCGTTTTTTTTAAAGTTGATAGCCAACTTAAACGGAATTGGTGTTAACTCGCCCGACTTCTGTTCAATGCTGGCCAGTAACAATTCAGATTGTGCTCTGCTTTCATTCAATTGAAGCACATTAAGCAATTTATCGCTAACCTCTGGGAAATGGTTGCCAATAATTTTGGATGCCATTTTGTAATCTATGCCCTTTTGAAGCTTTAACAATTTGGCTACAGGGAAAGCAATAAATCTAACAAAGAGGCCTACCTCCACGAGTACAAATAACCAAAACAGAATAGATCTTGCAGTCGTTCCCAACCAAAGCACATATTCCACGAAAAGCGTGAGTAGAAAATAAAGCAATCCGAAGGCAAAAAACAAGATAACTCCTTTAAGCAATTCATTTATATAAAACCGCTTAATGAACTGTTCCAGTTTTGTTTGTATGGTTTGAAAATTGGTCATTCTAGCATTTAACTTACTAAACTACAATTTTATTTTATTAGCCAAATCACTAAATTTGATAAGATTGTGTTAAAACCAAATGAAAGATTTCAAGTATTTAGCGGCCTTCTCCATACCAGTTACTGCTTTGATAAGCATTTATTACCAAGGTGTTTGGAGTTTTTTCACTCCTGTTTTCGCTTTTATATTATTGCCCCTATTGGAGCTTATCCTGCCTGTAGATAACCAAAATCTGTCTCAAGATCAAGTAGACAGCAAACTTAAAAACGGCCTGTTCGATTGGTTGCTCTACTTGAATTTACCCCTTGTATATGGCATCTTGGTCTTTGCACTTATAACCGTATCACAACATGGTTTACAAACTTTTGAATTTATAGGCATTGTTCTTTCAACTGGTATTGTTCTTGGCGTAAACGGAATAAATGTAGGCCACGAATTGGGCCACAGGCAACAATCTCCTGAACGGTATTTGGGCAAACTCCTACTCTTGCCCTCTATGTATATGCATTTCTATATTGAACACAATTTTGGGCATCATTTACACGCCGCCACCAAAGAAGATCCGGCAACTGCCAGATACAATCAAACGCTATATTCTTTTTGGGTAACGTCCGTAGCCAGGCAATATGTAGGTGCTTGGAAAATCCAGCTTAATTTATTGAAGATGAAAAAACACAGATTTTTTTCCTTATACAATGATCTATTCTGGTATGTCTTACTGCAACTTGCCTTCCTTATTTTAGTATACGGTTTCTTTGGTAGTCAGGGTTTGCTTTTTAGTGTGCTGTGTGCCATTGTTGGATTTTTATTATTGGAAACCGTGAACTACATTGAACATTACGGATTACTTCGCAGTAAAACCACTTCTGGTCGTTATGAACGGGTTAAGGAAATCCATTCGTGGAATTCCAATCACGTTATTGGTAGAATTGTTCTTTATGAATTGACCAGACATAGTGATCACCATTTCAAATCCAGTAAAAAATATCAAATTCTAGATTGCCATGAAGACAGTCCGCAAATGCCTTTTGGCTATCCCACCTCAATGGTTTTATCCCTCTTGCCGCCTTTATGGTTTCATATTATGAACAAGCGAATTCCGAAGGAAATGATTTCCCTCGCTTGAATTTTATAAACCCAACCCGTGTTACTATCTTTGCACTCTTAATTCAAGATTCATGAGTCAAGAGGTTCGCGTAAGATTCGCTCCCAGCCCAACCGGGCCATTGCATATAGGCGGTGTTCGCACGGCTTTATTCAACTATTTATTTGCTAAAAAACACAACGGCACGTTCATCCTTCGTATTGAGGATACCGACCAAAACCGTTATGTTGAAGGCGCTGAAGCTTATATTATTGAAGCCCTTAATTGGTGCGGCATTCCGTTTGATGAAGGCCCAGGGAAAAACGAGAAATTTGGTCCTTATCGCCAAAGCGAACGTAAAGCGTTGTACAAGCAATATGCTGATGAATTGATTGCCAAAGGCAAAGCCTATTATGCTTTTGATACCGCTGAAGAATTGGATTCACACAGAAAAGATCATGAAGAAAAAGGCAAGACTTTTATCTATAATTGGCATAACCGATTAAAGTTGAAAAATTCGTTGTCTCTTTCCAAAGATGAAGTTGAAAAGCGATTGGCTTCGGGTGAAGATTATGTGGTTCGTTTTCTTTCGCCGCAAGATGAATCTTTGCATTTAACGGATATTATTCGAGGGGAAATTACCATAGACACCAACATTTTGGATGATAAGGTCTTGTTCAAAAGTGATGGTATGCCCACCTATCATTTGGCCAATATAGTAGATGACCATTTAATGCACATTACCCATGTGATTCGTGGCGAAGAATGGTTGCCTTCTTTGGCACTACATTATCAATTGTATGATGCCTTTGGGTGGAAAGCACCTCAATTTGCCCACCTGCCTTTAATTCTAAAACCAACAGGTTCTGGTAAATTAAGCAAGCGCGATGGTGATAAATTAGGGTTTCCCGTCTTTCCTTTGGAATGGAAAAATCCCGAAACAGGAGAAACCTCAAGAGGCTATCGTGAAGATGGTTATTTTCCTGAAGCGGTCATCAACTTTTTAGCGTTTTTGGGTTGGAATCCAGGTACTGAACAGGAATTGTTCAGTCTGGAAGAGCTTGTTGAAGCGTTTGACTTGGAACGAGTGAACAAAGCTGGTGCACGTTTTGACCCTGAGAAAACCAAATGGTATAACCATCAATACATGCAGCTTCAGAGCGATGCTCATTTAGCTGAACTATTTCAAAGGTCTAGACCTGAACTGACTTCTATTGATTTGGGCTATATTGAATTGGTAGTGGCTCAAATTAAGGAACGCGCCACCTTTGTAAATGATTTTTGGGAGTTGTCCAGTTACTTCTTTATTGCTCCCGAAAGTTATGATGAAAAAGCCTATGGCAAGGCCTATAAAGACGACACACCCGAATTTATGAAAACGCTCATGACTGTCATCAAATCCATAAACGATTTTACAGTTGAAAATACCCAGACGACAATTAAAGGTTGGATAACCGATAGTGGTATTGGCTTTGGAAAAGTGATGATGCCTCTTAGAGTGGCTTTGGTAGGCTCGTTACAAGGCCCTGACCTTTTTGATATTATGTATTTGATTGGTAAGAACGAAACCCTCAAACGGATTGAAAAGGCTATAGCCTAAAACGTAAGCATCACCCCAAAGACCAACATACTTTGGTTGCCTTTAAATTTAGATTCCGAAGCACCTGTGGTATTCAGATCTTTATCGTTGAGTTTTCCTAAAATGTTGGTAAACCCATAGATGTATTGCGCTCTCAGTTTGATGAAGGCATAGCCCGCTGTTATTCCAACAGCACCATCAACATTAAACTTGGAAATATCGCTGATATCTTTAGCAGTAAGATTAGTATAGTTTGTCAAAACATAATCCTCTTGATCATCGTCCTTCAAGTTTAGTTTGTCATTGTATTGCAGCATAGGGCCAACGTCCAGCGTCACATAACTGCTTACCAACTTGATATGCATCATTAAGGCAATTTGGGCGGCAAACATTTTATACTCCACAAACTCCGACTGAGATAATAAATTGTTTGCCGAAATATCTATATGGTTTTCAGATAACTGTATAAGATAACTTACATTGTACCATTTATGTGGAATATCTACCGTAGCTGAGGCGCCTACCATCCAGCCATTGCTTGATTTGGTTTCAAAATTATCGGTAAGTATGTCAAATTGGGTCAAGGCGCCCATAATTCCAAAGCCATTTTGAATGCGATAATTTCCGTGGTGCCGGCGTTGGGCAAAAACACTTGTAACAAAACACAGGCTTAGAACTACTAATAAAAAGTGGGGTTTTCTCTTTTTCATAGAAAATACTATCGATTACAAACAAATATAGCTTAAATTTAAACGAACAATTCTTTAAAACTAAAATTTACGATTATGGATCTTTTTTATGTACCAATTATTTTCATAGCATTGGTCATCTTCATTTCATCTTTTTTTACTGTTAAACAGCAAACAGCTGCGGTAATTGAACGCTTTGGTCGTTACCATAGTATTCGCCATTCTGGCCTTCAACTAAAAATTCCGTTAGTAGATAGAATTTCTGGTAAACTGAGTCTTAAAATCCAGCAATTGGATGTGATTGTAGAAACTAAAACTCTTGACGATGTATTCGTCCGCTTAAAAGTTTCAGTACAATATATGGTGATAAAAGACAAGGTTTATGATGCTTTCTACAAGTTGGATTATCCTCATGAACAAATCACTAGTTACGTATTTGACGTGGTTCGTGCCGAAGTGCCTAAAATGAAATTGGACGATGTGTTCGTGAAAAAAGATGATATTGCCATTGCCGTGAAAACCGAATTGAACGATGCCATGGTAGAATACGGCTACGACATCATTAAAACACTTGTAACGGACATTGACCCCGATTCCCAGGTGAAGGCCGCCATGAACCGAATTAACGCCGCAGAACGCGAAAAAATAGCCGCTCAATACGAAGGTGATGCCGCAAGAATATTGATTGTTGAAAAAGCCAAAGCCGAAGCTGAAAGTAAGCGCCTTCAAGGACAAGGTATTGCCGACCAGCGTCGTGAGATTGCCCGAGGTTTGGAAGAATCGGTAGAAGTATTGAATCGTGTGGGCATTAATTCCCAAGAAGCCTCTGCATTAATTGTGGTTACCCAACATTACGACACGTTGCAAGCCATAGGTGAAGAAACCAATAGCAACCTCATCTTGTTACCCAATTCACCACAAGCGGGAAGCGATATGTTGAACAACATGGTGGCCAGTTTTGTGGCTAGTAACCAAATAGGTGAAGCCATGAAAAAACAACAAAACAAAAAGGAATAAATTTTAATTAATATCTCTTTTAAATTTATGAAAATAGTAGTCGCTTGCTTGACCTTATTTCTACTGGCCGGTATGGGGTTTTCACAGGAAAAAGACTTGGAAACCCTTAAAGCTTGGGCTCTTAAAAATGCCCAAACTACCTCCAATGCTACACTCAGTGGTGATTACCGGACGGTATTACAATACACACTTCCTAGTGTTTTAGAAATGATGGGGGGTATGGAGAGCGCAGTAGCCTTACTGGAAGAAACTTTTGCGGGCATGAAAGAACAAGGATTTGCCTTTGAAAAAGCCGAAGTTGTAAATGTTTCGGATATCGTTTTTGAACAGGAAGAATACCGCTGCTATGTGGAATGCTTTAACCAAATGAAGTTTAACGGGATGCGCATAAAATCCAAAAGCTATCTATTGGGTATTTACAATCAGGAAAATGATCTTTGGTATTTTTTAGAAGCCAAACAATTGAAGAATCTAGTGTTAGCCAATGAGGTTTTACCAGATTTTGAAACCAATTTGGTGATCCCGGACGATGTCATGGAAACCGAAGAAATAAAAGAATAATTTAAATCTAATCTTTCCCAA
>JAGQZG010000089.1 GCA_020435705.1 Mangrovimonas sp.
GTAAGACAATGGTTTTGAAAATTATCGTGAAGGGTCTCCCTTCACGGATCACTGAGAGAAACGAAGTAATCCTTTCACTTAAGTTGATCCAAACAAGCGGAAGTAGCTCAGTTGGTAGAGCGTCAGCCTTCCAAGCTGAATGTCGCGAGTTCGACCCTCGTCTTCCGCTCTCAAAAAACTTCATCTTAATTTAGGTGAAGTTTTTTTATTTTAAGGTACTGAGATTTGTTTCCGGTAAAACCTCGTATGGTTCTTTACCAGCCTCAAAAATCCTAGCTTTTAGTTTGCCTTTTAATACAATAGAGGTGTCATTTACATCAAGCCAACTACCTTCCCTGAGTCCAATGACAGGCTGTGAATTTATTGAGTGGAATTCCTTAATCCGGGTTTCCCTGGTTTCGCCCATATGCAAGGAATTCACATCAGGATCTAAATAATGGGGATTAATATTGAAAGGTACCAGGCCAAGTGTTTTAAAACTGGGCGGGTAGGCAATGGGCATGTCATTGGTGGTTTGCATGGTTAAACCGCAAATGTTGCTTCCGGCACTTGTACCTAGATATGGTGTCCCGTTTTTTATGGCGTTTCTAAGGGTTTCCATTACATTTTCTTTGTACAGCTGATTCACCAAAACAAAGGTGTTGCCGCCGCCAACGAAGATACCTTGCGCTTCTTTGATTGCTAACATAGGGTTTTCATAGTCCGGTAGGCCTGTTACCTTGATGTTCAGTTTTGAAAAGGCGTCTTGAGCTTTTGCGGTATAGTCTTTATAGGAAATTCCGCCAGGTCTTGCATAAGGGATGAACAAGATTTCAGAGATGCCGGAATACAGTTCGCTTAAAGGTTCTATCAAATATTCTAGGTAGGTGCCACCATGAAGGGTAGAAGTACTGGCGATAAACAATCGTTTCATTTCAAAAATTTCAGTAAATTTATGTAATAAGTTGTTTTAACAAAAGTTTAGCTGCCTTTTGCAATAGAATTAAGATTTTAAATAGTTTCTTTATCATTCCAACTGCCAAAAACATGAAACATACTTTACTCGCTTTTTTTATTCTAAGTAGCACACTTTTATGGGCACAAACGGTTCAGCGTAAGTCTGTAGAAGGACGGATTATTGCTAATGATAACGATGTGGAAAGTGTAACGGTTTTTAATACGTCTTCTAACACAGGAACTATTACCAATTCCCAGGGCAAGTTTACTATTGATGTAGCGCTTAATGACGTATTGGAGATTTCAGCACTTCAGTTTGAGAAAATGAACATTACCATAGGGGAGGAAGTGATGTCTTCAGGCAAAATGACTATTTTTCTTGTGGAACATATAAATAAGCTAAACGAAATCCTGATTTTGCCTTATGGCCTATCCGGGAATCTTGCAGTCGATTCAGAATCCATCAAAACCTTTAACCCAGATTTGAATGCCATTTATTTTGGGTTGGCCAATATAGATGAATATGAATTTCCAGATGATAAAGCTAGCGCTGTGGAAAATGATGCCCTATGGGAAACCCACAGATTGCAGTATGGCGTTAACTTTGTTAGTATTTTCGGGGCGGTTGCCAATCAGCTTTTCAAAGGAAAAAAAGATAAGAAGTCTAAAAATGGATTTCCTCAAGTTTCACCTACAAATGAGACCTTAATAGACGTTTACTCCATTGCTTACATTAGTAATACTTTCAATATTCCTGAAGATAGAGTGAATGAATTCATTGCCTATGTTGAAAAAAACAATTTTGATTATTCTTTATTAGACGAAGGGAAGGAAGTGGAATTGATTGAGCATTTAGTTAAATCAAGTAAGGCGTTCTTAAATAAGCCAAGTGAAAAAGATTAAGATTCTTTCCGTTTTTTTTCTTGGTTTGGGTACGGGCTTCACTATGGCGCAGGAAGTCGAAATTACAGGAAAAGTAGTGGGAGAGGATGGAGTAGAGAACATCCATGTAATTAATAGAACATCAAAGCATTTCACTATTACTAATGCCGAAGGCCATTTTAGGTTAAACGTGAATTTAAAGGATACGCTAACCTTTAGTGCGGTTCAGTACAAGCCCAAACAGGTCATTGTAAATGAACAAATCTTAAGCAATAAAACCTTGGAAGTTTTCCTTGAAGTGCAAGTTACTTCCTTGGATGAAGTTGTAGTGGGAAAGGTAATGATAGGCGATTTGGAATCCGACATGAAAAACTTTGAGGAAACGCCTGATCTTAATTTTTATGATGTTGGAATTCCAGGGTATAAAGGAAAACCTAAAACACAACAAGAAAGACGACTCAATGAAGCCACCACTGGAGGTGGAATAATTCCTTTGAATCCCATTATTAATGCCATTACCGGACGTACCAAACGATTGAAGGAATATGTTAAACTCGAACGACGTGACGATCTTTTATATGCAATTATCAGTAGGCTTGGAGAAGATTTTTTGAGCATATACCCGCTGGATGAGGACCATGAAATGGACTTCTTTTATTTTTGTTCTGATGCTCCAGATTTTGAACTAAGATGCAAGAATAAATCAGAGGTTGAAATTTTTGAATACCTCACGGAAAAGTATAAAGTATATCAAGAAAACCTGAAAAGCCATGACGATTAATCTTTTGGAATGTTTTTTGAAGGTTTTAAAACGAAAATAAAATTTGGAAATGAAATTCTATAAACTCATTCTACTGGCTTTGGTTTTTCCCCTAGTTGCCTTTACTGGACTTCATAAATACTATGTAAGCCTAACTCAGGTAGATTACAATGAAAAATCCCAAGCGCTGCAAATAACCATGAACGTTTTTATTGATGATATGGAAATGGCCATGAACAAGACCTATAACAAGAGTTTTAACCTGTTTACTGATAAGGAACCTAAAGACAGTGGAACCTATTTTGAGGAGTATCTAAAGAAGCATTTTAAAGTGAAACTGGAAGGCAAAGAAATGACCTATAAGTATATTGGCAGAAAATATGAAGGTGATGTAGTGTATTTCTACTTGGAAATTGAACACGTGCCTGATGTGAAAACCATTGAAATAGAGAACACTACATTAATGGAATTTTTTGATCTTCAGAAAAACCTTGTCAAGTTAAAAGTTAAAGGGAAATTTGACAGTCTAATGCTCACCAAAGATAATGCTAAAGGTGTGTTAAATTTTTAATAATCTTGCCCATCAATAGTGCTTAAAGCAGTAATTTGCTCAATTAATTTAAAAAATAACTTTACATAATGAAAAAGACATTTTTTATAATGTTTTCATTCCTGTTGGCATTAGGCACAATGGCTCAGGAAAATGACAAATCCAAGTACCAAGGCCATACAGATCAAAATAAATTCAAGCAAATGAAGGATCTGTTGCCCACGCCCAACGAGCAAAGAACTGCTTCGGGAGCACCAGGCCATCAATACACGCAGCAAAAAGTAGATTATGTGATGGACATTCGCTTGGATGAAAAGAACAGTCAAATTCATGGTGATGAAAAAATTACCTATCACAATAATTCCAAGGATTATTTGGAGTACTTATGGCTTCAATTGGATCAAAATGTGAGAGCGGCCAACTCAAAAACTCCAGATATCAATTCTGATAGTTTCAATGCCGCTTTTAATGGCCCACAATCCTTTACCAAGTCCAATCTGGAAAAACCTTTTGAGGGTGGTTTCAATATTGAGTATGTGAAAAATGCGGATGGAAGTCCGCTTTCCTATTTGATCAATCAAACCATGATGCGAATCAATCTGGCAAAACCATTGGCTCCAGGAGAAACTTTCGACTTTCAAATTAAATGGTGGTATAACATTAACGATTATTTTAACGATGGTGGTCGCTCCGGATATGAACCATTTCCTGATGGGAACAAATGTTATACAATTGCCCAATTTTTCCCGAGACTCTGTGTTTACAACAATGTAGAAGGGTGGCAAAATATGCAATTTTGGGGCAGAAGTGAATTTGCTTTGGAGTTTGGTGATTACGATGTGAAAATCACAGTACCTTCCGATCATATCATGGAAGCAACCGGAGAACTTCAAAATGAAAAAGAAGTTTTAACAGCCAAACAACGCAAGCGTTGGGAAGAGGCAAGAAAAACATACGATAATCCAGTGTTTATTGTCACTCAGGAGGAAGCTATTGAAAATGAAAAAGGCAGAGCTACGGACACTAAAACCTGGCACTATAAGGCAAACAACGTTCGTGACTTTGCCTTTGCTACCTCCAGAAAATATATTTGGGATGCCATGGCGGTCAATATTAATGGGCACAATGTAATGGCGGTTTCCCTTTATCCAAAAGAAGGAAATCCATTATGGGAGGAACACTCAACACGAGTGGTTGCCAATACCCTGGAAGAATATTCCAAGCTTACGTTTGATTATCCTTATTCAAAAGCGGTTTCCGTGAATGCCGATAGACAAGGAATGGAATACCCAATGATTTGCTTCAACTTTGGACGTCCTAGTGCCGATGGTACGTATTCTGAGCGTTTAAAACATGGAATGATTGGGGTAATTACCCATGAAGTAGGGCATAACTTCTTCCCCATGATCGTGAATAGCGATGAACGCCAATGGACTTGGATGGATGAAGGACTTAATTCTTTTGTGGAAACCTTGGCTGAATTGGATTATGATCCTAATTTTGATACTGGTAACCTTCCTAAAGATATTGTGCGCTACATGAGTGGCGATCAAAAATTCTTGTCGCCTATCATGTCTCAAGGGGATTATGTACATCAATTTGGCCCTAATGCTTATACCAAACCTGCCGCAGGATTGTATATGCTAAGACACACCATTATGGGTGAAGAATTATTTGACTATGCGTTTAGAACCTATGCGCAACGCTGGATGTTCAAGCATCCTACACCAGCCGATTTCTTCCGTACCATGGAAGACGCTTCGGCAATGGATTTGGATTGGTTTTGGAGAGGTTGGTTCTACACCACCGATGTTACCGACATAGGCATTAAAGAGGTGAAACAATATTATTTAACCGACCAGCCAACAGAAGCAGCCAAAAAATTTGCAGAGCAACGCAATTTCAATTTAGAAGGACGCCAATTGGTTTATTATGCAGAAGCTGGTGACAACTTTGATCCTAAAAATGCTAAAAAAGCTTCTGACTTTCCGTTCTTAAATGAGTATATCAATGGTTTGTCTCCAGAAGAAAAAGCCGAATTGAAAGAAGCACCTAGCTATTTTTATCAAGTAACTTTTGAAAAGCCAGGTGGTTTGGTTATGCCAATTATTGCTGAAATTTCATATGCTGATGGAACCAAAGAACGTAAAACTTTCCCAGCACAAATATGGCGCTATGACGAAAATGAGATCAACAAAGTGTTCAAAACCGACAAGGAAATTACAAGTATAGTGGTAGACCCCGATTTGGAAACTGCCGATGTAGATACAACCAATAATGCTTGGCCACAAGAAACACAGCAAACCGATTTTGAAAAATTCAAAAACGAAATGAAAAACTAAAATGCCAAAGCCAACTTAAAAACAGTTGGCTTTTTATTTTTGTGTCCTTAGTCTTAGTATATTTGTTCTATGATTCAGCAGGTAATATATTTATTCATAAGCGGACAGGAAATCATTTTCATCCTATTTATTGTGGTGATGGTTTTTGGTGCCGATAGAATTCCCGAAATAGCCCGTGGGTTGGGTCAAGGCATGAAAGCACTTCGTAATGCCACCAACGATATCAAGCACGAGATTACCAAGAGTGCCGAAAAACAAGGCATTGATTCTAGTGTAACCAAAGACATTGAAGACGAAATCAATAAAGTGAAAGACGATATTGGAGATTTTACAGGCTCTGTGAAAAGGAAGCTGTAGTCTTGTTTTTGATTACTTCCGCTATACCTAGTTAGTGATTATACCTTTTGAAAAGCTTCGAAATCTCTTTTCATCCGGTCTTGGGTTGGGTATATCAGAAAAAGATAAATAATTATCAGAAGGCCAAAAAAGACCAAGTCAGGGTTTAAAAATAAAATTATGAATGCCGAACCTTCAAGTATTCCCCAGCGCATGATTGAAGCCGTTTGATAAAAGGGAAATTTTTCTTCAAGGCTTAGTTTTTTGTCTACTTTGCTTAATTGCCCTTTATATAAAAAATTGCTTATAAAATAAGCTCCGATAGGGATAAGTAAATAAGTTAATGTTGAAGTGTAGGAAAGGTTAATCTGTAAATTTTTAATGGAGGTTAAATCTCCTAAAAACACATAAGAAGCAGTAACCCCTAGACAGAGTGCTAAATGTATGGCTTTAATGGTCTTTAGTTGTTCGGTCATTTTTTGTATATCAAATTTTTATTTTTTCCTGGTGATGGTCAAGCCATCTCTTATGGGCAAAATTACCGTTTCCACACGGCTGTCTTCCTTGAGCAGTTGGTTGTATTTTAAAAGTACTTTTGTGGAAATGTCATCGCCCACTACCTTTTGTACCACTTTACCGCTCCATAACACATTGTCTGAAAGAATCACTGCGCCCGAAGGCAACCTGTCGACAATCAAGTGGAAGTAGTTTACGTAGTTTTCCTTATCGGCGTCAACAAATACCAGATCAAACGATATGTCAAGCGTGGGGATAATTTCCAACGCATTCCCAATATGCTGAAAGATTTGCTTCCCGTAAATGGATTTGTCAAAATACTTTCTCTGAAAATCAAAAAGTTCCTCGTTAATATCAATAGTGTGCAATTCGCCATTGGGCTGTAAGCCTTCGGCCAAACACAACGCCGAATACCCCGTGTAAGTCCCAATTTCCAGAATGTTTTTCGGGTGGACCAACTTTGAAATTATACTCAAGACACGCCCTTGATAACCACCACTTAACATGCGCGGTTGTAAAATCTTCAAATGGGTTTCCCTATTGAGTTCTTGAAGTAACTGGGGTTCATCTTCAGAATGAAGCTCAACGTAGCGGTCTATAGCATCGGGTAAAAAGTACATGGTGTTTCTAAATTATTTCAATCAAATTTATTAGGGTAACAGACTAGCCTAAAATTTTGTTCACCAAATCCTGTTTTTTCTTCTCATCATCGCCAAACAACCATTGAAGTACATTGTCTTCCCACATGGCATCACGTTCCTGTTCGTTAATGATATTTCGCTCTATGGCCAAGTCAAGAATTTTTCCTGGGTAAGAAGATTGCTTGATGCTTTCCATTTCACCAAGCGGATAGGGGTCGTCCAAACCTATCATAACCTGCTTGGAGGTTTGGTTTTTAATGAGCAATGCCAACGAGCCCGTATCATGAACCAAAGTGTCAAAGAAAATATTCTTGTGCCCTACGGCTTTTCTAGGATGCACTTTGCCCTCAAATAAATCAGGACGTCCATCAAACCCTTGGATTCGTCGTCCTAAGTTAATTTGCGCCAATTGCCCGCCATGGGCAAAGCAAATGCGCATGTTGGGATATTTTTCATAATAGCCATTAAGCGTCAGGAAATGATACGCATCGGCACATTGGGCCAGCATCCAAATCAAGTGAAAGCGCCACGAGGTGTTTTCCAACTTGATAAACTTTTCACCATCATACGGATGGATTTCCACGGCCAAGTTATACTTACTGGCCAACTCAAAAATAGGCTCATTCTCTTCGTCAAAAATACAGCGCCACGTACCAATGGTATCCATATAATGCGTGGGCAAACACAACAGGCTCATGCCTAATTCTTCCACACAACGTTCTATTTCCCAACAGGCGCCACGCACAAAGCCTGGATGCACTACAAAACCACAAGTGAACTTGCTGGGATGGTCGTGTTGTATTCGGGCATTAAAATCATTCTGGAAACGCAGTGCTTGCTTCATTTCTTCCAGCCGTAAACCATTTCCGTACAATTGCGACAGATTCAATACCACAGCGTGGTCAATCTTGAAACGCTCCATCCATTCCAGCTTTTCATTCAAGAAAAAACTGGAATCGGTCACGGGTCTACTCCAATCTTTTTGCAACATGAATTTTCGGTCCTTGTCCACCCAAAAAATACCTTTATCCTTCATGAATTGAGGAATTTCCTCAGGATAGGGCAACAAGTGGGAATGCCCGTTAATACGAAGTTTGCGTCTTTCCATATCTTTATCAATAAGCTATCCTATTGAGCTTGTCGAAGTATCTCAAAATTGTTTCTATTGTATTTTTTTAGGCGGTTCCATCACATGGCCACAATGCTTGCAAGTACGCTTGTCCAAATCGCCATAATACTTGTCAAAAATAACCGGCATATCCGTTTCAATATTATCCAAAGGGAATTCTTCACGGTAGAGCAATTCATCACAATTTTCACAATACCATTCCAAGGCATCATTAACCCCTTCCGGTCTAGGATACTCAATAACCAAACCTACAGTATTGGCTTTTCGTTGTGGCGAATGAGGTACTTTAGGAGGCAATAAATAAATGTCCCCTTCTTTAATTTCCACATCTTCGGGCTTGCCGTTGTTCATGATTCTCAAGACCATATCGCCCTCCAATTGATAGAAAAACTCAGGAGTTTCATTATAATGGTAATCCTTTCGGCTATTGGGGCCACCAACCACCATCACAATGTAATCGCCATGGGGCCAAACACATTTATTGCCCACAGGAGGTTTGAGTAAATGACGGTTTTCGTCAATCCATTTCTTGAAATTTAGAGGGGAAACTAAGTTGCTCATTTTATTGTTTTTTTGGCGTGCCCCTTGCGGGTCGGGCTTTCGGTAGTCGCTTTTCGTGTCTTTCGCCGTGCTCACCACACCAAAGAGCTCCAACACTACCTCAATCCCTCACGCAGATTTGTTCTTAAAATTACGGATAAAACAGGAAAACAAAAAGCCTTTGCTTCTGGTTCTTTTGTTATATTTTTTTACAAAGATTTGGTTCGCCCACCATCAACGGGTAAATTAATACCATTAATATAACTGGCACATTCACTGGCCAAAAAGGTAATGGCATAGGCCAATTCTTCCGGTTTGGCAAAGCGCTTGGCTGGAACTGCACTTTTCATGGCCTCCGAAATGGAGGCTTCTTCACTCCCTGTTTTTACCGATTTGTTTTTGATAATTTCGGTTAAGCGTTCGGTTTCGGTAGCACCTGGTAACACATTGTTAACAGTAATGCCAAATGGTCCTAACTCATTAGCCAACGTTTTGCTCCAGTTGGCCACAGCACCTCGAATGGTATTGCTCACGCCCAAACCATCCAAAGGTTGTTTAACGGATGTTGAAATTACATTTACAATACGCCCAAAGCCTTGCTCTTTCATGTAAGGCACAAGGGTTTGAACCAGTACGTGGTTGCATTTCAAATGCTGGGTAAAAGCACTGTCAAATTCTTCCAAGGGTGCAGAGAAAGCGGGGCCGCCTTTGGGACCACCGGTATTGTTAACCAAAATATGAAAGCCATGATTTTGGGCTATGTAATTGTTTATTTTGTTACGTAATTCTTCAGGATTGGAAAAATCGGCTACAATGTAATCGTGCTTTTCTTCATAAGGTAATTCTTTGAGAACGGCTTTTAACTTGACTTCGTTTCTGGCAATAAGCGTTACCACAGCACCTTCTTCGGCAAGAGCAATGGCTGTTGCTTTTCCAATACCTGCGGTACTACCACACACTAAAGCATATTTATTTTCTAGATTCAGATTCATAAAACATCAATTTAATTGGAAGCTATTTAATATTTCACTTCCAATATTTATATAATCGTCAAAAGTGGTCTCCAATGCCGTAAATGTTAAAATATAAGCTTTGTCATCTTTAACATAGAAAAATTGCTTGAACTTTAAATTGTTATTGGCTACAAATCCGCTCCAAACCACTTCTTGATGGTTGCCATTTCGCTTGCTTTCTATCCATTTCCCATTTGGAACCATGGTTTTTATCTGGTCTTCAGAGAGTTTTGTGTAGGATTCCAGATCCATATTTTGTCCAGTTAAATCTTGGATTATAAAGTTTATATTTTCATTAAATGTATCGTTTTCAGTATTGGGAGAAAACAATATAAACAGGGTATTCATTTGGCCAGACGTATCCAATCGCCAATCCTTAGGATACTTAATTGAATAGCCCTCTTTTTTATATTCTACAAAACCATCTTGCCCAAAACCATAAGCTGTGATAAGCAGTAAGATGAAGGTTAATTTAGTTTTCATATGAGTGTTAGTACTTAATGCAAATATTTTTAGGTTCAGTGAAAAAACGAAGGACTTCAAACCCACCTTCACGACCAACACCACTGGCTTTAACACCGCCAAATGGTGTACGCAAATCGCGCAACATCCAAGTGTTTACCCAAATTATTCCAGCTTGTATTTGATTGCTCATGCGCATAGTTCTATTAAGGTTATTGGTCCATAAGGTTGCCGAAAGGCCGTACTTAACTCTATTGGCCATTTGCAGCACATCATCTTCACTTTTAAAAGGCATGATGGTCACTACAGGGCCAAAAATTTCTTCTTGGTTCACTCGGCAGTCATCTGTGGGCACTTCAATAACGGTGGGTTCCAAATAGTACCCGTTTTCAAACCCTGGGATGGTTAATTGGTTGCCACCACACAAAATGGTTCCGCCTTCTTCCTTGGCAATGGTTATATAGGATAAAACCTTGTTCATATGTGGCTTGGAAACCACAGCGCCTATATTGGTCTTTGGTTCGGATGGATTGCCAACCTTCAGTTGCTTAACTTTGGAGACAAAATCTTTTTTAAACGTGTCATAAAGGGCAGCTTCCACAAAAATGCGACTGCCAC
>JAGQZG010000008.1 GCA_020435705.1 Mangrovimonas sp.
ACCAGTGATTAATATTGTTTGATTGGAAAGTATCATAGTTTTAGGAGTGGAAAAATCGAATAATTAATCTCAAGAGTTGAATTAGTAGAATACCGAGAACAAAATTAATTGCTAATGTGAGAAAGAATGAACCAATAAGTCCTAATTTCTTAATGGCATAGCTGTCAGTTTCAGGTGTTGGATGGCCAACGAGTCTATTGACGATTTCCCAAGCGTTTAAATGTTCAGCTTCTGCACCAAGGAGATAATCAATAATGATCATGATGCAAAGACAAGCTAAAGTGGCCGCCATGTAAATACCAATTGGATGATTGAAAAGAGTTTTCATAATGCAATGATTTAATGATCAATGCAAAATTGCACCACACTAGAAACCTGTGCATTAACATAGGTTAAGAAAATAATCTATCGTTCTTTTACTAACTGAGAACGAATTCTACTTAGCTGAATAGGCGTAATGCCCAAATACGAAGCAATATGATATTGTGGAATTAGATTTTCCAAATCAGGAAATTCTTTTCGGAAAATTAAATAATTGGTCAAAGCATCATTGGTAACCATGCGAATATCATGGCGTTCTTTTTTGATCCATTCAGTTTCCAAAACCCTTAGGAGTAGACTTTCCCAACACCGGTGTTTTGTAAACAAACCTTTAAAATCCAAAAAAGAAAATTGCACGAGCTCACAAGGAGTCAAGGCCTGAAAGGATAAAGCAGAAGGTGTCTCCGAAATGAGAGCGGTCAATGCCGTAGGGAATTTGCCTGGAACAAAAAAGGTCTTGTTGTATTCGTTCCCATCCTTGTTGTAAAATACGCGTACAATGCCTTCTAAAAGCATAAAACAGTCACTCACACGAGCACCTTCTTGAACCAAGTAATCGTGTCGTTGAAGAGCTAAGGGCATTAAAAGAGGCTCAAAATCTGCCCAAGCTTCCGTTGTTATCTGGCTAATATTATTTAAGGAATGATATATTGCTTCGGAATCCATGTCTGGGAGATGCCTAAATTCGAGATCTTGTTAAAAAGTCAAGAGTGCTAGCTTATTTAAAACCAAAAAGTTAAAGTCAACTTGCACTAGTGGTGATTTTAGAAGTAATAGTTGCCTAACAATTACAATCGTTATCCTCACAATCTGTGAATCCGTCACCGTCATTATCAACCCCATCACCACATTCGGTTTCAGGGCAATCACAGTCAACATCCTCGCAATCAATAAAGCCATCTCCATCATTGTCTAAACCGTCATCGCATATTTCACAGTTGCAATCATTGTCCTCACAATCGGTAAACCCATCGCCATCATTGTCTAAGCCGTCATTGCATATTTCAACTGGAGTAGAATTATCATCATCATCCTTACAGGAGTTAAAAGTAAGCAGGCCAAAAGTAAGGAAACTTAAAAAGAACACTAATTTTAAAGATTTCATATACGTAGATTTAGGTTTTTAATTTAATATTTAAGCTAAATGCTTGATTACGAATATCGTTTATTTTTTTAACAAATCAAATTTTACGGTTAATAAAACCTATTTTAAACTTATCTCAAATGCCGTAGGTTTCAATTCTTATTTGTAAATTTGCCTGCGTTTAATAACGCAACATGTCAACTTCTACTAAATACATTTTTGTTACCGGAGGCGTAACATCTTCACTAGGAAAAGGTATCATAGCAGCATCGCTGGCCAAATTACTTCAAGCACAAG
The DNA here is from genome assembly GCA_020435705.1 of Mangrovimonas sp. Taxonomy (GTDB): domain Bacteria; phylum Bacteroidota; class Bacteroidia; order Flavobacteriales; family Flavobacteriaceae; genus HKST-UBA85. Next base: position 1,703 of record JAGQZG010000008.1, read on the forward strand.
GCTATCGTACTACTATACAAAAACTGGATCCTTACATTAATGTTGATCCCGGAACTTTGAACCCCTATGAGCATGGAGAATGTTATGTAACCGAAGATGGTGCCGAAACCGATTTGGATTTAGGGCATTATGAGCGTTTTTTGAACGTGCCTACCAGTCAGGCCAACAATGTTACTACAGGAAGAATCTACCAAAGTGTTATAGAAAAAGAGCGTAGGGGAGAATTTTTGGGTAAGACCGTGCAGGTCATTCCGCATATCACCGATGAAATCAAGGAGCGTATCCAAATCCTCGGAAAATCAGGAAATTTTGATATTGTTATTACAGAAATAGGAGGTACCGTTGGGGATATTGAGTCGTTACCTTATATAGAAGCAGTACGCCAATTGAAGTGGGACTTGGGAGAGCACAATGCCTTAGTGGTGCATTTAACCTTAGTTCCTTATCTATCGGCTGCTGGTGAATTGAAAACCAAGCCTACTCAGCATAGTGTAAAAACTTTAATGGAAAGTGGTGTTCAGGCCGATGTTTTGGTGTGCCGTACCGAGCATGATTTACCTATTGAATTGCGTAGAAAATTGGCTCTCTTTTGTAATGTTCGTGAAGAAGCTGTCATTCAATCCATAGATGCTTCTACAATATATGATGTGCCTAAATTGATGCTGAAACAAGGATTGGACAAGGTCGTCTTGAAGAAATTGAACTTGCCCTCTTCTGAACCGGATTTGGCCCAATGGGATAAATTCCTAACACGTTTGAAAAACCCAATAACCGAAATTCACATTGGTTTGATTGGAAAGTATGTTGAACTGCAGGATTCTTATAAATCCATTTTGGAAGCTTTCATCCATGCCGGAGCTGAAAACGAAGTGCGTGTGGTGGTGGAGCCCATTCATTCCGAGTATTTGAATGAAGACAATATCAAGCTCAAATTGTCGCATTTGGATGGCGTTTTGGTAGCACCGGGCTTTGGGGAGCGCGGTATAGAAGGTAAAATTGATGCGATAAAATATGTTCGTACCCACAACATTCCTTTTTTGGGAGTGTGTTTGGGCATGCAAATGGCGGTTATTGAGTTCTCCAGAAATGTTCTGGGATTGAAAGATGCCAATTCAACGGAAATGAACCCTAAAACAGACAATCCGGTAATTGATATGATGGAGGATCAAAAAACTATTGTCAATAAGGGTGGCACCATGCGTTTAGGTTCTTGGGCTTGCCAATTGGTACCTGACAGTATAGCCAGAAAAGTATACAAGTCTGATGCAATTAGTGAGCGTCATAGACACCGCTACGAGTTTAACGGCAAGTATAAGGAACAAATTGAAGCTGCGGGCATGAAAGCCACAGGTCTAAATCCTGATACGGGCTTAGTGGAAATCATTGAAATACCCTCACATCCTTGGTTTGTAGGGGTTCAATACCATCCAGAATATAAAAGTACAGTGGCCAATCCGCATCCATTGTTTGTGGCTTTTGTTAAGGCCGCTCTAAAACATAAAAAGGAAAAAGCCCATGCCAAAATGGCAAAATAATCAAGATTGGATAAATTTTTGTAATCTTGCTCCCGCTTAACAATAAGGGGCGACAGGAATTTTTAATATGGAAGAAAAAAAATTAGACATTAACTCAATTATCGGCTTTGTGCTGATTTTTGCAATCATGGTGTTCATGTTCTGGCAAAATAAGCCAACAGAGGAAGAATTAGCAGAACAGGAAAAGGCTAAACAGGAACAGGTAGAAGCCCAAAAGGAAACTCAAGAACAAGAAACTACTTTACAAACATCTTCAGAAGATTTTTCAGCGGCTTCGGCTACCGACTCTGTAGCTAGGGTAGCTTTACAGAATAAGTTGGGGGCTTTCGCCTATGCGTCTACTTTGCCATCGGCAACTAACACGGAAACCTTGGTAGAAACGGATAAGTTCGAATTGAAATTCAGTAATAAAGGAGGCTATCTTTCTGAAGTAAAACTGAAAGAGTTTGTCGATTTCAATAAAGAGCCTATTTATTTGATAAAGGATGGCAACGCCCGATTCAATTTAAGCTTTTCTACCACAGATAATCGTGTGCTGAATACTCAAGATTTGTACTTTCAACCGAGTGTGACCAAAAATGGTGACATTACGGTGGTTTCCATGAAATTGAAGGTGTCTGAAAACAAGTATCTGGAATATCTCTATGAGTTGAAACCAGACGATTATATGTTTGATTTCACCATTCGTTCCCAAGGCTTAAGCGGAATTTTCAACGGGTCGCAGCCTATTGATTTAGACTGGGATTTGAAAGGCTACCGTCATGCTAAGAGCATTAGTTATGAAAACCGATATACTGAAGTAGTTTATGAATATGAAGGTGGAAAGGATGACTATTTAGGACAACGAGCGCTTTCTGAAGAAACAGCCGAAGACGTTACCTACATAGCCTATAAACAACACTTTTTTACAACAATATTGCTTGCGGATAGTGCTTTCAAAACGGCCAAAATGGAATCCCATAATTTGGTAAAGGATGATGCCGTAGATACGCTTTACACTAAAATGTTCAAAACCAAAATGCCTATGGAATTGGCAGGTGGCGAACTTAACAAAACCATGGATTGGTATTTTGGTCCGTCGGATTATAAAACCTTAACTTCTTACGACAGGAATTTAGATGAAGTCATGCCGTTGGGTTGGGGCATCTTTGGTTGGATTAACCGCTATGTGTTTATTCCTATGTATAATTTCTTGAGTGGCTTTTTGGCACCGGGAATTGTGATCATTCTTATGACTATCATAGTGCGTATCTTGATGTCGCCAGTCACTTATAAATCGTATTTGTCTCAGGCTAAGATGCGCGTCTTAAAACCGGAGATTACTGAGATCAATCAAAAGTATAAAGACAATGCTATGAAGCGCCAACAGGAAACCATGGCCTTGTATAGTAAGGCGGGTGCAAGCCCGATGGCAGGTTGTTTGCCAGCTTTAATGCAATTACCTGTGTTCTATGCTTTGTTTATGTTTTTCCCGTCTAATTTTGATTTAAGACAGAAATCATTCCTCTGGGCAGATGACTTGTCGTCTTACGACGTTGTGGCAAAACTACCATTCCACATTCCGTTTTATGGAGAGCACGTGAGTTTGTTCCCATTGTTGGCTTCCGTTGCCATTTTCTTTTACATGAGAATGACCACAGGCCAACAAGTAGCGTCACAGCCTACACAAGAAGGGATGCCCGACATGAGTAAGATGATGAAGTATATGATCTATATTTCGCCATTGATGATGTTGTTCTTCTTCAACAACTATGCTTCTGGTTTGAGTTTGTATTATTTCGTATCCAACTTAATTACTATTGGAATCATGCTGGTCATCAAAAATTATATTATTGATGAAGATAAGATTCATGCGAAGATTCAAGAGAACAAGAAAAAACCCAAGAAAGAAAACCGTTTCCAGAAGAAGATGAAGGAAATGATGGAACAGGCAGAACAGCAAAAACAAGCACAACAACGAAAAAAATAAATGAAAGCTGCCTATTTTGGCAGCTTTTTTGTTTAATGCAATTAAATCTAAGAGTTAACGTTTAAATCGATATGAGATACATTTCAGTTTTGGTTTTGGCACTGCTTACAGCAACAAGTTTTTCCCAAGAGATCAATCAAGTGGATGCTCAAGGAAAACGTCATGGAACTTGGAAAAAGATGTTCTATCAAACGCAAGTGTTAAGGTATGAGGGTCAATTTGACCATGGCAAAGAAGTGGGTTTGTTTAAGTACTATACCAATGTGAATAAAACAGCGGTATTGTCTGCCACCAAGCAGTTTCATGACGACGGTTCGGCCGAGGTGAAATTTTTGGCTTCCAATGGGAAAGTGATTAGTGAAGGCAAGATGATGGGGAAGCTGTATGTGGGAAAATGGGTGTACTACCATAACAATTCCAATCAAATCATGACCGAAGAAAATTATAACGCCAAAGGACAGTTGGCGGGAGCACGCAAAATTTACTATAAAAACGGTCAGTTGGCTGAAAATCAAAACTATAAGGATGGTAAGCAAGATGGTGTTTCCAAAATGTACTCCGAGACAGGTGTTTTATTGAATGAGTATACTTATGTAAATGGTGAATTGCACGGCCCTGCCAAAGCCTATAATCCCAAAGGAGAGTTACTTTCAGAAGGGGTTTACAGGCACAACAAACAACATGGTATTTGGAAATACTATGAAAATGGCACACTAAAAGAAGAAAAGGATTATACCGAATACAGTAAAAATCCGTATAAAAAACAATAACTTCGTTGTTATGTCGAGCGTGCCGAAGCATTTTATCAAGATAAACTGCAGGATAATTTAGTAAGGGCTATTTTTTTCTGCTAGATGCAGAATCTAGTTCAGAATGGCTCGTGTAACAAGTTTAAACCCTCACACTGGGCTTAGTCCATTTTAAGAATCTTTTACAAGGCTAACCTTATTTATTTCGTAATTTTGCAAAATATTCAATAAAAATGAAACGTGTAATCGTCGGACTTTCAGGTGGTGTAGACTCTAGCGTTGCGGCTTATTTACTGCAACAGCAAGGCTATGAGGTCATTGGCTTGTTTATGAAGAACTGGCATGACGACTCTGTGACTATTTCTAATGAATGTCCTTGGTTGGAAGACAGTAACGATGCCATGCTTGTGGCCGAGAAACTAGGGATTCCATTTCAAACCGTCGATTTAAGCGAGCAGTACAAAGAACGTATTGTAGATTACATGTTCAATGAATATGAAAAAGGGCGCACACCCAATCCTGATGTGCTTTGTAATCGTGAAATCAAGTTTGATGTCTTTTTAAAAATCGCATTGGATCTGGGAGCCGATTATGTGGCTACAGGGCACTACTGCCGTAAAGATACCATTGAAAAGAATGGGGAAACCGTGTACAGATTGTTGGCCGGTAAGGATGGAAATAAAGACCAATCCTATTTCTTGTGTCAATTATCTCAAGACCAACTCTCTAAAGCGCTGTTCCCAATAGGGGAACTAACCAAACCTGAAGTGCGTAAAATAGCCGCTGAACAAGGGTTGATTACTGCCGAAAAAAGAGATTCCCAAGGGTTGTGCTTTATTGGTAAAGTGCGCTTGCCCGAATTTCTTCAACAGCAACTAAAACCTAAAGAAGGGGTGATAGTTGAGATTGATAAGGATTATGAAGCGTATCAAAACCATGAACCGGAATTCCACTCTGTACAGGAAAAACTGGATTTTCTATCTCAAAAAAAACACTATTCACTTTCCGATGGAAAAGTTGTAGGTAAACACCAAGGAGCTCATTATTTCACCAAGGGCCAGCGTAAAGGGTTGGCTGTTGGTGGCACCGTGGAACCGTTATTTGTCATTGATACCGATGTGGAGGAGAATGTGATTTATACAGGACAAGGCAATACGCATCCGGGATTGTTCCGAAAAGCCTTGTTTGTATCCAAGGACGAGTTACATTGGATACGGGAAGATTTGGCTTTAAATGAGGGTGAAACCATGCCGGTCATGGCACGGATTCGCTACCGTCAACCGTTGCAAAAAGCCACCTTATATAAGGTGCCTAGCGGACTCTATGTGGAGTTCGAGAAACCACAGTCGGCCATCACCGAGGGACAATTTGTTGCTTGGTATTTGGAAGATGAATTAGTGGGATCAGGAGTTATTTCGTAAATTGAACGAAAATAATTCATCTTAAAAGCAACAAGATCCATGTTTTCAAATCTAAGATTATCCATTTGTATTCTTTGTATGGCTCACTGTTGCTTGGTTTTCGCTCAGCAAGAGGCTTGGGTTTATTTAACCGATAAGCAAAATGTGGCTCAGTCTATAAGTAATCCAATAACCATTCTCACACAAAAAGCCATAGAGAGGAAGAATGCACAAGGGATTGCCATTGACTCTAGGGATGTCCCGGTTAATGAAAATTATATAACACAGTTGAAAGCCCAAACAGGCATTCAAGTGATGGCTAAATCTAAATGGTTCAATGCTGTACATGTTAGAGGTTCAGAGGTGGATATCAATGCATTACTTGCGTTGAGCTTTGTAGATAGTATTGATTTTGCTAATGATGGACTCAATTCTAGACCTGCTTTAGTGCAGGACAACTTCAGTATTGAAAACACCCTTGTTGATTTTAATTACGGCGATGCCCAAAACCAAGTGGAAATGCTCAATTTGGATTGCTTGCATGAGAGTGATTATACTGGAGAAGGCATAACGATTGCAGTTTTAGATTCGGGCTTTACCAACGTCAATACCATGTCAAGTTTTCAAAGGTTAAGAGATAATAATGATCTTTTGGATGGTTATGATTTTGTTGATAGGAATGCTGATGTCTATAATTTCACAGGAAGCAATCACGGGACTAAAGTACTCAGTACAATGGCAGGCTATATTGAGAATCAGTATGTTGGAACTGCTCCAGATGCTTCCTATTATTTATTTAGAACTGAAGATGTGTCAAGTGAAAATCCTGTAGAAGAAAGCTATTGGGTTGAGGCTGCGGAGCGCGCCGATAGCTTGGGGGTAGATATTATTAATACGTCTTTAGGTTACACTATTTATGACAATTCTGCATATGATTATTCCATTTCTGAAATGGATGGAAATACGACATACATTACTAGAGGTGCTAATATTGCTGGTGAAAAAGGCATTATTGTGGTCGTGTCAGCGGGTAATTCAGGGGCATCTACTTGGCAAATGGTTGAAGCCCCTGCCGATGCTCCCAATGTGTTGACCGTTGGGGCCGTAGATTCGAGTGGTGTTTATGCCAGTTTTAGTTCGCAGGGTAGCGCTATACAACCTACCCAAAAGCCAGATGTGGTTGCCAAAGGTTCAGCTACCGCTGTGATTGATGAAAATGATACTATTGTCACAAACAACGGTACTTCTTTTAGTTCGCCCATCATTGCGGGTAGTATTGCTTGTTTACTGCAGGCACAACCTTTTTCAACGGTGGATGAGATAAGCCAAGCAGTAAGAATGTCGTCCTCGCAATATGAGTTCCCTGATTATTTTTTAGGATATGGTATTCCGGATTTTTGTAATGCCTTAACTCTGTTAAGTGTACCTGAAATTGACTCTCAGGACATCAGGATACATCCAAATCCTGTAAGTTCAACGTTGCATTTAAATGTATCTGAAGGATCACCTATTTTAGTTTCGGTTACTGATACCTTAGGGAAACGAGTTGTTGAAGATGAAACCCTTTATAACAACCAATTGGATGTAAGCCAATTAAAATCAGGGTTGTATTTTTTAAATATTCACTCCTCTGAATCTCATAAAATAATAAAGTTCATCAAGAATTAATGACCAAAAATAACATCACCCAATTATTCTCTATTGAATATCCCATAGTTCAGGCTGGAATGGTCTGGAACAGTGGTTGGCGTTTGGCGTCAGCAGCCAGTAATGCAGGTATTTTAGGATTGATAGGCGCAGGTTCTATGTATCCTGACGTGTTGCGTGAGCACATTCAAAAATGCAAACAGGCTACTACTAAACCTTTTGGAGTCAACGTGCCTATGTTGTATCCCAACATTGAGGAAATCATGAATATCATTGTAGAGGAAGGCGTAAAAATTGTTTTTACCTCTGCTGGCAATCCCAAAACATGGACGTCATGGTTGAAAGAACGAGGTATTACGGTGGTGCATGTAGTGAGTAGCGTAAAGTTTGCCCTAAAAGCGCAAGAAGCAGGTGTTGATGCTGTCGTTGCCGAAGGCTTTGAAGCGGGTGGACACAATGGCCGTGAAGAAACCACCACGTTCACCTTGATTCCTATGGTGAGGGAACAATTGAACATTCCGTTGATTGCCGCTGGAGGTATTGCTACGGGAAGCGGTATGTTGGCCGCTATGGTGTTGGGTGCTGATGGTGTACAAATAGGTAGCCGATTTGTAGCCAGTGAGGAAAGCTCGGCACACCAAGCCTTTAAACAAGTGGTTGTAGAGGCTAAGGATGGTGATACCCAATTGACTTTAAAAGAATTGGCTCCAGTACGTTTAATCAAAAACAAATTCTTTAGCGATGTACAGGAACTCTACAAAACGGCTCCAACTCCTGAACAACTCAAAGAACTTTTAGGTAGAGCTAGGGCTAAACGAGGTATGTTTGAAGGCGACTTGGAAGAGGGTGAATTGGAAATAGGCCAAATTGCAGGCTTGATTCACGAGATTAAGCCCGTTGCCAAAATTGTGGAGGATTTGCTTAAGGAGTTTGAGGAGGCGAAAAGGAATGTTGCCGAGTTCTAATTCTTTAAAGTCTCAAAATTAATTCGATACACCCGGCTCGATCCATTGTCATACTTCCATAGTTCTTCCAAGAGTGCGTCGTAATCCAAAACGGCTTTAGGTTTATCAATAGTTAAATCGCGTTTGCTGGTAAAGTAAAGTACGTGGTCTTTCACAAAAGGGCAATAATCCATTTTGTTGGAATTGATCGCATTGCCCAAATTCTTAGCTTCGCTCCAACCGGTCTCGGTTTGATAGCTAATGTACAAATCGCCACTACCCAAGCCATCGCTTCGGTTGTAACCACCAAAAATCAAATACGATTCATCTGGGGCTATAAAAGCATTGTACTCGTAACTTTCTGTATTAATGGTGTCAGGTAATGCTATTGGGGCTTGGTATTGGCCCTCTTTCAGTACACTCACATATACATCATCTTTTCTGTTTAACGTAGGATTGTCTCTCGTAAAATAAAAGTTGCCATTCTTGGCTATGGATGGATAGAATTCGCCATGCTCCGTATTGATGGGCCTTCCCATGTTTTTAGGTTTAGACCATTCAGCAGTTAAACTCTTCCGCTCAACCACCCAAATATCAAAATCCTTTGGTTCTAGTGAGGTTTGATTCAAAGGTCTTGTGGATACAAAATAGAGTTTTAAGCCATCGTGTGAATAGAAGGGTTCCAAATCAAAATACTTCCCCGAAAACGAAGCCACTTTGGGTAATCCCCAGGAATCCCCTTGCTTACTCACCGTAATAATGACCGATAAATTTCCCATAACACTTTGTGCCGTAAACATCACTTCGTGACCGTTAGGTGAAATTGCCAAATCCCGCACATTAGGGAATTGGGAAATAATATCTTCCAAAAAAGGCTGCGGTGTCTCTTGAGCAAAACTGTTGAGGGTCACTATGGAAACAAGAAAGTAATGGATAAGCTTCATTTGGTTATTTTTCTGAAAATTAACAAGCTGGAAGGAATTTGGTTTAAACTTTTTGTTAAAGTTTAGCCTTTATTTGATTTCTTATACAGAAGATTGAGCATCAAGCCAATAATAATTAAGGCAATTCCCAGTAGGCTCCACACCGAGTAAGCTTCACCAAAAAACGACACGCCCACCAATAGGGTAAACACCACTTCCATATACTTGATGGGTGCCACTTTATTGACACTGGCAATCTGTAAAGCTTTGGTCATATACAGCTGGCCAAAAAAACCATAAACACCCATACTTAACAGAGGTAAATAATCCTCTGATTCAGGGGTTTTCCAGTTAAATAATGCGGCCAAACCGCCAACCACGGCAGTTACCATCATGAAATGATTCACAATAGTGTACGGATGCTCTTTGGTACCTATTTTACTAATACTGATATAAACAAAACCAGAGAAAACAGCCGAGGCCAAAATAATGCCTAAGCCTATGAGATTCATTTCAAGATCGGCATATCTGAGAATGATTACCCCGGAAAATGCAATGATGAAAAAGACCCAACGAATGGGTATGATTTTTTCCTTCAGCAGAAAAATAGAAAAGATAGCTGCAAAAATAGGCGAGAGATAACGAAGCGTAACCGCAGTTCCAACAGGCAAATAATGTAAGGAAGTAAAAAATAATGTCATGGAAGTCAACCCTGCGAACGAGCGGATAAACAGCAATTTTTTATGCGTTCCCCAAATGGTTACTTTGTTCCGAAGTAAATAAGTGAGCGTAAAAACCAATGTCCCCAACGCACGAAAAAACACCATTTGGAAAGCGTTGTAGTCTGCCATTTTCTTTGCCGTGACATTCATGAGTGTAAAGGCAAGGGCGCTTATGAGCATGTAGGAAATGGCCTTTTTTATCATTTGGAAGGTTTGTTGAAAGCGAAATTAGACATTTCCTAGGTGTTAGTGGGGTTCAATGGTGAAATAATTTTATAGACACTTTTCGTATTAAAACTAAAAGCTAAGTTATATTTTTGCCGAATGCAATTAGCACAGTACACTAAAGAATTCAGTTACAATTGGAAACTTGCTGCCCCCGTTATGTTGGGCATGTTAGGCCACACTTTTGTGGGGTTTATAGACAACATTATGGTAGGGCAATTGGGTTCGGCTGAATTGGCAGCGGTGTCTTTAGGGAACAGCTTTATGTTTATCGCTATGTCCTTGGGCATTGGCTTTTCAACGGCTATTACCCCTTTGGTGGCTGCCGCTGATGCTTCCCATGATTTCAAGGCTGGAAAATCGGCTTTTAAACATGGCCTGTTTCTTTGTACGGTTTTGGGGATTTCCTTGTTCTTGATGGTTTATTTTGCTAAACCTTTAATGTATTTGATGAAACAACCCCAAGAAGTGGTAGAGTTAGCCATTCCTTATCTGGATTTAGTTGCTTTTTCTTTGATACCGTTGGTCTTTTTTCAGGGGTTTAAGCAATTTAGTGATGGTTTGTCCTTGACCAAATTCCCTATGTACGCCACCCTTTTGGCCAATGTGGTGAATGTGGTTCTCAACTATTTGCTCATCTTTGGAAAGCTGGGCTTTCCGGAATTAGGTATTGTAGGTGCTGCTTACGGAACCTTGGCCTCCCGTTTTGCCATGGTTGCCTTGTTGTGGTATTTGTTGAGAATAAACGAAAAAGCAAGACCTTTTGTAACGGGTATCAAGTTTTTTGAACTGAGTAAATCCATGCTGAAGAAGATTATGCTTTTAGGTGCACCAAGTGCCATGCAGATGTTTTTTGAAGTGGCTATTTTTACTGCCGCTATTTGGTTGAGCGGTTTGTTGGGCAAGAACCCACAAGCGGCTAATCAGATTGCGTTAAACCTTTCGTCTATGACGTTTATGGTCGCTATGGGCTTAAGTGTAGCTTCCATGATTCGGGTGGGCAATCAAAACGGACTTAAGAATTATACAGAATTACGCCGCATAGCTTATTCCATTTTTTTGATGGGAATTTTGTTTGCTTTTTGTTTTGCCATTATGTTTTTGGTTTTGCACAACCAGTTTCCCAAACTTTATTTGGATGTGAATGATATTGAAAACGCAATGGACAACCAAGAAGTGATTTCCATTGCATCAAAATTGCTGTTGGCTGCTGCCGTTTTTCAGTTGAGCGATAGTTTGCAAGTAATTATTTTAGGTGCCCTGCGGGGCTTACAAGATGTGAAAATCCCAACACTTTTTACGTTTATAGCCTATTGGATGATTGGTTTTCCTATTAGCTTTTATTTGGGTAAAGAAGAAGCTATGGGGAGTTTGGGTATTTGGATAGGACTTTTGGCGGGATTGACTTCAGCTGCAATTTTACTCTATTTTAGGTTTAATTATCTCACAAAACGTTTAATTTTACAGAAAGCATAGACTCATGACCTTACCAAAATTTTTATTGGGTGATAATACCGACTTCCAAGATGCTATTTTTGTTATCCATACGGAATTTCCACGGTTTGTGATCGACTTGACTACTGATGAGATTGAATGGCTGGAAGAATTGGATGCTTCCGAAAAAGACGAACTGGAAATGGAAACCGTTAATTTGATTGAACAAGCTTCGGCTTTTTACGACCGAGAAGTAGCACGATACGAAGACTAGAATGCTGGAAAAAATACTGCAATACGATACCGATCTTTTTCTCTATCTCAACAACTTGGGTACCGAGACTTGGGATGGTTTTTGGATGTTTTACACGACCAAGTTCTATTGGATTCCGTTGTATGCCGTTTTGGTTTACTTGATATATAAAAAATTCACCAGAAAACAATTTATCCTTATCCTTTTGTTGGCTGCTTTTATGGTCACATTTACGGATCAGGTAACCAATCTTTTCAAGCATGGATTGGAACGTTTACGCCCTTGTCATAATGAAGATCTAGCAGGTTTAATGCGGTTGGTGAAAAGCAGTTGTGGTGGTAGGTATGGTTTCTTTTCCGGACATGCATCCAACTCCATGTCAGTGGCCTTTTTTACAGGGTTCATGCTTAAAAAAAACTACAGATATATTTTCCCGCTACTTTTTATTTGGGCCTTCTTTATGGGCTATAGCCGAATATACATTGGAGTGCATTACCCTTTGGATGTATTTTGTGGGATGTGTTTTGGCGCCATTTCAGGCTACGGATTCTATCGTTTGTTCAAATACTTGAGTGTGAAATTGTTGCACGTTACTTTTTAGTTAGAATATAATATTTGGCCACTAAGCGGTCATTGTATTTTCTGGAGCTAATACTCACTTCATTTAAATCATAAATAGCTTTTTCCTCCATAGTGTAAAGGGTTTTTAAGGAAGCTTCTTCCTCAGGGCTTAAGTTATTGGCCAGTAAACCAAAGGTTGCATCAGAAGGATAGGCCACAACGCCATCATCTGATTTTATAGCTTGGATTTTAGTGCCATATTGCCATAGCATTTCAGGGGAAATAGAGCTAAAACTATAAATGTTCAAAGACTGTTCGGTTTTTAATGACGAAATTGGATTGTAATTATCGCTTAGAAACATTTGTTTTAGCGGAGTAGCTGTCAGCAAAACTGAACCAAAAAACAAAACAGTATACAAAAAGACCTGTTTCATTTCGCCTTTCAACAACTGGTAAAATAGCATTGCGCCGATGCCAAAAAGAACACTGCTGGCAACGATAAAGTTAGCCCAATAGCCATCTAGATGGTCTTTCAACATAAAATAGCCCATAAAGGGAAAGAGTATCCCAATGAAGGCAATCAGGCCAAAATTGAAAAGCACTGGAATTTTTTCGCCTTTTTTCAAGGATTTAAAATGACTGATTAGATACTCAACATAAAACCCAATGTTTAAAGCCAACGGAATGAGTACGGGCATTAAGTAACGGGACTTCTTTTCGGGAATTAAAGACAAAAGAAGCACCGAAAACACCGTCCAGAAAAAGGATAGTTTGTAGGCTTTTACGTTGGAAACCCTTGATTTCATGTAAGGATATAGCAAACTCACAAACGCTGGAATGGTCCAAATTCCGCTTTGGGTAAAAAAGCTCCAATAGTAATAAAATGGACGTACGTTGTAGCTTGCCCAGTTGCCCGTTTCCTTTTCGGCAATGGCATGGAATGTATCCGGGTCAAGCCATCTCACGGCAACATACCAACTTCCGCCAACAATCAAAGCAATAAAGATAATGGCCAAAACCGAAAGCCATTTCGATTTAAAATAATTGTATTTATAACTAAAACCGTAAGCAATCAAAAAAGGTAAAAACAAGGCGTACATTGAGATAGGGCCTTTGGAAAGAAAAGAAAATCCCATAAAAATTCCCGCCAACCAAATATGCTTTGGTCTAATAATAAGCTTGTTAAAAACTTGAAAGAGATAGTAAATTGCTACCATCATAAACGCATGGGTGTAGATATCCCAAGGTGCTTCTAAGACGATTCCAATCACATAGAAGGACGTAGCGCAAATAAATCCATTTCTTAAACTGTGCTCTTGGTTCAGTTCTAGTTTCAATGAGAATTTATAAACAAACGTACACAAAAGCATAATCATAATAACTGCTGGCAGGCGCATTCCAAAAACACTTTGGAATCCAAAAAGGATTCCTGATAAGGCTGTTAACCAAGTAGGTAAAGGAGGTTTTTCATATCTCGCTTCACCGTTCATGGTCGTGAGTAGCCAATGTCCATCGGAAATCATTTCCCTGGCCGTAATGAAATTGCGAGCTTCCATAATGGACACTTGGATTACGTTCAAATTAGGAAGTAGGATAATCCCAATAAACAAGCATAAACTTAGAACGGGATAGGATTTTATGAGTTTGCCCATTTTTCCATTTTGTTTAATAAAACGAGATTTCTAACATAAATAATAGCGCCCAAAAGATGACCAACGAAAAGTACGGGGTCTCTTCTGAAAATGGCATAAATCAAGATGAGAGATGATCCTATTAAGCTTAAAAGCCAAAACCCAAAGGGTAGGATGGATTCTTTTGCCCTTTCAGAATAAATCCATTGGTAGATAAACCGTAAGGTGAAAACCACCTGCGATATAATGCCCAGCACCAGCAACCAAAGTGGGATTTTTTCATTCTTGAACAATAGTGTGACGTCTATGGTGTTATTGTTAAAATAATAAATAACTACAAATGTGGGGATTAACAAGATGAGCCATTGCAAAACCACGTGTATTTTTTGCCATTGGTTTTGTAACTGCAAATTTCTAATGTAGATAAAATAGGTAAGGGCTTGTCCTAACATTATTGCAAAATCTTCCCTTAGATAACCATAGATAAACAAAAGAAATGAAGCAATCAGGCTCAATACCCAAAACAGGCTAGGGGTAATAACCTTACGCTGCTTTTCAGACGTAATCCATTGGATGATTAATCGTGAGGAGAATAATGTCTGAGCAATAAAACCTACCGTAAAAACGATCCAGTTGTTCATGAACTCTTTTTGGCCACTTCGTAATTAATGTACTTCTTTTTCATCCATAAGTAGGCAAAGCAATCCATTAACGGGCCTAGCAATCGATTCCAAAGGCCAAACTTGGCCGTTCCTGCAATACGAGGGAAATGTTGCACAGGAATTTGGGTTATTTTGCCGTTTTGGAGAAGAATCATGGCAGGGAGAAAGCGATGCAATCCTTTAAACATGGGAATGCGTTTGGCATATGAGGCTTTGATTACTTTTAGTGGGCAGCCTGTATCGTCCATACCATCATGGGTAAAAGCTCTTCGGATACCATTGGCAATTTTAGAAGACATGTTTTTTACAAAACTATCTTTGCGATTGGCCCGGACACCGGTTACCAAATCATACTCATCTATGTGTTCCAGAAGCAAATTGAAATCTTCAGGAGTCGTTTGTAAATCAGAATCAATATACCCAATCAATTCAGTATCAGCATGGTCAAAACCAGCTTTTATTGCGGCACTTAGCCCAGCATTTTTCTTAAAACTTATATAAGTGAAGTCAGGATTTCGGGTGCAAATTTCTTCAATGAGTTCCTGACTTTTGTCCTTGGAACCATCATTGACAAACAAAACTTTGGCTTTTCTGGATGCAATAGTTAAGTAGTTCGTCAGTTCTGTTTCAACCCGTTTCAGGTTATCTTCTTCATTATATACAGGGATAACAATGGTAAATTGGTATTGCATACAAAAACTGTTATTTCAGCAAAGGTATTCTTTTTTAAAGAATACAATTTCTTTACCAAAAAAAATGTTTCTTTGTAAGAGATACTCAAAAATGAAAATACTAGTTACTGGAGCAGCCGGTTTTATCGCTTCGCACACCTGTGAACGTTTAAAAGCCTTAGGATATGAGGTTGTTGGTTTAGATAATTTCTCGCCTTATTACAGTCTGGAATTAAAAAAACTAAACGAAAAAGCCTTAAATTCTATAGGTGTTGATATTATTAATGCCGATTTAAGAACTGATGCTCTCAATGAGATTCTCCCTCATGATCTTGACTATATTATACATTATGCAGCTCAACCGGGTATTTCGGCAACATCATCTTTTGAAGATTATTTCTCAAATAATATTATTGCAACAAAGAATCTTTTGGATTTTGCTTTGAGATTAATAGACTTGAAATTGTTTGTAAATATTGCAACGTCGTCTATTTATGGTCTGGAAGCCACATATCCTGAAGATAGGGCGCCCAAACCAGCGTCACATTATGGTGTTACTAAATTGGCCGCCGAGCAGCTAGTTCTCCAAAAAAGCAGGGAAAAACAATTAAAAGCTTGCTCGTTGCGCTTATATTCGGTATTTGGACCAAGGGAACGACCTGAAAAAATGTATACCAAACTTATTGCTTGTGCTTTTAATAATGAAGCTTTTCCTTTATATGAAGGTAGCGAGAAGCACTTGCGTAGTTTTACCTATGTTGATGATATTGTTGATGGCGTCATAAGTGTGCTTGGTAAGGAAGAAGCTGTTGATGGGGAAGTCATTAATCTAGGCACCGAAGTAGAACACACCACACAAGAAGGTATTGATGCGGTGGAAAAAGTGTTGGGTATGAAACTTAAAATCAATAAAGTTCCGGCAAGAGCTGGAGATCAATTAAGAACCAAGGCCAACATAGACAAAGCCAAGAAATTGCTCAATTACAATCCGCAAACTACTCTTATTGAGGGGGTTAAAAAGCAAGTAGCTTGGTATAAGGAAAACTTCCTTTAGGCTTTTACAATAACTTTCAAGGCCTTTTCCAGAACTTTAACGCTTGCCTTATTGGTTTCAAAGGGTTTAATTTCACCATCTATTTGGAAAAAACTTGGGTTGGAAATCAAAAACTCAGTTTCTATAGACTTTATTTTTAGTTGAAGAAACTTTTTGATTTTTTTGTGTTGCTTAAACAATATTTTCAGTCCCAATAGCATGATTTTTCTTTTGGGTAATTCAGGTATCACCACAAGATCCAATAAACCATCATTCAATTTGGCAGTTGGTGTTAAACCAACACCATACCCCATTTGATTGGAATTTGAAACAAAAAGCATAAAGGGTTTGCAGGAAAAAATATGATTCTCATAAGAGACTTTTGAAATGAATTCATAACGGTAAGCTTTAAATGCTCTTATGGTTGATAGAAAATAGGAACTAAACTTTCTGCTACCTGAGTTTTCATAAACCTTCAAAACTTCCGAATCAAATCCCCAACCACAATTACTGAAAAAATAGAAGTCGTTACACTGGCCAACATCTATAAAAGTATAACTTTCATTTTTAATCAAGGCAATAGCTTTTTTGAGATCTTGAGGTATTTTTAGGTGATTTGCCAGACCATTTCCAGAACCCATTGGGATAATACCTAAAGCTACCTTGGAATTCACCAAACTTGACGAGACTTCATTGATAGTGCCATCTCCACCACAAGCCACAATAATATCAGCACCTTCCTCTATAGAGTCTTTACTTAGTTGTACGGCGTGGAATTTATGGGTTGTATATTTAATTTTTAAATCATAGCTGTCTCTTGGAAAGTTATCTGAGAGAAAATTGAGGTCAATGTTATTTTGCCCTGATCCAGAGATAGGATTTATTATAAAATGAATATGTTTCAATTAGTCTAACTTAAGTTTGCCTTCATGGTATAAATAATCAGCTGTTTGATAAAGCGATATGGCCTTTTTTAAATTCAAGGAATCAGTGGGTTGCGGAAGCAAACTGTCTGTTTCTTGTTGCCAAAAAAACTGATTGCTTTGTTTTTGCTCACTTAGAATAGTTAGTTTATGAGCGGAATCCATATACCCTAATTTCCTGTAATTTCCCAACAAGGCACGTTGTTCCAACACAGGTGTTTCTAAGATATTCTGGCCATAGAAATTGGACTTGTAAACCCAGTTTAGCAGACCAAATAATGTTGGGAGAACATCTATTTGAGAAGCTAGGGCACTTACTTTCATGGGATCTTTATTAGGGAAATTGTAGATCATTCCCACGATTTGATATTTATCTACATCAATGGCCCAACGCCCCGCACTGCTGGCACAATGATCGGATACAATAATGAAAACGGTATGTTCAAACCAAGGTTTGTTTCGAGCTTTATTGAAGAACTCTTTTAGGGCATAATCTGTATATTTCACTGCCCCAGCTCTGTTTTTTCCAGAGGGAATATCAACTTTCCCATCAGGATAGGTAAATGGTTTGTGATTGGAGGTTGTCATAACAAAATCAAAAAAAGGCGTTTTAGAAACGAAGTTTTTATCTGCTTCGGTCATTACTTTGTTGTATAGATCCTCATCGCAAACTCCCCACGCATTTTCAAAACTCACCTCGTTATCTTGGATGCTTTGGTGCTGGGTGCTGATGGATTCTTCTTCAAAAAAACCTCTACTTCTGTCAACTATATTAAAACCACTACTGCCAAAAAAATAGTTCATGTTATCAAAATACCCATCGCCGCCATAAAAAAAAGTATTCTTATAGCCCTTTTCGGCAAAAACATTCCCTATGGTAAATAAATGGTCGCTGTTTGTCCTTTTGATAATACTTCTTCCAGGTGTTGGTGGAACCGAAAGCATTAAAGCCTCCATACCTCTCACGGTTCTAGTACCAGTGGCGTACAGATTTTCAAAGAAAATGCTTTCTTGTGCCAGGCTATCAAGAAATGGGGTTATGTTGTAATCTCCACCCAAGCTATTTAGAAGCTTTCCGCTCAAGCTCTCTACGCAAATGAGTATCACATTAGGTTTGATGCTTTGGTTTAAACTATCCTGATTTTTGACGAAGCGTTTTATTGAGAATGAATCACCAAGCAAACTATCCGAAGGCTTAACTACAAGCTTTTGGGTTATACCAAAAGCTTCTTTATTGCTTAGACTATTATAAAATTGTAGATAGGATAGTTCATTATTTTTGAATGCCGAAAAGAACGAATAAATACCGGATTTGGCCAGCTCGTTGTTGTACCTGTTGTCAAATCGTTCGGCATCTTTATTATTAACAAACCAATAGTAGACCAAGGCGATGATAAGTAAAAACAGGGAGGTTGAAAAGCGGGTTTTTAGGTTCGTACTGCTTTTAAAAGCTTCTTTGAAAATACCTTTTTTGAAATGAATGAAAAAGTAAAGAGCAATAAGCAAAAAGATCCCTCCCAGTAAAATGGGTAAAGGATAGGATTCGTTTATATTTTTTACAACTTCATATGTGTAAATAAGATAATCTACGGCTATAAAATTGAACCTGCATTTAAATTCGTCCCAAAAAGCAAGCTCTGCCAAGAATGAAAATAACGCAACAAACACCATAAACCCCATGAAGAAGTAGGTAAGGATCTTATCGGTAAGAGTTCCATTCCATTTCTTTGGAAAAATCAAAAGATAGAAAGCATAGGGAAAAACAAAAAACGATAGTGTGCCTAAATCAAAAAAGAAACCTATCAGGAAGGTATAGAGCGTTTGCCCTAGGCCATGATTGTTGTCAGAAAAACTCCAAATGAATAGAACGAGTCTAATTAACAGAGAGGCTACCAGAAAGAATATTCCAAAACTCATTAAAGGTGCATACCTATTCTTTAAAAAAAATCTTTGCATTAATAATTTAAATTATTAATCAAAGAACGTGTGTTTTTGAGTTTAAATTGAAGACAAGAAGTTCGGTAAAATTATTTTGAACTAACTTACTTTTTAAGGTTCTTCTTATATTCTGAAGGGGTGATGCCTTTAAACTTTTTGAAAGCCGTGTTGAATGTAGCTTTGGATTTAAAACCTACTTCTTCGGCAATACCCAATAGTGTGTAGTTGGAAAAACGCTCTTCCTCAAGACTTTTAATAAAGGCGGAGACTCGGTAGGAATTAATGTAATCCTGGAAACTCGTGCCCATATGGTTATTGAGGACTTCGGAAATATAGGCTCTGGGAACAGACATGCTATCAGCTATTTTTTGTAAGGATAACTCAGAATCTTTATAGGCATGGCCTTCTTCCATTAATTGCTTCAATCCGCTCGTGAGGTTTTTAATTTGCGACTCATTCAAAGCAGAGTTTTTGTATTTCCCTGAATCGCTGTCAGAAAGGAGCTTTTTGGGAGAAATGACCAATTTAAAAGTAATCATGTAAAAAAGAAACGCAATGATTACAATAGAATAACTTCCAAAATGAACATGATTTTTATAAATGGGTAATTCCTCATATCTCAACCAATAGTTGATCTCATTGAGAATTACACTACCTATGAGAAGTATAAGAGGAATAATAAAAAAGAGCATCCACTTTTGTGATTTATCACGTAAAATGAGAATTGATGCATAGAGAAGGTACAGTAAAAATGAAGATTCAATAATAATTTCTGGGATATCAATAGCCAGAATTCCTTCAGAAAATACCCTTTCTAAAATCTCGATAATGAAAAACAGTAAATTGGGAATGAAAAACAGAAGATCCCTTTTTTGAAAGATTTTTTTCTTTGAGGTTTGGTATTTTACAAATAATACTAAAAATGTGATAAACAAGGATTTATCAAGATAAAAAAACGTGATGTTACGAGACATAACTTCACTTAACATATCCCTAAGAACATATAATACAACGGATCCAATGCCTCCTATGAGCAACCAAAAAGTTACGCCACCATACTTTTTCTTATTGGAGACCAATAGTCCCAATAAAAAAATGCCCTGCAATAATGCAATTATTTGAAATGTTTGAAGCAATGATTAATGAATTGTTAACCAAAAATACTAATTTTTGAGATTTAGTATAAAATGGTCAAACAAAGGTATGGTTTGTTTATATTAAAGGATTCTAATATTTTGTTAAATACCCTTATTGCTCTTTGATGGGCAACATGAGTTTTACCTGATCCCAAGCGAAGGTTAAATACACATTATCGGTAGAATTATCAAAACCTATGGTGAATTGTTCAACGGCGGTGTCCAGTTTTTGAGGTTTTACAGAGAGGTCCAAAACATCAAATTCAGGTTCGCGCATGGGTTTCATGGTTTCGTCAACACCCCAAGGATATTGTTTAGAATTGAATATCACCTGCCATAACGTATCATTGGGAATGGTCCATAGGGTATACTTTCCGGCAGGAAGCACATGGTTCTCAAGACTTATAGGTTTATTGGTTTCAAAGGTGGTTGCTTCATTGGCTCCAGTGCGCCAAACTTGGTTGTAGGGAACCAATGCTCCAAAGACTTCACGGCCACGCTTGGAAGGCCTGTTGTAAAAGACTTCCATTTGCCAATCGTTCATTTTAAAACTTACGGTATCGGCGGGACTCAATCTAGGATGAAAAACATCCGTGCCAAAATAGAGATAAGCACCAATACCCAGAGCGGCAAGAAAGAGTAGGCCCAAAACCCATTTTAAAAATCTGTTCATAGATACTTCGAATTGTTTTAAAGATACCCTAAAATTACAGTATCTTATAACATTACAAAACGTATATTTCTTAAATTATGATAAAAAATTTCAATTTTTTGCAACGTTGTATTTTTTTCCTCGTCCTTATAACAAACCAAAAGCTTAAAACTAGCCATATCCATCAGTGAATTCGTTTGCAACCGACATTATTGAGCAATGTAAAAACAACGATCGCAAAGCACAAATGCAATTGTACAAGCGGTATTGCGAAGGCATGTATGTAGTAGCTATGCGATTTTTGAAACATTCTGCCGAGGCCGAAGATGCCGTACAGGAAGCCTTTATCAAAGCGTTTTCAAAATTGCATCAATACCAAGGGGAAGTCACGTTTGGAGCTTGGCTAAAACGTATTGTGGTCAATAAGTGTATAGATTGTTTAAAAGCAAAAAAAGAGCGGTTGATGGTTTTGGAAGAGAACCACTTAAAGGTGGTTGATGATAGCTACCAAGACGATTGGTTGGTAGAAGATTCCATATCAGTAGAAACAATCAAGGCAACAATAGAAGAATTGCCCGATAAATATAAATACGTTGTGATGTTGTATCTCTTAGAAGGGTATGACCATCAGGAAATATCGGAAATATTGAGTATTTCTGAAGTGGCTTCAAGGACACAATTGTCACGAGGAAAAGCAAAATTGTTGGAACTTTTAAATAAAAGTAAAAATGGCACAGGATATTAGAAAATTATTGGAACAAGATCAATCTTTGGTGGACTCTTCCATGCCAAAAGGCCACGAAGATAGATTTTTGGAAAAACTGGATAAGAAATTGCCAGAACATAGAAAAACCACTTCGTTCTCTTGGATGAAAATAGCCGCTGGTTTTGTGATTTTGTTAGGATTAGGATTTGCCGCCTATCAGTTTTTTAAACCCGGCCCAAAAATTGAGGGCACAGAACTGGTAGATACTACCACCAATAAAAGCGAAGAAGAAAATGGAAAATCATTAGGCGATATTTCACCCGATTTGAAGAAGGTAGAAGACTATTATCTGGCCACGATCAACTTGGAATTATCCAAAGTGAAGTACACACCCGAAAACAAGGAACTTTTGGATGGGTACTTACAACGGTTGGACGAATTGACCAAAGAATACAAACGCCTAACCCAAGAGTTGAATACCTCCGGTCCCAATGAATTGACCATCAATGCGCTCATAGACAACCTCAAGTTTAGATTGAATCTCTTGTATAAGTTGCGCAATCAAATCAAGGAACTGCAATCAGCCGAAACAAACGATCTTGAAAATCAAACATCATAATTATAAATCAAATCAAAAAATGAAACAGTTAAATCTATTTACAGTTGGACTTTTAGTTTTGAGTCTAACCTTGCCGATGGGTCTTTCGGCACAAAAAGCATCAAAGGTTTCCCAGTCCATTAAGGTGGATGATGAGGTAACCGTTGACCTGAACACCAGCTTTTGCAATATCGAGTTGGACACTTGGAACAGAGACATTGTTGAAGTGGAAGCCTATATTGATGGCGAAAAGTTGACCCCGGATGAATTACAGAAAGCACTGAAACAATGGGATGTAGATGTAGATGCAACCTCTTCCTATGTGTCAATCACCACGGGTGGCAAACATGGTTACCAGTGGGATTACGATTTCCATTTTGAAGGTACTGACGCTATGATAGCGGCTATTGATGAACTAAAGTTTGAATTGGCCGATATTCCAGAAATCCATGTGGAAATTCCTGAGTTTGAATTTGAACTGCCCGAGATTCCTGAATTACCAGAACTGCCGGAAGGGATAAGCAATATGAATTTTGACTATGATGCCTACAAAAAAGACGGTGAAAAGTATATGGAAGAGTGGGGTAAGGAATTCGAGAAAAAATTCGGGAAGGATTATGAAAGAAAAATGGAAGCTTGGGCCGATAAATTTAGTAAGGAATGGGAAGAAAAGTACGGTAAAGAATGGGAAGAGAAGTTTAGTAAGGAAATGGAAAAATGGGGTGAAAGTTTTGGCAAGCAAATGGAAGAGCTAGGCAAACAAATGGAAGAAAAAATGAAAGCCCGTGAAGAACATCAAAAAGACAGAGCCAAACTGGCTGAAGAAAGAGCGAAACTAAGAGTTGAACGTGAGAAGATGCGTGAAGAACGCAGATTGGTAGACGAGCAAAGATCTATGGCCGAAGCAGAACGTAAAGCCAAAATTGAATCGATGATAAATTCTAGTGCCAATCCTAATGTAAAAAAGGTAATTAAGATAAAAGTGCCTAAAAAAGCCAAGTTGAAAATCAATGTGAAGCACGGAGAGTTGAAATTGGCTAGCACCATCAACGATCTTAAGGCTAATTTGATGCACACAGGATTAGTAGCAAACGACATTAATGGAAGTGAAACTTCCATTAATGTTTCCTATGCTCCTGTAGTTGTAAACAATTGGGATTTGGGAAAACTTACCCTGAATTATGTGGATCAGGCCCAATTGACTAATGTGAATCATTTGGTGCTATCAGCCAACTCATCCAACGTTGTTATAAATCAAGTGAACTCTAATGCCATTGTAGATGGCAGTTTTGGTGTGTTGAAAATTCTTAACGTAAATCCTGATTTTTCAGGTATGAACTTAGTGCTTCAAAACAGTGATGCCATCTTGGTTTTGCCCAAAACAAATTTCAATCTTCAATATAAAGGCAATCAAACTTTTTTAAAGCATCCCAAGAACACGAAAAAAGAATTGGTAAAAGAATTTAGTTTAGGCAACCTTGGCAGCGCTAAAGTGATCGTGTTGAATGCCAAGTTCAGTGATATCAAACTTCAATAACTACTTATTTTGTAAATGTATAAGATACTCCTATTTGTATCATACTTGCCTTTAAATCAATTGCTCCCACTTCTTGATCATTCATTTTAGATAAATCTCTAGTATATCTAGCGCCAGCCTTCAATCCAGGAAGCAGAAATCCAAGATCATATCCAACACCTACAGCAAAACCAAACGTACCAGATTTATATAATTCCTTGATGTCATCGAAATCACTGTCTCCAATTGATTGCTTTATGGATAGCAGGAAGTTGTATTGTGGGCCCGCTTCAGCATAGAGTCCTTCTATAATGTTGTACTGTACCAATACAGGAATGCTGATATAGCTTGTTTTGATGCGTCCATCAGTTCCATTTTCATAACGCCATTTGTTACCACCTGTTAAAAACAAAACTTCAGGCTGAACAGCAATTTTATCATTGAAGCTATAATTTGCGATAGCTCCAACTTGTACGCCAATAACAGGTTTTGTGGAATAATCTGAATCTTTAAAACTAATACTGGAAATATTCATTCCGGCTTTTGCGCCAAACTTAAACTCTTGTGCTTGAATAGTTGCCACTAGGCATACAAAGGAAAGACTTAAAAACAATTTTGATTTTTTGATGTAATTCATGACTTTATTTTTTGGTTATAACCATCTATCGTATGAAGCATCAAATGTCATCAATATAAAAAAAACAGGAAGCCTAAATGGCTTCCTGTGTGCAATACTCTTATAGGATATAAAGGAGGAATCTAGTCTTCAACCAATACCCAATCACCATTAATGATAAGTGGTTCGGCTTGTTTAAACTTCATGGTCTTGTTTTCACCACTCATCACATTCTTTATGGTCACTTTATCGTTACGTCCTATTTTTGGTTTGTCCCTAACAATGGTTTCCACAGGCTCTGCTCTTTGGGAAGCACTGGCGCCATTGGCTGCGGCTCTAGCTTGGGCAGCACGTTCGTCCATATTCAAGACTTCTTCTTTCTTGGTCTCCAGTTTTTCTGGGCGTTTAGGTTGTTGTCTTGCTTCGCTTATGGCATTGCTGTCTTCGGTAGGCAATTCGCCTTTAAACAAGAAGGAAATCACATCTTTATTTACTTGTTCAATCATGCTTTTGAAAAGTTCAAAGGCTTCAAACTTGTAAATGAGCAAAGGATCTTTTTGTTCGTGTACGGCCAATTGAACGGATTGTTTCAGTTCGTCCATTTTGCGCAAATGGGTTTTCCAAGCATCGTCAATAATGGCCAGAGTGATGTTTTTCTCAAAGTCGGTAATCAATTGCTTACCATTGGTTTCGTAAGCCTTTTGTAAATCGGTAACAACTTGTAATGTTTTGATTCCATCAGTAAATGGAACCACAATACGTTTGAATTTATCCCCTTGGGTTTCGTACACATTTTTGATTACTGGAAACGCTATTTCGGCGTTGCGCTCCATTTTGTTTCTGTAATGTTCAAAGGCTGCTTTGTATATTCTGGAGGCAATTTCTGTAGAAGACATTTTGTTGAATTCCGCTTCAGAAATAGGCGAACTCATGGAGAAGTAACGAATCAATTCAAATTCGAAATTCTTGTAATCACCAGCCCCCTTGTTAGTCTCGGCTATGGCTTCCGAAGTATCAAAAATCATGTTGGCCAAATCCACTCTCAAGCGTTCACCAAACAACGCATGGTGACGGCGCTTGTAAACCACCTCTCTTTGGGCATTCATTACATCATCATATTCCAATAAACGTTTACGAATACCAAAGTTATTTTCTTCTACTTTTTTCTGAGCGCGCTCTATGGATTTTGAAATCATGGAATGCTGGATCACTTCTCCTTCTTTCAAGCCCAGTCTGTCCATTACCTTGGCTACACGCTCACTTTGGAACAAACGCATTAGGTTATCTTCCAAAGAGACATAGAATTGTGAAGATCCTACATCACCTTGACGACCCGCACGACCACGTAACTGGCGGTCTACACGACGGGAATCGTGGCGTTCGGTACCTATAATTGCTAAACCACCAGCTTTAAGAACCTCATTGGTTAGCTTAATATCCGTACCACGACCAGCCATGTTGGTGGCAATGGTTACAACCCCAGGTTTTCCTGCTTCGGCTACAATATCGGCTTCTTTTTTATGGAGTTTAGCGTTCAGTACATTATGGTCAATCTTGCGCATGGTGAGCATACGGCTCAACAATTCGGAAATTTCTACCGAAGTAGTACCTACCAAAACAGGTCGTCCTTTAGCTACTAAATCGGCAATTTCCTGAATAACGGCATTGTACTTTTCACGGGCAGTTTTATAAACTTTGTCTTCTTGGTCATCTCTCACAATTGGTTTGTTGGTAGGTATTTCAACAACATCCAATTTATAGATTTCCCAAAATTCACCAGCTTCGGTTACGGCCGTACCAGTCATACCGGACAATTTTCGGTACATACGGAAGTAGTTCTGCAAGGTAATGGTTGCAAACGTTTGGGTAGCCGCTTCAATTTTTACATTTTCTTTGGCTTCAATAGCTTGGTGCAAACCATCACTATAACGGCGTCCGTCCATGATACGCCCCGTTTGCTCGTCAACAATCATCACCTTATTGTCCATAACCACATACTGAATGTCTTTTTCAAATAGGGCATAGGCCTTCAACAATTGATTTAAGGTGTGGATGCGTTCGGATTTGATGGAGAAATCTTTAAAAAGCTCTTCTTTGAGTTTGGCTTCTTCCTCGGTAGCCAGCCCTTGATTCTCAATTTTGGCAATTTCAGTGCCTATTTCGGGCATGACAAAGAAATTAGGGTCATCAGCACCAGAAAGGTACTCAACCCCTTTATCGGTCAATTCAATTTGATTGTTCTTTTCATCAATCACATAGTATAATTCGGCATCTATTTTAGGCATTTCACGGTTGTTGTCCTGCATAAAATAGTTCTCCGTTTTTTGAAGCAACTGTTTTACTCCTTCTTCACTCAAATATTTGATGAGTGCTTTGTTTTTTGGAATACCACGGTAAACCCTTAGCAATTTAAACCCACCTTCTTTGGTGTCGCCTTCTGAAATTAATTTTTTGGCTTCAGCCAAAACCGTAGTTAAATATTTTCTTTGAACATTGACAATGTCATCAACTTTGGGTTTCAATTCGTTGAATTCATGACGATCTCCTTGTGGGATAGGGCCGGAAATAATCAATGGCGTTCTGGCATCATCCACCAATACAGAATCCACCTCATCCACAATGGCGTAATGGTGTGGTCTTTGTACCAAATCATTAGGAGAGTGCGCCATGTTATCTCTCAGGTAATCAAAACCAAATTCGTTATTGGTACCATAGGTAATATCGGCATTGTACGCTTTTTTTCTAGCTGCCGAATTGGGTTGGTGGTAATCAATACAGTCTACACTTAAACCATGGAACTCAAAAATAGGCGCCATCCAAGCGCTGTCCCTTTTGGCTAGATAATCGTTAACGGTTACTAGATGCACCCCTTTGCCCGATAGAGCGTTAAGATACACCGGAAGCGTAGCTACCAAGGTTTTACCTTCACCTGTCTGCATTTCGGCAATTTTACCTTGATGCAGCGCAATACCACCAATCAATTGAACATCATAATGAACCATATCCCATGTAATGGGCTTTCCGGCGGCATCCCAAGAATTGGCCCAAACGGCTTTGTCATCTTCTAAGGTAACATAGTCTTTAGCCCCTGAGATTTCACGATCAAATTCATTGGCAACAACGGTTATGGTAGGGTTTTCTTTAAATCTTCTAGCCGTATCCCTAATAACGGCAAAGGCTTCAGGAAGGATGTCGTTTAGAACGTCTTCGGTTATTTTGTAGGATTCATCTTTAAGCTTGTCAATCTCTTGGTAGATATCTTCCTTGCGGTCAATATCATCAATGGTATCGGCTTCTTGCTGAAGATTTTCTATTTGGGCTTCTACATCTTTTCTGGCATCATCAATTTTTAACTTGAAGGCAGCCGTTTTGGCCCGTAATTCATCATGTGATAGGGAGGTGATTGATTTTTCGGCTTCTTTGATTTTATCAACAAGCGGTAAAATAGCTTTCACGTCTTGTTTGGATTTGTCGCCGACAAATACTTTAAGTACTGAATCTAATAAACTCATTCTGTTATTATTTATGTTATTTAATGACACGTTACGGTGTCAGAATGATCAAGTAAATTATTTTTAAATTTTGAGAAAGACAAGGTGTAAAGATACTTTTTAAAACCTTAAGGAACCGTTAAAGCACAAAAAAAGTCTCAATTTTTCTTGAGACTTTTTCTTGTTCTATTTTAGTATTCGTCCTCGTTCCAGAGGTAGTCTTCGTCAGTTGGATAATCGGACCATATTTCTTCAATGGAATCATACGTTTCTCCTTCGTCCTCAATTGCCTGAAGATTTTCGACAACCTCAAGAGGGGCACCAGTTCTAATAGCGTAGTCTATCAACTCGTCTTTTGTCGCTGGCCATGGCGCATCACTTAAATAAGATGCTAATTCTAATGTCCAATACATAGTGTCTTTAATTTTTTGCAAAAATAAATTTTTAGTTCAAAAAGTCAAGTAAAAAACAATTTATTTAATCATGAATATTATGAACGTTTGGATTTAATTATAAAAATTGTTGAAAATCAATATATTAAATTAAAAACCAAGTGCCAAGTTTTTAGGATTTTTTCTTTGGAATCCAAGCCACTTCATTAGCACGCAGGTCTAATGTCAACTTCCGTGCCAAGACAAAAAAGTAATCGGAGAGACGATTTAAGTAGATTAAAACGAGCGAATCAATAGGAGATATGTCATGTAAAGCGGTGGCCAAACGCTCGGCTCTTCGGCACACACATCTTGTTATATGACAGAATGACACAGTTTGATGGCCTCCGGGCAATACAAAATGCGTCATGGGAGGCAAGGCCTCATTCATGGTGTCTATTTCCTCTTCCAAAAGCGTGACATCGCTTGGCTCCAAGCGTTCAATGTCCAAGCGCTCTTTACCGCTTTTTAAGACCGCTTTCTCCGGATCGGTAGCGAGGATGGCTCCCACGGTAAATAAATTATTTTGTATGGTTTCTAAAACAGTTTTGTAATGCGCCTCTATTTCTTGGTCTCTCAAGAGCCCAATGTACGAGTTCAATTCGTCAACAGTGCCATAACTTTCTATACGGATGTGATGCTTGGGCACTCTGGTACCTCCAAACAATCCGGTTGTTCCTTCATCGCCTGTTTTGGTGTAAATTTTCATTTAATAGTTGAAAAGGGTTAAAGTGGTAAAGTTACAAAGTTTTCGTGAGCCTTTTTGTCTCTAACCTTAAGCCTCAAGGTTCTGATTGCTAACTTTATTTATTCCTCACATCGCTTTCTACCATACCATCGCGCAACCTGATCACTCTGTGGGCATGCGCAGCAATTTCTTCTTCATGGGTTACCACAATAACGGTATTTCCATGGGCATGAATTTCATCAAATAAAGCCATGATTTCTACGGATGTTTTGGAATCCAAATTACCGGTAGGCTCGTCGGCCAAAATGATGGAGGGTCTGTTTACCAAAGCTCTGCCCACGGCAACCCGCTGGCGCTGTCCCCCCGAAAGTTGGTTGGGTCTGTGGTCCATACGATCGGCCAGGCCCACGTCGGTTAAAACCTCTTTGGCTCTTTCGGTGCGTTCAGATTTGGAAGCCCCGGCATAAACCATAGGCAATGCCACATTATCTAATGCGGTGGTTCTGGGCAGCAAGTTAAAGGTTTGAAACACAAAGCCTATTTCTTTGTTGCGAATTTCGGCTAACTGATCGTCATGCATCTGGCTCACATCATTGCCGTTCAGTACATAGGTTCCGGAAGTTGGGGTGTCTAAACACCCTAAAATATTCATTAAGGTTGATTTTCCTGAGCCTGATGGCCCCATGATGGCTATATAATCACCGCGTTCAATATCCAAATCAATTCCTTTGAGAACATGAACGGTTTCACTGCCCAGTTTGAAGTCCCTAACAATGTTTCTAATTTTGATAACGTTGCCCATGAATTTCAGCGTTTTTTTAGTTTGTGCAAGATAGTTTAAAAAATACAGTTGTAGGACGTTTTTATAACTGAGTTGTTACACGTTGGGGTTAAAATTTGTTAAACCCTGATGGTGAAATGTTCTTTGACTTGTTCTTTTCTAAAAAAGACTATTCCCCATTGGAACGTGTCAATAGTTACGGTAACTTCGGGTCTCTTTTTAATGTTTTCCCAAGTTTCTTCCATTTCTTTGGTCCAATGGATATCGTCAAAAACCCAAAGAGTTTGGTTGGTAACTGTGGGCAACAAATGTTCAACATAGCGCTCTGTGGCTTCTTTGGAGTGGTTGCCATCAAAATAAACCAAGTTCCAGTGGTTCTTGTTTTCTTTTAAATAAGAGAAATCGGTATTTTTGAGATAGGTGTCAAAATCAGAATTGATAAAAGTTACTCCTTTACCAAAAGAGGCTTCAAATTCGTGTTTTGCAACATTTAAGGTGTTTTCACAACCTTCAACTGTAACCACTGATGCGTCTGCATGCCCTAGATGAAGTGCCACAGTGGACAAGCCTAAATGCGTGCCTAATTCCAGAATGTTACTCGGTTTGAAATACTTTACCAAACGGAAAAGTAAGCGGCTTCTTTTTGGGGAAATACCAGAGTTTTCGGCCATTTTGTTAATAGCCCTCAGATTGGACTTAAATATTTTGGAACCAGCGCCAAAGTCTGTTATTTCAATGGATTGTTTGTTTTCAAGTAACTTTTTTCTGTGATTTTTTAAAAGATTGTATTCGGTATATTTTTTTTTGTCATAAAAGCATTTGGTAACCAATTCAAAAACGAATGGAGAGTGTACTCCGTGTTGATTGGTTGACTTTAAAAGGAATTTTAGATATGTTTTAACGACCTGTAGCATTTATGTGTTGTTACGTGCGGATAAAGTTAGGGAAGTTTCTGAGATTCTCTTGGTCTTCGACAAGCTCAGACTGACAAGCGGGTGCGGTGTTGGTTTTTTGTCTTCGACAGGCTCAGACTGACAAATGGGTGTGGTGTTGGTTTTGTCTTCGACAGGCTCAGACTGACAAGCGGGTGCGGTGTTGGTTTTGTCTTCGACAGGCTCAGACTGACAAATGGGTGCGGTGTTGGTTTTGTCTTCGATGGGCTCAGACTGACAAACGGG
>JAGQZG010000090.1 GCA_020435705.1 Mangrovimonas sp.
TCCAAAAAAAAAAGAGTCAAATCCATCCATTAGCGTCTTGAATTAGGTCACATTCACTCCAAACAAATACCCTACCAAAGCGGTTAGACCCATAGCAATAGTTCCCCAAAACGTGATTCTCACAACGGCTTTCCCAATACTAGAACCACCTGTCTTTGCTGCCAAGGCACCCAGTAAGGCTAAAAAAATGGTTGCAAATATGTATAAGGAGTACTCCATAGTACCTAGTGGCAGAAAGAACGTAACCAGTAAAGGCAACAAACCTCCAAAGGTAAAGGCGGCTCCCGAGGCCAGTGCCGCTTGAATGGGATTGGCTTGGCTTATTTCGGTGATCCCTAATTCTTCTCGAACATGAACAGCCAGCGCATCATGCTCCGTAAACTCCTTGGCAACCAAAGCAGCTGTTTCCTTAGACAAACCACGTTCAATATAAATCTGTGTAAGCAATTGCAGCTCTACCTCAGGCATTTCTTCCAATTCTTGTTTTTCGCGCTCAATATCACCCCTTTCCAGATCCGTTTGAGAGCTCACCGAAACATATTCGCCTGCCGCCATAGATAAGGCACCTGCAACCAAACCAGCTAAGGCTGCCAAAATAATGGTTTCCCTTGCGTCACTAGCTGCAGCCACACCAATGGCAATACTAGAAGTAGATAAAATACCATCATTAGCTCCCAAAACAGCCGCTCGGAGCCAATTACTTCGATGTATATAATGATTGTCTAAATAGTTTTCCAATTCTTTTTCTTGAGTGGCCATAATAACTTTTTGTTTATCAAAGCTAAGATAGCGCAATTCCACTTAAAGGTCAACAGCCTCCTTAGATGCTTTTTAACACACTAACTATTTCATTTTAAGGAGGTATTTCATACTTTTAGTTCGAAAGAGAGAAGCCATGAAAGTAAACATCCACCAGCAATTAGTAAAACATCGCAACAAACAGGTCACTCCAGGAGACTTGATTCAGCAAGTGTATCAGGTCTTGGAGCAGGATACCGCACAAGATAAACGCATTATGGAGACCCTGTTGGAAGATTCCGGGCCGGCTCATAACCAGTTCAATCCTAATCTTTTGGAAACCGACCGTATTTTCCACCTAAACGATATCAAGAAAATATGTATTGATTATCGCCTACGATTCTTGGAAAGCAACCTGTTTAAAGGAGATATTCCTGCAGAAGCAATTAGTGAAATAAAGGTCTTGGAAAAAACCCACCAAACCACACTTAAAGGATTTATGCTCATGGCGCCCAGCAAATTGTTCCGTTTGGAAAATTATGACGATCCCTTATTGTTTGCGCCTATAGGCAATGGTTATTACTACTTGATCCACCAATGGGGCAACGACCTTAACCGCTGGCGTAAGTGGCTCATGTATCCTTTCAGGAGTTTTGATACCATGGTAGCCAGTGCGCTTATTGCTGCTTTTTTAATAGCCTTAAGTTTTCCGGAAAGCTATTTCAACCCTAAATACAAGATTACCCAGTTTATCTTTTTGTTCTTCTTTATGTTTAAGGTTATTGGGTTTTGCCTGATTTTCTTTGGTGTTAGCAAGGGCAAAAATTTCAACTCGGCTATTTGGAATAGTACGTATGTGAATGCATGAAGTGGTTAATCTATAAACCTACACCTTCAACTTATACCCAAACGCCAACTTTGCCATAGATAAGTTATAGCGGTACCTGTTGTCATACCCTAAATTAGTAGAATAAATTCCTGTGCCATACAACAAGTTTACATAGTAGCGTTTCGTATTATAGCTTACACCCAAAGAGACATCTAGCTTGTACAGCATAGGATTGGAAGGCCTATAGGTACTCAAGTCTTGAAGCGTGACCTTTTCATTCACTAAGGCAATGCCGGGCATCAAGTTGCACGTTACAATGAAATCTTCCGGCAACACAAAAGCGGTTAAAATACCACCCAAAACGCCCACCGCTCGCCCACTGTAACGGTCAATATCGGCATGCTCATTAAAGTAATCCAACCCATTTTCAGGGAGTACCGACCCATCGGCCGTAAAGTAATCAAAAATAGCAAACGTTCCCAAACCACCTGTAATGTAGACATTCTTGTTATGCTTGGCCAAGCCTGCTTTGAGCATAGCATAAGAAAATTCAACTTCGGAAAAGGTATACAGGTAGTTAATCCCAATAGTCCACGATTTTATATCTGTTCTAAACACCGTAGGTTCATGGAAATCGTTTCGGATATTATACCCCCTATAGGCTTGGAAATACCCATTGACATAATGCTGATTAAGCAAAATAATGGTTCCCTGAGCATCAAATCGCTTGGTAGCTTCCTTCTTGCCGCTCTTAATGTTAAAGGCTATATCAATGAGTTCCTTGCTGTTTGCAAACCCAAAACCCAAACCAAAACGGTTATTGGGCACATAGCGCATCTTGTAATCGTCATTAAGCAGCCGGAATTGCTTCACCTTGTAATTTGAAAACACTCGTGCCGAATAATTTTTCAAATCGTGATCAATAAAAAGGGAGTCCACGATTTCAAAAAAACTCAAGCCCTTCAGCTTTTTTCCTTCTTGGGAAAACACCGAAAGCGAAACAAACAAAAACAGAATAAGAGGGAAAGTTCTACGAATCATATACCTGAAACAACTAAATTTGAAGCAAAATAGTATGCCTTTTAGCGTTTGAAGGCTAAAATTACACTAATAATACCAATATGCAACTCGTTTTCGCCACCAACAATCGAAACAAACTCAAAGAAGTCCAAGCTTTGGTCCTTGAACCTATACAACTTCTGAGTTTAGAAGATATTGACTGCCTTGAAGATATTCCAGAAACACAACTAACCATAGAAGGCAATGCCATTCAAAAAATAGAATACCTTAAAAAACATTACAACATAGACGGTTTTGCAGACGACACCGGATTGGAAGTTAAGGCACTCCATGGCGAGCCCGGCGTGTTTTCGGCACGGTATGCAGGCGACCAACGGAATGCTCAAGACAATATGGACAAACTCCTGAAGAATCTGGAAGGAAAAACCAATCGATCAGCGCAATTCAAAACTGTTATTGCCTTGACCCTTAAGGGGCAATTGCACACTTTTACCGGAATTTGCAAAGGCACTATTTTAACTGAAAAAAGAGGCGACCAAGGGTTTGGCTACGACCCTATTTTTCAACCCGAGGGTTATGAGCAAACGTTTGCCGAAATGGACTTGGCATTGAAAAACCAAATTGGACACCGCGGAAAAGCCATTAAACAGTTGGTACAGTTTTTAAACAAGAAATAATATAGTTGCAGCATGGAAATATACAATCCCAAAGAGTGGTTTAAATCGGTTTTCTACATTCGTAGATCAGACACCTTAAGAAAGCTTTACCCTTACATCATTCTAACAGCTCTTTTCTCCTTGGGAGTGGCCTATATGGAATTGGAATATTTCAAACTTTCAGAGAAAAGTTGGGTCAAGAACATTACCGTGATACACAGTTCGCTTGGGTTTGTCTTGTCCATCCTTCTTGTTTTCAGGACCAATTCGGCTTACGACCGTTGGTGGGAAGCTAGAAAACAATGGGGCGCCTTGACAAATGTGAGTCGGAATTTCGCCTTGAAAATGAATTCCCTTCTAGATGAAAAAGATCAACAAGCCAGACAATTTTACAGAAAGGCCATTCCCATGTATTCGCAGAGCTTATTTGCTTTTCTACGTTCGGATTATACTACGTTCATGTTAGATGAAAACGAACATCCCGAATTGGGTGACGCTTTCAGCAAGAAAAAACACGGCCCTAACCAAGTAGCCGCCTTGATTTTCAAAAAGACTAATCATTTATATAAAGAAGGTAAAATTTCGGGCGAACAGCTTCTTGCGGTCAATAATGAGATTGAAGGGTTTACCAATATTTGTGGTGCCTGTGAACGCATCAAGAACACCCCAATACCTCTTTCCTACAGTGCGTTTATTAAAAAATTCATTGTTATTTATGTTGCAACCCTGCCCATGGGTTATGTTTTCTCTTTAGGCTATTTTGTGGCCTTTGCCGTACCATTTGTGTTTTATGTCTTGGCTTCTTTGGAGCTAATTGCCGAAGCTATTGAAGATCCTTTCGGAACGGATTTTGACGATTTGCCTATTGATAAATTAGCTGAAAACATCAAAAAACACACCCACGAGGTTCTGAAGCCTTAAATGTTCGGTTGTGGCCGGCTTGCAATAAATAATTGAAAATAAAAGGTGTGAACAGACAAGCAGCCCCATTAACTCAATAAACCAGTCGAGCATTAGCCCAAAAAACTGAAAATCACCAACTTTTGCATACAAATCCAAAATAAAGTGTACTTTTGCACCTTGAAATCGGCAAAAAGCCGCTATTTAGAAGTTCCTCAGAGTGAGGAAGTGTTACAGGAAGTTTAGGGTTAAGTATGTCGATCGCTTCATGGTAACACGAACACATAACAAATCGAATACTTAACATTAAACATGAACACGTTTCAAGACTTGGGTCTTAACCAAGACCTATTACAAGCTATTAATGACCTTGGGTTTGTAACACCCAGTGACGTCCAACAAAAAACCATTCCCACCCTACTCCAGCAAGAAACTGACCTTGTTGCTCTTGCACAAACAGGAACGGGAAAAACAGCGGCCTTTGGCTTTCCCATGCTTCAAAAAATTGATGTAGACAGCCGCACTACGCAAGGGTTAATCCTTTCGCCAACACGTGAGCTTTGCTTACAGATTACCAATGAAATGCAACTTTACGGAAAGTACCTAAAAGGTCTTAACGTAACCGCCATTTACGGTGGTGCCAGCATTACGGATCAAGCCAGTAAGGTGAAAAAGGGAGCACAAATTATTGTGGCTACACCTGGACGTATGAAAGACATGATCAGTCGCCGTTTGGTTGATATTACCAAAATAGAATACTGCGTTTTGGACGAAGCTGATGAAATGCTGAATATGGGCTTTTATGAAGACATTACAGATATTTTATCACACACTCCTGAAGATAAAAGCACTTGGTTATTCTCGGCTACCATGCCACAAGAAGTAGCGACCATTGCCAAGAAATTTATGCACCAACCTGTAGAAATTACCGTTGGAACCAAGAACCAAGGTAGTGACCAAGTATCCCATGAATATTATCTCGTAAATGCTCGCGATCGCTATTCGGCTTTAAAACGTTTAGCCGATGCCAATCCAGATATTTTCTCTGTTGTTTTCTGTAGAACCAAACGCGATACCCAGAAAATTGCCGAGCAATTGATAGAAGATGGTTACAATGCAGCAGCATTGCACGGAGACTTAAGTCAGAACCAACGTGACTTGGTGATGAAATCTTTCAGAAATAAGCAAATACAAATGCTTGTGGCTACCGATGTTGCCGCTAGAGGAATTGATGTAGATGACATTACCCACGTAATAAATTACCAATTACCTGATGAAATTGAAACCTACACCCACCGTTCGGGAAGAACTGGACGCGCTGGTAAAACAGGGGTTTCCATGGTGATTATTTCCAAAAGTGAGCAACGTAAAATAAAAAGCATTGAGCGCATCATCAAAAAGGAATTTATCAAGAAAGACATTCCCAACGGGATGGAAATCTGCGAAGTCCAGTTGATGTCCCTTGCGAACAAAGTCCACAACACAGAGATAAACCATGAAATTGATGGTTATTTGGACAATATAAACGAATTGTTTGAAGATACTTCCAAAGAAGAGCTGATCAAAAAATTCTTTTCAGTTGAATTCACAAGATTCTTCAACTACTACCAAAAAGCAGCCGACCTAAATGTTTCTGGTGACGACCGTTCAGATCGTTCAGAAAGAGGCGCTTCACAAGGAAGCGGTAATTCTACTCGCTATTTTATAAATGTGGGTAAAAGAGATGGTTTTTCTTGGACCAGCTTGAAAGATTTCTTGAGAGAGTGCCTGCAAATGGGCAGAGATGACATCTTTAAAGTAGATGTTATGGACAGTTTCTCTTTCTTCAACACAGAAACTTCAGACATGCCTAAAGTATTGGAATTTTTTACTGATTTTAAACATGAAGGCCGTTTTGTAAATGTTGAGGTTTCCGAAGATAAAGGCAAACAACACAGCCGTGGGAGAAGCAAAGGAAAAGACCGAGGAAAACGCAAAGAAAGCACCGGTAACTTTTTTGATGCATCCAAAAGAGACAAACGTTCGGATAAAAGTAGCAAGAAAGACAAACGTAAATCAAAGTCAGGGTTAGAAAGACCCCGACGCTCTAGACGTTAAACCAATTTGTTAATTTTTAGTCAAAACATCGACTATTCCTTTAACATACCGTTTAGTTTACTATTTTTACCCGTAAATGTTAAAGCCAAAACACATAACTTTACTACTAGCCCTATTTTTTACTGTGGGTATAAGCTTTTCGCAAGAAGACACCACAGTAAAAGGTGTGGTGGTCAATGCAGCCGATGGCAACCCCTTGGAAAATGTAAACATTGTGAACATTAACCAAGTGAGAGGTACTGCCACCAATGTTAAAGGGGAGTTTGAAATAAGCGCCAAAGTAAACGACACCTTGCACCTTTCCTATTTAGGGTTCAAATCCATTCGGGTGCGCGTTACAAACGACTGGGTGAAGTTTAAAACAGCTACCGTGATTGAACTTACCGAACTGGCCATGGCATTGGAAGAAGTTGTTGTGAGCCAAATAAAGCTCACTGGCGTCCTAAAAGTTGATATTGAGCAAGTACCCATAAACACCAACTATCGTTACAGTATTTCCGGTTTGCCAACAACAGGCTACGAAGCGGGTAACCGGGCGCCAAATGCTGTTAATAAAGTCCTGGGGGCTATTTTCAATCCAGCCGATTTCCTCTATAGGATGTTCGGGAAACAGCCTAATGAGATGAAGAAACTGCGCAAAATGAAGGATGATGATGAAATCAGGAATCTTCTGGCTGGAAGATTTGACCGCGAAATGCTCACCGTCTTATTGCAGGTAGACCGTGTAGACCTTGATGAAATAGTAAGACAATGCAACTATTCCCAAGGATTTATAGAAACTGCCAATGACCTTCAAATTCTAGATGCCATTAGTGAATGCTATGAAGAATACAAAGTCTTGAGCAGAGCCAGACAATAACGCAAGTATTAGTTTTTGGAGTGTAAGGCCACTCGATTACCTTCTGTATCAATAAACACACCCATATAACCATGTTCTGGTGAAATTTGGGTTTTTGGTTGATAAATCTTCCCTCCAGCACCTTCTACTCTATCCAACTCGTTTTGTACGTTTTCAGATATAAAATAAATCAAGGTTCCTTCCTGACTAGGAACATAACTTTCTTGTTTAATCAATGTACCTTGAGCTCCTGGCACTTCACCTCTATCGGGAAACCATCCCATAAGAAGACCGCCAAAATCAACCGTCTTGATGTCAACGTTAAAAACGGTTTCATAAAACTTTTGGGCTCGATCCATATCGCTTACCGGAATTTCGAACCAACCCACCATGTTGTACTCCATATTTTTTTTTCTAAATTTAATCAAATTTCAAAAATGAAACACCTTGTAGTTCTAACAGGTGCTGGCATGAGCGCCGAAAGTGGTATAAAAACTTTTAGAGATGCCAATGGTCTTTGGGAAGGCCATGATGTGATGGAAGTTGCAACGCCACAAGGCTTTGCCAAGAATCCTGCTCTGGTATTGGATTTTTACAATCAAAGGCGAAGACAACTTCTGGAGGTTCAGCCCAATTCCGCCCATTTAGCTTTGGCACAGTTGGAGACGGATTTTAAAGTTACTATTATCACTCAAAATGTAGACGATTTACACGAACGGGCAGGTAGTAATACAATTATTCACCTGCATGGCGAATTACTTAAAGCCCGGAGCACTTATAACGATCAAGACATCTTTGATTGGAGAAAAGATATCCAGATAGGGGATGTTTGCGGAAAAGGCTATCAGATACGCCCTCACATTGTCTGGTTTGGCGAAGCGGTACCACTTATTGAAAAAGCCATGGAAGTCTGTGAAACTGCTGATATTCTAATGATTATAGGAACCTCTATGCAAGTATATCCGGCGGCCAGCTTGATGCATTACGTTAAGCAAAATACTCCCATATATTACGTAGATCCAAAACCAGCACTTGCACAATCAGATAATGTGCATGTTTTTTCAGAAAATGCTTCAACAGGCGTTTTAAAAGCCATTCAACATTTTTTGGAGAGACTCACTTAGTTCATTTGTACCCACACCATCACGCGAAGGATTCCTTATCGTATTAAGGCGAAGTGTCCTCGCACCGACCTAAAATCACCATTTAATTTAATGATCGTGGCCACAAACCAATAATCGGAAGTGGGCATTAGTTCTCCATTGTAAGTGCCGTCCCATCCCGTTCCAGATGGTGAAATTTGTTTTAACAACTTACCGTAACGGTCGTAAATCCGCACACTGGACAATTGATAGTCTGCTTGGTTAAACCCTTGAATGTTCCAAAAATCATTCACCGTATCGCCATTGGGTGAAAAGAATTTTGGAAAGCCCATGACGTATACCTCAAGCATTGCGGTTCCACAGCCATTTTTATCCCTTACATAAATAACATGCACCCCAGGTTGTACGTAAGCAAAGAACGGTGTGTCCTGAAAACTCACTTCGTTGTCCAAAGCAAATTCATAATCACCAATACCTAAATTGTTTCCATCGTTATTGATTGTGATGGTGTTATTGGACGAAAACTCATGGATCTGCACATCCTCCATGTCTATATTCGCTATAGAAGATTCACTCACGGTTACAGTTACTGGAAACGATTCACAGCCTTCGGGAGAAGATGCAACAACCGTATAGTCTCCACCTGAAGTCACATAAACAGACTCCGAATTTCCAATAGCATCACCCGTAGGGTTTGTCCACTCATAAGTTAAATTAGGATCGGCATTAAACACCTCCAACAAAACAGGATTCCCACCAGTACAGTAATCGTCAGGGGGATACACTTCAAAATTTGGTCTTGGTTGGACGGCCAACTTTAAATGAGGACCAATACCAAAACACCCACCGTTATCATCACTTTCAACTCTCACATATAGCAACTCCTGAAACGGTGTGCTGTTGGTATAATTAGAGAGGTTAGTTATTTCATTCGTTTCCAGTTGGGCATCTTCCAACGTGTTGTAATAATGTACACTTAGGTTTTGACCAGTTGGAAACTGATCAATAAACTCTTGGGAGGTTGCAGTCAAGTCA
Organism: Mangrovimonas sp.; assembly: GCA_020435705.1. Taxonomy (GTDB): domain Bacteria; phylum Bacteroidota; class Bacteroidia; order Flavobacteriales; family Flavobacteriaceae; genus HKST-UBA85. The sequence goes on from JAGQZG010000090.1 coordinate 9,217, forward strand.
AACGCAAAGAAACCATCTGAATTTTCATCTAGATCACATGACGTCAATTCCTGTAAATAACCTGGAGGAAAGGATGTTGTGGAAACCTGTAGATTAATAATACAAATACCGTAACACCCTGCTGAAGTCGTTACTCTGGCGTATAGTGGACTCACCGAATTGATATACTGGGATGCATTCGTAATTGGGCTTGTTTCAGATTGGGCATTGGCTAATGATTCATAATAGACAAAGGCATAATTAGCCGGGTTATCCAATGCAATATATTCTTCGGCTTCATGAAGATTAAAAACGGTCAGTCCGTCAGGTGTACCGTCTTCATCACAATTTTTAAAATCGATACTCGTATTGATTTGGGGCAGCGGGTTGATGGTTGCTACGACTTCCGTTCTAGTACCTTCCAGACACCCATTTTCGGAGGCTAAAACATAGTAAGGTGTTGTTGTATTTAAAACCGGGGTGTTGAAACTAGCCCCAGAACCTATAGGTGTTCCCCCAGAAGGATTGGCAAACCAGAGCACATCTGTTGAATTAGCCGTAGCTTGTAACGTTAAACTGCTAGGGCCACAACTAGAATCTGCTTGCGTACTGAGAATTTCCGGTACATAAATTGAGGTGCTGGTTGAAATTTGCAATACAGGATCGCCAGGCATACCACCATATTCCACCACATAGCCCTTAGGTTCATAATCACCGGTACTTCCATTTACAGGTAAATCATTCCACGAACCAGAAATTCCTACACCCGGTGCCGTAATATGAGCATAATCTTCATCGCCTTGATTATTAGGTTCACCGGAATTCCAAAAAGCGTAATTAGGAGTAGAACCATTAATGCCCCCATTCCAGAAAACTGTTCCTAGCTCAGGACCATTCATCCATTTCCAAACACCTTCCGTTTCAGAATCACTACCTCCTATCCAACCTGTTCCCGACGTTTGTTCGCCACAAAGTTGCGCCTCATCATCCGATAAAATAGTTGCCAGATACCCTTGAAGACCGTAATAATTACTACTATTGGCCGCATTAAAGGCATCGGTCCAGGAGATTCCCAAGGCCGGCACGTAATAATAGTAATGCCCTGTGGACGGCAAATAATTGGCTTCCCCCAGTGTGAGTGAAAATGTTTTGATTCCACTTACTGATGCTGAAGAGCTTTGAAACACCACATCATGAGCAGCAGCTATTAAATCTGAATAATCCACCAGTGCACCGCCAACTCCTGAAAGTACCAACGATCCTTGTTGACTACTCCAAGTAGCTGTAATCGTAGGATGGCTACCCACCAGCAGTAACACATCTTGTCCTTGGACATATCCCGAAGATATTTGTATGTAAAGCGCTTCCGTTTGGGAATCGTCCGGATCTGCAATATTAAAGCTTGTAACAATAGGAATTTGACTTAATGGACAATACGCTTGATTTCCTGACCCC
>JAGQZG010000091.1 GCA_020435705.1 Mangrovimonas sp.
AACAAATGAGGCTTGGTTTACCAAAACCCCAGGATTAAAGGTAGTTTATCCCGCGTTCCCATATGATGCCAAAGGCTTGCTGGCCACGGCTATCAACGACCCCAATCCGGTGATGTTCTTTGAGCACAAAGCCTTATATAGAAGCGTTAGGCAAGAAGTGCCCGTAGATTATTATACGCTGCCTTTTGGGAAAGCGTCTCTTTTAAAAGAAGGTAATGATGTGACAATTATTACCTACGGTGCAGGTGTTCATTGGGCTTTGGAAACACTAGCCAATAACCCCAATATTAACGCCGATCTTTTGGACTTGAGAACCCTGCAACCTCTGGATCAAGAGGCTATAATAGGTTCTGTTAAGAGAACAGGCAAAGCAATTATTCTTCAGGAAGATTCCCTTTTTGGAGGTATAGCAAGTGACATTTCGGCATTAATTATGGAGCAATGTTTTGAGTTTTTGGACGCTCCTGTAAAACGTGTTGCCAGTCTTGAAACTCCCATTCCTTTTATTAATCAGTTGGAAAAACAGTATCTGTCAAAAGAACGTTTTGACGCTGAACTGAAATCGCTTTTATCTTATTAAAGCGCTTACCTCTAGTAAGTTAACTGTAATTTTGACAGCAAAAACTGAAATTTTTTCAGTTTTTTTGCCTTGGTATTCTTTTTGTCAATGGTGAACTGAATTTAATTGTTTAACCAAAATCTATACTATTATGAGCAACTTAGTTCCAACAAAAAGAAACAATGGTACTACAAGACCTTCCAATCTTGCAACATTCGCAGGTTTTCCTTCTTGGATAGATGAACTGTTCAATAAGAATTTTGGTACCGAATTTATGTCCAACTTTAATACAGGCATTACACTTCCATCTGTGAACATTAAAGATAATGCAGATAATTTTGAAGTGCACATGGCTGTACCTGGATTTGACAAGAAAGATTTCGATATCAATGTTGACAACCACATACTATCCATTTCTGCTGAAAACAAAGTGGAAAACGAACACGAAGAAGCAAACTTTACCCGACGTGAATTTGGTTACTCCAACTTTAGAAGATCCTTCACTTTACCAGAAACCGTAGACACTGATAAAATTAGTGCTACTTACAAGGATGGTATTTTGAATGTGATGATTCCAAAGCTAGAGGAAGCCAAAAAGAAACCTATGCGCAGCATAGAAGTTTCATAACAAACTAGTTAGAGCGCTGAAAAGCGCTCATTTTTACTTATATTTAAACCTATGAAGCAGTGTCTCATAGGTTTTTTTGTTTTAAGTCTGCTCTTCAGTTGTAAATTTGGAACTGAAGAAGGCTATACATGGAACAAAATGGAGGTAACGGCCACGGCCTACAACTCCTTAGCCTACCAAACCAACTCCAATCCTCACATTACGGCTTGGGGCGACAGCTTGATTCCTGGAAGAAAATATATTGCCGTATCCCGGGATTTGATTAAACAAGGGCTTGTTCGGGATACACCTGTACTAATTGATGGCTTTGAAGGGATTTATTGGGTGAAGGATAAAATGCACCCCCGATGGAAAAACCGAATTGATATTTACATGGGTGTCGATGTTAAAAAAGCCAGACAATGGGGTCGGCGCAAAGTGACCATACAGTATGGTGTAAAAATGGACGACCCCACTACAACGGATACTAAACCGGTAGCAGAAAATTAGACCTATCGTGTTTCAGCTTCCGAAAGAATAAAAGGATAAACTTCCTGCACTTGTTTCATTTCGTCCTTGGTCAAATCACCCACTTCCTTTTTGAACTTGTTTTTTGCGTACACTTGCCGCAGTTCGTAGTAGGCCTTGGTGATTTCATCCTGTACGGCGATGTACTTCTCATAGGTGGTCAAATTTCCACTTTGTAAGGATACCACAGCTTTATTCGGGTTCACCGAAGAGTCTGTACGCTGCTTCCCGTTGCAGTAGGTACATGAGCCATCACCATTGTTGTCAATAAAATCCTTAACCACGTTTTTCAAATTGTCAATAGGCACAATATCACGACCATTAACCATGATTTCGTTAGTGTTATTCAGCATAATCTGGAGTAAATTCCTTTGGTGATAATCAATAATCGTGTTATCACTTTCCCTGGGAAGTTTTCGGTTAATGCCTACATCTCCTGAGATAGTTGTGGTAACCAGAAAGAAGATGAGTAGCAGAAAGGCAATGTCTGCCATGGAGCCAGAATTTATCTCTGGCGAAGGTCTTGAAGTTCTCATAATGTATAGTTTAAAATGTTAATGATTTTAACATTTCAAAAACGATGCCATTCAAATAAATCTATCTGATAATGAAAAAATTAGTATTTTCGGATATGGGAAATTTGCAAACATTATCTTTAAAAGTAGGGGAACTGGAAAGGTATTTTCCGGAGTTTGAAAAAACGAACCAAAGCGTGTCTAAATCTTCTGTGGGTTGGCACTTGGATCACAGTTTAAAAGTGGTCAATAGTGTCTTCCGGAGCCTAGAAATTTCTGATGTTGAAACTTACAAATGGACCTTTAGTTTCAGCCGTTGGTGGTTTTGTTATGTGGTCAAAACGTTTCCAAGGGGTAAGGCAAAAGCGCCTAAATCTGTGCTGCCCAAGGAGGTTATTTCCATTGAAGACTTACAGGAACAGCTATCCCAAACACAAAAACACATACACGATGCCGGAAGCTTGCCGTTTAATGCCAATGCAAAGCATCCTTTATTTGGGCAATTGAACAAAAAGGAAAGTATTGCTTTTCTGAGCGTTCATACGGAGCATCATCTTAAGATTGTTAGGGACATCCTTCAAAAAAAACAATAAAAAAACCCTAGTAAAACTAGGGTTTGTGCTGTTCGGTTTTTTGGTTTTTAAAGAGCATATCGTTTGCTACCTGTCCATAAACCGTCTCGATAAGGATTGATGGACATTAAGTTCCTGTTATGAAATTCTTCACCTGATTTATAGGAAGGTAATGAGAAACTATATGCTTGATTTGTTTTCATTGTTTTTTGATTGATCGATTGTTTTTAATTATCTATAACGTCTCTTGGTGTTCCAAGTATAACTTTTGGTTCCTTGAAAGTTGGCTGTTAATTGGTTGCTGTTTAATGTTCTCATGATTTTTGTTTTTTTGGTTAGTATTTAATGGTTTTATTGATTATAGATACTTATCTGTATCGTCTCATTTCGTTCCAAGTATAGCTTTTGCTTCCTTTTAATGTTCTTGTAATTTGGTTACTGTCTAAAGTTCTCATACTAATTGATTTTAATTATTTTGATTGATATATTAGATAGACGACAGAAATCAAAATATGTTACAGTACTATGTATAACATAATACATAATTAACAAACTTTAACAATTGGAGTAGAGGGCTTAACAAAAATTTGGGTACGGTATTTGAACAATAAATTAGTATTTTTACCGTAAGATATGCGTTATGAGAATGAAAGCTAACTACTACATAACTGGTTTATTCCTAATTACAGGAATTGGTGCTTTTGGCCAAATTGACAATAAGCAAGACAAAGTCTTTCCTTTAACATTAGGCGATACACCCAAGAAAGCTGATAGCGCTATGTTTGATACCACACTCAAACTATCCAAGCCTATTAATGCCGATACCAAAGTGAATGGACTAACGGTGCCCAAATCGGTTGCAATGAAACCATTGACTAATGAGTTTTCCATGTTTGGGGAAAGTTTTGGGAATCCTGCAGAACTCTATGATAAACGCCTTAAACAACATCAAAAATCGTTCGAATCGCCTGAGAGAACTCAATACGGTAGTACCAAAGATCAGTTTTTTGGAGATTTCAAAACGAAATCAGAGTATGTTCAAGTGATTTTTAGAGACCATCAAGTTCCAGATGGCGATAGAGTGAAAATATTGGTCAATGACGATATTGTTGTGGGCGATGTTACCTTAACTTCCGGGTTTAATGGGTTTAAACTGAATCTCATTGAAGGCTTTAACAAAATAGACTTTGTGGCGCTCAATCAAGGAACTTCTGGTCCCAATACAGCCGAATTTAAAGTAGTAGACCAGGATGGAAACATCATCTCAGGGAACCAATGGAACCTTGCTACCGGCGTAAAAGCATCTATTATAATAGTACAAGAAAAAGAGTAACCCTTTTTGTATTCCAAATTTGTTTCAGGGTCTCAAAAAAAAACACCCATCTTTTCAGACAGGTGTTTTCGCTGCTTCATAACAGCTTTATCTTATTGCCAGCCACCGCCTAGGGCCTCATATAAATTGACAATGGACAGTAATTGGTTCAATTTGTTATTGATCATATTGAGCTCCGCATTCAAAGCATTTTGTCTCGCCGTTAAAAGATCCAAATAGTTGGCATAACCATAATTTAACAATTCTTCTGAATTGGACTCGGCTCTACGTAAGGCCTCAGCTTCATTCAGGCGGTATTCAAATTTTTCAGTTTCTGCATTGTAATCATATAAGGCATTGGAAACTTCAGAACCAGCTTCCAACAATGTCTTTTTAAAATTCAATAGAGCTTGTTCTTGTTGTGCTTGTGAGACCTCATATTGTGTCCGTATTTTCCGTTGATTGAAAATGGGCTGTGTCAAATTGCCCACTAAAGTTGCAAACAAGGAATTAACACTAAATAATTTGTCCAATTCCAAACTTTGAAAACCACCGTTGGCTCCAATGGATAAGGAAGGGTAGAAGTTACTCCTTGCTACATTGGTGAGTTCAAACGCTTCTATGAGTTGGTATTCAGCCGCCATAACATCTGGTCTGTTGCTCAATAATACCGCAGGAACACCCAATTTTATATCGGTTTCCAACTGTTGACTTTCCAAAGTGCCACGTTCAAAATGTTGCGGCGATTTACCCAAAAGGATACTCAACAAGTTTTCTGTTTTAAAAATAGAAGCTTCAATATCTACTTTTAAAGCCAGAGCATTATTATATTGTGCCACATACTGGTCAACAGCTACTTGAGTTACTTGTCCGGCATCTTTTAACGCTTGGATGGTTGTTACGCTTTTGTTCCTCGCCTCAATGGTTTGATTAGTTACTTCCAGTTGTTCGTCTAAGGCTAATAATTGGTAATAGGCTGTAACTATACCAGCAACCAAACTGGTTTTTACTGCTTGATGCGCCGAAACACTTCTCAAATAGGATGCATTGGTAGCCCGCTGGTTACTCCGTATCTTTCCCCAGATATCGGCTTCCCAGGAAAGGCTTCCCGATAATTCAAACTGTTCAATGGAACCATTGAAGAAACTTCCAAACTGGCTATTCTTAGCGAGTTCTTGATGTGTGGCACTGGCCGTAGCATTCAAGGTTGGCAAATAGCCCGCTTTCCCTTGCTTGGCATACGCTTCCGCAGCCAATACTTGTTGCAAAGCTATACGGATGTCCATATTGTTTTGCAAACCTTCTTCAATGTACTGTTGCAAATAGGAATCGGTAAACAAATCCTTCCAGGCCACATTGGCCATAGATAAACTATCCGTAGGAAGGGCGTCGGTACGGTACAAATTGGTCACCGTATCATCTAAATTGGGGCGCTCATAGTTTTTGGCAGCAAAACAGCCAGTGAGCAAGAGGGCGCCTAAACTTAGTATTGCAAAATTATATAGGGGATGTCTTTTCATTATTTTAAGCATGGTTTTCAAGTTGATTGTCATCTTCGTGATGATGAATTACTTTTTTCGAGATCAGTTCTTGCAGCCACTGGAAGAAGATGTATAAACTAGGAATAACGAATACTCCAAGTAAAGTACCAATCAACATACCACCAGCGGCACCAGTACCAATGGAGTTGTTTCCTTCAGCACCAACACCTTTGGCCAAGACTAATGGTAATAAACCAGTAATAAAGGCGAAAGAAGTCATCAAGATAGGGCGTAACCTTGCTTTCGCACCATGAATGGCACTATCAAACAGACTTTCGCCACGGCGTCTCCGTTGTAGAGCAAATTCCACTATCAAAATAGCATTCTTGGCTAGCAACCCAATCAACATAATCAAGGCAATCTGGAAATAAATATTGTTTTCCAAACCAAATAGCTTGGTTGAAATGAAGGCGCCAAAAATACCAATAGGCAAGGAGAGAAGTACCGCAAATGGCAGGATATAACTCTCATACTGTGCTGAAAGCAGGAAGTACACAAAAATGATACACAAAATGAATATAACCACGGTTTGATTACCGGCATTAACCTCTTCACGTGTTAAACCAGAATAGGCAATGGAATAATCACTTGGCAACTTGGCAGCTTCGGCTTCAACAATATTAATGGCGTCACCAGTACTAAAACCAGGATTGGTTGCGCCCGTTACTTTAGTAGAGTTATAAAGATTGAATCGCGTTACCGATTGCGGCCCGTACACTCGTTTTAAAGTTACAAACTGTGTGATGGGTGTCATTTCTCCGCTGCCGGTCTTAATGTATATTTTATTAAGGTCACCAACTTCAGCTCTATCTTCGGGTAATGCTTGAACGTAGACACGGTATTGTTTACCAAATCGGGCAAAGTCTGCGGCATAAATGCTTCCTATATAGCCCTGCATAGTAGAAAATATACTGTTAATGGGCACACCCATTTGCTTGGCCAGCGGCACGTTTATCACCATTTCATACTGAGGGTATTTTGTATTGAATGACGATTGTGCGTATTGTATACCAGCATTGGACATCAAGTTGCCAATGAATTCTTTGTTGGTGGCATCTAATTGTTCAAAACTACCTCCAGAACGATCCAAGAGGTTCACTTCAAACCCGCCGGCCAATCCAAAACCTGGAATACTTGGTGGCGAGAAGAAGATAATATTAGCATCAGGAATTGTAGCGGCTATACCAAACAACCTTCCAATCAAAGCATTGATAGAAGTTTCCTCAGATTCACGTTCTTTCCAGTCTTTCAATTTGATAAAAGCAATTCCGTAATTACTACCATCACCACTAATTAAGCTTCGACCATTGATAAACGAAATCCCTTCAACACCAGGCAATTCCTTGGCTCTGTTATAAACTTCCCAGTTTACTTCATTTGTTCTGTCAATGGAAGCACCGGCAGGCAATTGAATATCCACAAAGATCAGCCCTCTATCTTCATTAGGCACGAAACCAGTTGGCGTGGTTTTGGAAGTCCACATAATACCAACTACAGCCAAAGCAAGGAAAAGAATGGTTAGCCATTTTCTGTGATAGAAAACATGCAGTATTTTACCATAACGTTCTACTGAAGCGTCAAACCCAGCGTTGAATGCATTATAAAAACGCTGCAAGAATCCTTTTTTCTTTTCATGCTCATCATGAGGTTTAAGCAACAAAGCGCAAAGTGCCGGACTCAAGGTTAAGGCATTAACTGCCGAAATGATAATAGCCACTATAAGGGTTAAACCAAATTGCTTATAGAAAACGCCTGTAGGTCCCTGAATAAAGGTTACTGGAATAAATACCGCTGCCATCACCAAAGTAATAGATATAATGGCTCCCGATATTTCATGCATGGCATCCATGGTTGCTCCTTTGGCACTTTTGGCGCCCGCATCAATTTTCGCATGCACCGCTTCCACTACCACAATAGCATCGTCCACCACAATACCAATAGCCAGTACTAAAGCGAACAAAGTCAATAAGTTAATGGAGAATCCGAAGATATTCAAAAAGAAGAACGTACCCACGATAGCCACAGGCACAGCTATGGCTGGGATTAGTGTAGAGCGGAAGTCCTGTAAGAATATAAACACTACAACGAATACCAAGAAGAAAGCTTCAATAAGCGTCTCTACCACTTTATGAATGGAAGCTTCCAGGAAGTCGTTGGTATCATAAGCAATAAACAGTTCCAGACCTTCAGGAAAATCTTTTTTCAATTCATCAAGATTTACCTTGATTTCATTAATGATATCCTGGGCATTAGAACCAGGGGTTTGAAAAATACCCATGTTAACCGCTGGATAACCGTAAGTAAATCCATTGGTACTATAGGATTGGGCATCCAATTCCACTCCAGCAACATCTTTCAACCTTAAATACGATCCGTTGTCAAGTGCTTTAATTATGATATTCTCATATTGATCAACATTCTTAAAACGCCCACTATAGGTAATAGTATAGGTAAAAGCTTCTCCATTATTTTGGCCTAAAGCACCGGCAGAGGCCTCCAAACTTTGTTCGTTCAGTACATTTACTATGTCTGAAGGAATCAAGCCATAAGCCGCTAACTTATCAGGCTTAAGCCAAATACGCATCGAGTATTCCTGACTTGCAAAAACGTTTACAGCACCCACACCATACACCCGTTGAAGAGCAGGAATTACATTGATTTTTAAATAGTTTTGTACAAAAGTTCCATCATAATCCGGGTTTTTAGAATACACCGAAAGGAACATCAATGCACTGGTTTGCTGTTTTTGGGTAATAACCCCTGTTTGCAATACGGCTTGGGGCAATAAAGGATTAGCCCTAGCAACCCTATTCTGTACGTTTACAGCAGCAATATCAGGATCAATATTTTGTTTAAAGTAAACAGTAATGTTGGCCGTACCATTATTGGTAGCTGTGGATGTAATGTAGGTCATACCTTCCACGCCGTTAATTTGTTCTTCAATGGGAACAATCACACTCTCCATGACCGTTTCGGCACTCGCGCCAGGGTAGGTAGCAGACACCTGTATGGTAGGCGGCGCAATATCAGGATATTGTTCTACTGGTAGGGTCAAGATCCCTAACACTCCCAAGATGACAATAATGATAGATATAACGGTGGAAAGAACGGGTCTTTCTATAAATGTTTTTAACATACTTTTGGTTTAGTTGTTTATCTAAATAATGTTTTGATAGGTTTTGATACACTATCAAAAGGCACCTCGTTTGGTTGAATAGGTGTCCCTCTTCTCAATTTTCCTACACCGGAAGCAATAAACGTATCACCTTCATTTAATCCACCTGTAAGCAATGCGAGATTACCTTGGGTATTCACCACATCAATTTTAGTGGGCATTGCTTTGTTTTCAGAATCAAGTGTAAAGACAAAGGTTTGACCTTGTTGCTCAAAAGTAGATTCCAAAGGCACCACCAAAGCATTTTCAAAAGTTTGAGGAATTTGTATCATACCGCTGTTACCATTGGTAATTACACCCGCAGGATTATCAAACGTGGCTCTAAAGCTCACCGTACCGGTTTTCTTGTCTACTTGGCCTGTTACGGTTTCAATAGTTCCTTGCTGGTCATAGGTTTTACCATTAGGGAGAATTAAATTCACCTTAGGGAAATTCTTTATTTTCTCTTGCAATGTTGCTCCAGGTGTATTCTGGATGAAATTGGCATAATCAGCTTCATTCATGGAAAAAAATGCATATACTTTGGAAATATCGGTTACCGTTGTAAGGGGAGTGGGATCACTAGGCGAAGCCAAATTGCCTTCTCTTAAGTTGATAGCGCCAACATAACCGTTAACCGGGCTCTTAATATTGGCATAATCAACATTGGCCACAATACTGTTATAGTTGCTTTGGGCTTGTAATAGTTTGGCCTTTTGGGTTTCCAATTGTACGTTGCTTATAATGTTTTTTTCCACAAGAGGAATTAAACGATCCACTTCAACTTGGGCAGCATTTACTGCAGCTTTCGCAGCAGCGGCATCTTGAGAAAGCGATTGGGTTTCCAGCTTAAACAACAATTGTCCAGCTTTTACTTTTTGACCTTCATCAATAAATACTTTCTGAATGTATCCCGTCACTTTAGGTCGTACATCACTGTTTATAATCCCTTCAATAGAGGTAGGATAGGAGTTATAGGTCACCACGGTTTTACGAACCACTTTAGAGACTGCCAAAGGCATAGCTTGAGGTGCCATAGGCCCTTGTTGCTCTTTTTTACAGCCTAATAATACCGTGAATGCTAATAAAATTGGTAGGTAGTGTTTTGATTTCATCTAGTTATCTTGTATTTGTTGTTTTAGGTTTTTTAAATTGGTAATCATGGCATCCATAAGGTCAATCTGTAACTGATTGAATTTAATCCCTTGTTTGATGTCCGTTATTTCTGGGTTAAGTTCCAGTAAATTTTCTCTGTATTTGAGAATTTTGGAGTGTAGGGCTTTTTCTTTTTCCCAGCCTTCAATACGTTTGTCAATACGATTATTGAGTTGGTTATCGCAAATCTTAAAATAGCGCTTGCGTTCACCCGGCAGGGTTTTATAAGCAATAATGCCTTCAGTTTGTAACAGTTGTAAATTGGTGGAAATTGAACTCTTACTGGCACATAGCGTTTCGGTAAGCTCTTCAAAAGTGAGACCATGGCTGCCGGTGAGTATCAACAAAGCATAGATTCTTGAGGATAACGGCGACATGCTTTCGCAGGTTTCAAAGCACACACCCAAGTCTTCAATAAGCTCTTTTTTTTGTTTTTTAAGATCTTCGGAGTAATTCATAATCATGATAGAACTGCAAAAGTATTAATAGTTCGGAATTAAACGAACCAACCAGTCGTTAACATTTTGTTAATTGAATAATTGAGAAATATGATACTTGTTTTTTGTTGAAATGCTAATGAGTTTCTAAATTTTGTGAGAACAATAGTTAGTGCAAGAC
>JAGQZG010000092.1 GCA_020435705.1 Mangrovimonas sp.
GGGGAAACCAAAATAGAACTTCTTGAGGCTACTAGGCTCGAAAGCCCTATTGCTAAGTTTATTGAGAAAAAAGGAGAGGGCATACACCATATGGCTTTCGATGTTGAGCAAATAGAAAGCGAAATTGAACGTCTTACAGGCGAAGGCTTTCAAGTCATCAATGACAGTCCCAAGAATGGTGCCGATAACAAACGTATTGTTTTCCTGCATCCCAAAACCACAAATGGTGTCTTAATTGAACTATGCGAAGACAGGAACAAAAATTAAATTAACTTGCGGGGTAATGAAATTAATTATTAGATTTGCACCCGCTTTGGTCCCATAGCTCAGTTGGTTAGAGCATCTGACTCATAATCAGAGGGTCACTGGTTCGAGCCCAGTTGGGACCACTTCTTTTAAAGCCTTCAATTTTATATTGGAGGCTTTTTTTATAAAATATCATTATTATTTTTTCGTTAATTCTTTAATACTGAGTGTTTAAATGTTGGGAAGCACTTTTTTTTTCCAGCTAAAAAGCTATATTTGCATCGTATAGTTAGGCTATACTAAGGGATTAATTAAAAAATTGAATAATTTAATTAGGGTACGGTAAAAGAATTTATTTGTAAGTATTTTCTTTTTTGTACATTTGGTCTGAATGATAATACAAAACAAAAGAACAGTTGCCTCAATCTTATTTGTATTAATAAGTTTTGTATGCTTTGCACAAAGTGGCCCTACGCCACCGCCGCCAGGTCCACCGCCTCCTGTGGGGTTGCCTATAGATGATTATCTGCCATTTTTATTTCTAGTAGGGATGCTTTTGGGGGTTAAACAACTCTTAAAAAGAAAGCCATCCCATTCATAAATCTCTTATGGCAGCCATCTTTTGAAGATATTTCCCAATTAAATCAAATTCTAGATTTACAACAGTCCCTTTTTCTATCGTTTTAAAAGTAGTATGTTCGTAGGTGTAGGGGATAATAGCTACCTGAAATGCACTGATTCCTGAATTCACTACTGTTAGGCTCACACCATTAACGGTAATAGATCCTTTTTCAATGGTAATGTTCTTTAGGGTTTTGTCATATTCAAAAGAGAAATACCAACTCCCATTGGCATAATCCTTATTAGTGCACACCCCTGTTTGGTCTACATGCCCTTGTACAAGATGGCCATCCAGTCTATCACCAAGTTTCATGGCTCTTTCCAGATTTACCAAGCCTTCCTTTTTGAGAAGCCCCAAATTGGTCTTCAAAAGGGTTTCCTTGATAGCCGTAACGGTGTAGGTGTTCCCAATAATATCTACAACCGTCAAGCATACGCCATTGTGAGAGACACTTTGGTCAATTTTCAATTCCGTGGTTAATTTGCTCTCAATGGTAAGGTGAATATTATCCTGTTCTTGTTCAATTTGTTTCACCAGCCCCAAATCTTCAATTATTCCGGTAAACATTTAATAAATGATTTATTTGGTTAAATTTACCCCGTAAAAGTACGAACATAATTTTTGAGTTTGAGATGAAGAGTCCAGAATCTGTAATGCTAGGGATTTCCATTGGAGATTTAAATGGTGTAGGAGGAGAAATTATCCTTAAAACATTTGAAGATGAAAGAATGCTTGATTTTTGTACTCCAGTGATATTTGCGTCAACCAAAGCCGTAACATTCCTAAAAAACCACTTCAATTTTGACGTAAAGTTTAACGGGATCAATGATCTTAACCAAGTTGTAAAAGGGAAACTGAATGTGTTTAATGTTTGGAAAGACCAACCCGAAATTCAATTTGGAAAGGAAGATTTTAAAATGGGGTCACTTGCCATAAAATCTTTTGAAGCAGCAGTCAAGGCCTTAAAGCAGAACAAGATAGACGCATTGGTTACGGCACCCATCAATAAACACAACATTCAATCGGAAGAATTTAAATTTCCCGGACATACAGATTATCTGGACAAGGAGCTTGAAGGGAACAGTTTAATGCTCATGGTGTGTGACAACCTTAGAGTGGGGTTGCTTACAGATCATGTGCCTGTAAAAAACATATCCGAAAAAATAACAGAGACTGTAATACGTTCCAAAATAGAGACTGTTTTTGAAACGCTTAAAAAGGATTTCAAGATTAATAGGCCCAAAGTGGCGGTTCTGGGTATTAATCCACATATTGGTTACAACGGAGTTATAGGCAAGGAGGATGACGATTTAATGAAACCGGTGTTGAACAGTATTAGGGAATCTGGCAAATTGGTTTTTGGTCCTTACGCTGCCGACAGTTTTTTTGGATCCAACAATTACAAGCAGTTTGATGCGGTAATTGCCTCTTACCACGACCAGGGTCTCATACCTTTTAAGACGCTTTCCTTTGGGCAAGGCGTAAACTTTACCGCTGGCTTGGATAAAATTAGAACGTCACCAGACCATGGAACAGCTTTTGATATTGCAGGTAAAGGCATTGCCAACGAAAGCTCGTTTAAAGAAGCGGTCTTTTTGGCCATACACATATTCAAGAATAGAACGGAGTATTTAGAACTCACAAGAAACCCTTTGAAAGCCAGTAACTAGGGGGTGAATAAAAAAATATAAAATCTAAACGGGCATAAGCAAAAAATTTATATATTTGCAGGCTCAAAATAGATGTGGAAATGAAGCAGTTGAAAGAGTATACCATACAATTTGTAGGGTTAAAAATTGGCAGGCATCAATTTGAGTATCACATCAAAGACGAGTTCTTTAAACATTTTGATTACGAAGACTTTAATACTGTAGACGTAAAAGTTGAGGTAGAATTAGAAAAAAAAACCACGCTTTTAGAACTACACTTTAAGATTAAAGGCTTTGTGAATGTCAATTGTGACCTCACCAATGAACCTTACGACCAAAAAATAGCCAATGAATTTGATTTGGTTGTAAAGTTTGGAGACGAATACAATGATGAAGAAATAGACATTTTGGTTATTCCTCATGGAGAGTATCAAATTAACATTCAGCAATACATATATGAACTTATTGTTCTTGCTGTTCCTAATAAACTGATTCATCCGGGCGTAAAAGATGGCTCGTTAAAATCAGAAATATTGGACAAGCTGGAAGAACTAAGTCCAAAAGAAGAAAAAGAAAATAACGAAGGGGATCAAACAGACCCTCGATGGAATACATTAAAAAAACTATTATAAAATAAACTCATAAAATGGCACATCCTAAAAGAAGACAGTCAAGTACCAGAAGAGATAAGAGAAGAACGCACTACAAAGCTACTGCTCCTACTGTAGCCGTTTGCCCTACAACGGGTGAAGCTCACCTTTACCACAGGGCACACTGGCATGAAGGGAAGCTTTACTACAGAGGACAAGTGTTGATAGACAACTCTGAAGAAGAAAATTTAGCATAAATACAATGCACGCATACAAAAAGGCGCTCACTTGTGAGCGTTTTTTTTATGATATATTTTTCTAAACTTCAAAAACAACTTATTTTGCACGCTATTAAGCTAAAAATTTAGTAATTTGACCCAATTTTACATGATTTTTGGCAAAATTTCTCAAAAATTTGAGATAAACAATTTCAGCTTATGAGTCGAATTTCTGCAGCCATAACGGCAGTTGGTTCTTATGTTCCCGATTTTGTTCTTACAAATCAACTACTGGAAACCATGGTCGAGACAAATGACGAGTGGATTACCTCTAGAACCGGAATAAAAGAACGCAGAATCTTAAAAGAAGAAGGCAAAGGAACTTCTTTCCTGGCTATTAAAGCCGCTCAAAACCTGCTCGAGAAAAGCGGTACAGATCCTAAAGAAATAGACTTTGTATTGGTGGCTACAGCGACCCCTGATTTGCCTGTAGCAGCAACTGCAGCGTATGTGGCTTCTGAGATTGGAGCAACCAATGCAAATTTTCATACGATCTACAAGCTGCCTGCTCCAGTTTTTTATATGGCATGTCTACAGCGGCAAGTTATATAGAATCTGGACGCTACAAAAAAGTGCTTTTGATTGGAGCAGATAAAATGTCATCTATCATTGACTATACCGATAGAGCAACCTGTATTATTTTTGGAGATGGCGCTGGTGCTGTGCTTTTCGAACCCAACACAGAAGGTCTTGGGCTTCAGGACGAATATTTGAGAACGGATGGTACAGGAAGAAATTTTCTTAGAATAGAGGCTGGAGGTTCTATATTGCCTGCGAGTGAGGAAACGGTTAAAAACAAACAGCACTTTGTGTTCCAAGATGGAAAAACTGTTTTTAAATTTGCGGTATCCAATATGGCCGATGTTGCCGAAAAAATAATGGAGCGCAACAATCTTAGCAAAGAAGACGTGCAATGGCTGGTTCCGCACCAAGCAAACAAACGTATCATAGATGCTACAGCCCAGCGCATGGGGCTTGAAGAGTCTAAAGTAATGATGAACATATACAAATATGGCAATACAACATCGGCAACGCTACCTCTTTTGTTGTCCGATTATGAAAAACAGCTTAATAAAGGAGACAATTTAGTTTTTGCCGCTTTTGGAGGCGGATTTACTTGGGGTGCCATTTACCTTAAATGGGCTTATGACACAAAACAATAATAGAAATTAACTAACACTATAATTATGGATTTAAAGGACATTCAAAATCTTATCAAGTTTGTTGCCAAATCCGGGGCTAGCGAAGTAAAACTGGAAACAGAAGATTTTAAAATTACGATCAAAACAGGATCAGGTGAAGAATCTACCACCTATGTTCAACAAGTTCCTGTAAGTACGCCCATGGCACCTGTGATACAAGCTCAACCAGCAGCTGCGCCCGCTCCACAAGAAGCAGCCGCTCCAGCCAGCAGCGCAGAAGAGTCAAAATATATTACTATTAAGTCCCCAATCATAGGGACCTTCTACCGCAAACCATCACCAGACAAACCTACATTTGTAGAGGTTGGTCAAGATATTAAAGAAGGGGATGTGTTGTGTATTATAGAAGCCATGAAGCTTTTCAATGAGATTGAATCTGAAGTTTCTGGAAAAGTGGTTAAGATTTTGGTTGACGACTCTTCACCTGTTGAGTTTGACCAACCCTTATTCTTGGTAGATCCATCTTAAGAAGTTTTAAATTACTGAAGGTTACTTCTTAATTAAAACAGTATAAAATTTAAAATTTCAAAAGATGTTCAAAAAAATATTAGTTGCAAACAGAGGCGAAATTGCACTAAGGGTCATAAGAACCTGCAAAGAAATGGGCATTAAAACGGTTGCTGTCTATTCAACAGCCGATGCCGATAGCCTTCATGTAAAATTTGCCGATGAGGCTGTGTGCATAGGACCACCATCAAGTAGTGAGTCTTATTTGAAAATGTCTAATATTATCGCGGCAGCCGAAATCACCAATGCCGATGCCATTCACCCAGGATATGGTTTCTTATCGGAAAATGCCAAGTTTTCAAAAATTTGTCAAGAGCATAATATAAAGTTCATAGGGGCATCTCCAGAAATGATTGATAAAATGGGAGATAAAGCATCAGCTAAAGCAACCATGAAAGCAGCTGGTGTACCAACAGTTCCCGGAAGTGACGGTATTATCGAAAACTACGAGCAATGCGAAAAGCTTGCTAAAGAAGTAGGCTATCCTGTAATGCTGAAAGCCACAGCCGGTGGTGGGGGCAAAGGAATGCGCGCGGTTTGGAAACCTGAAAATCTTAAGGCAGCATGGGATTCGGCCCGTCAAGAAGCAAAAGCCGCTTTTGGGAATGACGGTATGTACATGGAGAAACTTATTGAAGAACCCAGACATATTGAAATTCAAGTTGTTGGTGACTCTTCGGGAAAAGCATGTCATTTATCAGAAAGAGATTGTTCCATTCAAAGACGCCATCAAAAATTAACGGAAGAAGTGCCATCTCCTTTCATGACCGATGCGTTGAGGAAAAAAATGGGTGATGCTGCTGTAAAAGCAGCTGAGTTCATTAGCTATGAAGGTGCTGGAACCATCGAGTTTTTGGTGGACAAACACCGTAACTTCTACTTCATGGAAATGAATACCCGTATTCAGGTGGAGCACCCAATTACAGAGCAGGTAATTGATTTCGACTTGATTCGTGAACAAATACTGGTGGCTGCTGGTGTGCCCATTTCCGGAAAAAATTACACACCAAATCTTCATTCTATAGAGTGTAGAATCAATGCCGAAGATCCTTACAACGATTTTAGGCCATCCCCAGGGAGAATTACGACACTCCATGCACCAGGTGGACACGGCGTTCGTTTGGATACCCACGTGTATGCGGGCTATGTCATTCCTCCTAACTACGACTCTATGATTGCCAAATTGATAACCACTGCCCAAACCAGGGAAGAAGCTATCAATAAAATGAAAAGAGCCTTGGACGAGTTTGTAATTGAAGGGATCAAAACCACGATACCATTCCATAGACAATTAATGGAAAATCCGGATTATATTGCTGGAAACTACACCACGAAGTTTATGGAAGATTTTAAGATGCAACCACAAGCTGAAGATTAATAAACCTAAACAAAGCTCCTATTTTATTAGGGGCTTTTTTTTGACATGAACCTATCCTATTGGGAATATAAAACATGGTTGGACAAGGTAGATTTTACCATTGTTGGTAGTGGTATTGTTGGCTTAAATTGTGCCCTTCACCTCAGAAAAAAGTTCCTTAAAGCCAAGATCCTGATTTTAGAAAGAGGTTTATTGCCACAAGGAGCCAGCACCAAAAATGCCGGTTTTGCTTGTTTTGGTAGCATGAGTGAAATTCTGGATGATTTAAAAAATCATAGTGAAGAAGAGGTTTTCAATCTTGTTGAAAAACGTTATAAAGGCTTAAAATTGCTTCGAAAAACGTTAGGAGAAAAAACCATTGACTACCGGAATTTGGGAGGCTATGAGCTCTTTTTAAACAATCAAAAGAAGCTTTTTGAAGAATGTATTTCGGAAATTGACAAGGTAAATGCCCTTTTAAAACCAATTTTTAAAGGACACACTTTCAAGGTTGGTTCCAATGAATTCGGATTCAAAAACATTGTAAACCAGTATATATTTACTCCTTATGAAGGAAATATCAATACAGGTAAAATGATGAAAAACCTTTTAAAATTGGCTGTTAAAGAAAACATCCTTATTCTCAATTCAACTGAAGTTGAAACGTTTTCTGAAAGTATTGACGGTGTCCAAATTAAAGCACAAAACTTTGAGTTCAAGACAAAAAAGATGTTTATAGCAACCAACGGGTTTGCGGCTCAATTTTTGAATGATAACGTGAAACCCGCCAGAGCACAGGTTTTAATTACCGACCCTATTGAGAATCTTCATATTAAAGGAAATTTTCACTTAGATAAAGGATATTATTATTTTAGGAACGTAGGAAATAGGGTTTTATTTGGAGGTGGAAGAAATCTTGATTTTACCACTGAAGAAACCACTGAATTTGGTTTAACTCCAGTGGTTCAATACCAGTTAGAGAGTATATTAAAAGAGATAATTTTACCGAGTCAAGAGGTGACAATTTCGCAACGATGGAGTGGGATTATGGGTGTTGGCAACCAAAAGAAGGCAATAGTAAAACAACTTTCCAACAATGTTTACTGTGGTGTTCGTTTGGGTGGTATGGGTGTTGCCATAGGAAGCTTTGTGGGCAAAGAATTAGCAGATTTAGTAGACTGATATGTTGAAGAAATTTTTCAGATTCCTTTTCAAAACAGTATTGTGGTTTGTTGTTGTTTCCATAGCATTAGTGGTCTTGTTCAGGTGGGTTCCTGTTCCAGCCACACCACTCATGGCCATTCGATATTTTGAGCAGAAAAAAGAGGATAAAAATAGAGTATTCAAGCACGATTGGGTGCCATTGGAAAAAATTTCCAAGAACTTGCAATTGGCTGTCATTTGCAGCGAAGATCAAAATTTTGTCATCCATAATGGTTTTGACATGAAAGCCATTGAAAAAGCCATGGAACACAACAAAAAAGGGAAGAAAGTAAGGGGCGCCAGTACCATAAGTCAACAAACGGCAAAGAATGTGTTTCTGTGGCCGCAACGAAGCTGGCTTAGGAAAGGACTGGAAACCTACTTTACGTTCCTAATAGAGCTTATCTGGCCCAAAGAGCGCATTATGGAAGTGTATTTGAACAGCATTGAAATGGGTAACGGTATTTATGGTGCCGAAGCAGCCTCTCAATATTGGTTTAAAAAAAGTGCTAGTAAACTGTTACCATCTGAAGCGGCAGCTATAGCTGCTATTTTGCCCAAACCTTTGTCCTACAAAGCCAAACCACCAACAAGCTATATTCAGTCTCGAATTGCTTGGATTCTCAAGCAAATGGGGTATTATGGAACTTTAGAATATTGAATTTAGTTTTCTAAGATCTCCAGATAGATAGCGGTTCCGGATTCTATAGGCTCTTTAGTTTCAAAGAAAACAGATTGATTGCCCAACTTGGATTCTATCAAATAATAACTTCCTTTAAAATAAGACTGGACAACTTCAACCTTCAAATTAGAGGATTTTACAGGTTTTAGTTGATGGGCATAAACAATAGTATTGTCAATTAGGTTGTATTCGGAAAAAAAGGAAGCAACCAATCCAGACTTAGGTTCTTGATACAGGTTTTTCGGACTGTCTTTAGCAATAATTTCTTTATTATTCAAAACCATAACACTATTGGCATAACCAAGCACATCTTCTTTATCGTGCGTCGCAACAATGCATGTAATCTTATTGGTTTTAAAATAGTTGAAAAGATTTCGTCTTAAACTGTGTTTTTGAAAGTTGTCAATATGACTAAATGGCTCATCCAATAGAATAATTTCAGGTTCTTTGGCCAGCGCCGAAGCAATGGATACCCGCTGTTTTTGACCACCACTAAGATGGGTTATTTTTGTTTTGGAAAATTCGGAAAGCTCAACAATTTCCAAAAGTTCCTGAATTCGTTCGGCTTTTTTCTCAAGATAAAAGTTTGATAGAAATTTGCCAACGGTTTCCCCAACAGTAAAATAGGGAACTAAATCAAATTCTTGGGAAACGTATTTCATAAAATCCGGTCCGGTAATCAGGTTGAATTTTGGCCCGAGAATTGGCTGGTCTTTCCATGAAATGGAACCCTCATTCAAATCGAACATTCCATAAAGCAGTTTGAGCAAAGTAGTTTTGCCTGAACCACTTTCGCCTACAATAGATAGGTGTTCACCGGGATTAGCCTCAAAAGATACCGATTCAAGAACAAGGGTGTTTGAATACCCAAATGAAATATTTTCTACCTTAAGCATATGGCTGCAAAGGTAGCAAGAAGTTCTTGCGCTATTAACCTTTTACCTTCTGTTTTTGTTCCGAAGGCAGGACTTTGAAGCCCATATTGTATAAGGTAAAGCCAAAGATGTCGGCATATTGTTCTATGGTTTTACTCACTGGCGTTCCGGCACCATGACCTGCATCGGTTTCAATACGAATCAAGACAGGGTTGTTGCCTGCTTGTTTGCTTTGTAATTCAGCTGCAAATTTAAAGCTGTGCGCCGGTACCACACGGTCGTCATGATCTCCTGTGGTTATAAGGGTCGCAGGGTATTCAACCCCTGATTTTACATTGTGAACAGGAGAATAGCCTTTTAAATAGTCAAACATTTCTTTGCTATCTTCAGAAGTTCCATAGTCATAAGCCCAACCAGCACCAGCAGTGAACGTATGATAGCGAAGCATGTCCAAAACACCTACAGCAGGCAGGGCTACTTTCATTAAATCGGGCCTTTGTGTCATGGTTGCTCCAACAAGAAGCCCACCGTTGGATCCACCTCTAATGGCCAGATAATTGGATGAGGTATAGTTGTTTTCTATTAGATATTCAGCCGCCGCAATAAAATCATCAAATACATTCTGTTTTTGCATTTGCGTGCCAGCATCATGCCAAGCTTTGCCATACTCGCCACCGCCACGAAGATTAGGAACGGCATAAACACCTCCTTGTTCCATCCAAACCACGTTGGTAATACTGAATGACGGAGTTAAACTGATATTAAAACCACCGTAACCATAAAGAATGGTTGGGTTTTTACCATTTAGTTCCAGCCCTTTTTTATAGGTAATAATCATGGGCACTTTAGTGCCGTCTTTGGAAGTATAGAACACTTGTTTGCTTTCGTAATTATCTGGGTTGAAATCAATAGCTGGTTTTTGGTAGAGTTCCGAAGTACCTTTATCAATATCATATTTGTAAATACTTCCCGGTGTAATATAATTGGTGAAACTATAATAGAGTTCTTTTTCTTCTTTTTTTGCACCAAATCCACCAACACTTCCCAAACCGGGTAATTCAACTTCTCTAATGAGTTTGCCATTATAATCATATTGCAGAATTTTTGACACGGCATCCACCATATATTCGGCAAAGAAA
>JAGQZG010000093.1 GCA_020435705.1 Mangrovimonas sp.
TAATTTCATGTTACCTCAAGGAATAACCTTTTCCTGACCACCAAGGGTGTACTTCAACTTCTAAACGACCGGCTTTTACCATTGGATCCAATTTAGCCAAACTATCTGCCATTGCCTGATTGGGCACATTATAAACCACAACGCCTCTTATATTGCCGTGATCTCCGAAAGGGCCAATCAAATCTGCAAAACCTTCTTCATACATTCTAGCTAGATGAGCCAAATGTTCTTCTTGCAGTTTAGCAGCTTCCTCTTCATTCTGTGAACGAATAGGACCGCTTTTTAAAAAAACCATAAAATACTGTTGCATGAGAATGGTATCTTGGGTTTTAGGATCTACATAATCAAATGTTTGATACCCTTTGGACATAAGCTCATCTTTGATTTCTTGAATGGTTTTTGGTTTTTCAACTTTAGTCACATCTTGTTTAACAGAATCTATCGGCATTTCATTAATGCCATTAGTATCTACTGGAGCGATTTTAGTTTCATTTTTGCATGCAGCCACGACCAATAACATTATTGAAATTCGAGCCATTTTTTTTAGTCTTTCCATAGCTTATAAGGATTTTTACTTAACTGCGAATTATAGTATCTTAAGTCTCCCGTGACTTCTTTACCCAGCCATTCAGGCTTTTCAAAAGCTTCGGTTTCAGTGTCCAGTTCAACTTCGGCAAGGATAAGGCCTTCATTATCCTCTTGAAACACATCTACTTCAAAGTTATGGCTTTTATAAGAAACTTCATATCGCATTTTATCTATAACCCCTTTTTCACAAAGTTTTAATAGGTTTTCGGCCTCTTCAACGGCAATTTCCTTTTCCCATTCAAAACGTGTCGTCCCACTTTTTGAGGTTTTCCCTTTTACCGTTATAAAACCTTTGCTGCCTTTAATTCGTATTCTTACAGTACGCTCAGGATCCGTGTTCAAAAATCCTTGGACTATATGAACTTGTAAGGAAGCTTCATTTTTAAAAGTTTGGGAAGTAACTAAAAATTTGCGTTCTATTTCAATCATAATAAGGATCTTTCCAAATTTAAAATATCATAAAAATTAAGATTCCATCGTGCACAGGAATTTATAAATTTACATGATGTCAACCGATTTACCAATACGAAAAATAATCCATGTAGATATGGATGCCTTTTACGCCTCTGTGGAGCAGCATGACCACCCAGAACTTAAGGGGAAACCACTTGCTGTGGGGGGCAATGAAAAGCGAGGTGTGGTAAGTGCGGCTAGTTATGAAGCAAGAAAATTTGGCGTGCGAAGTGCCATGAGTGGTATGCAGGCCAAAAAACTGTGCCCTGAATTGATTTTCGTTCGCCCTCGCTTTGACAGGTATACTGAAATCTCCAAAAAAATACGCAAGATTTTTCATGAGTATACTGATAAGGTTGAGCCTCTTTCCCTGGATGAAGCTTACTTGGATGTTACCGAAAATAAAAAAGGCAATCCCAGTGCCACCTTGATTGCCAAGGAAATTAGAGCCCGAATTTATGAAGAGACTGGATTAACGGCCTCGGCGGGTATTTCCATTAACAAGTTCGTAGCCAAAGTAGCGAGCGATTACAACAAACCCAATGGACAAAAAACGGTAAATCCTGAGGAAGTTTTAGTCTTTTTGGAACAGTTGGACATCAGGAAATTTTACGGTATTGGAAAGGTTACTGCCGAAAAGATGTATCAATTGGGCATCTTCACCGGAAACGATTTAAAAGCGAAACCATTAGAGTTTTTAGAAGAAAAGTTCGGGAAGTCCGGAAAATTTTATTACTACGTGGTACGTGGTTACCACAACAGTGAGGTCAAGTCTAACCGCATTAGAAAATCGCTGGCCGCCGAACGGACTTTTAGTGAAAATCTGTCATCCGAAATTTTTATGCTAGAGAAACTGGACAGTATTGCCAAAGAAGTAGCTAGGCGTTTGGAAAAGAGCCAAGTTTCGGGAAAGACCATTACCCTAAAAATAAAGTACAGCGATTTTACCTTGCAAACACGCAGTAAAACCTTGCCCTATTTTGTACATGATAAGAACCTGATTTTGGAAACGGCCAAAGAACTTCTATATCAGGAAAAAATGCAGAATTCGGTACGACTGTTGGGTATCTCACTGTCTAATCTCAATACCGACAAGCAAACCAAAAAAGACCCCGAAAAAAAAGCAATCAGTGTGCAGTTGAAGTTTGATTTTTAGAGTTCTTGCCTTTCTCAATAAAATAGTCGAAATTCGTTAGCAATGCTTAGGACTCATTGAAACGAGTTGTACCTACATCATTGACCACTATACTCAAAAAACACCTTTACAAATGAAATATTTGTTGTTCCTCCTTGTTTTAATTGCAACAAAATTAAACGCTCAATCAAATTTAGAATTCAACAAGCGTTTTGTTGAAAGCGAAGACAAATGGGTTGCGTTTCAACAAGATGAAAACGATTCACATCCCTATGGGTTTATTTACATTGATTCAGATGCGGGGTTAACTCTTAATTACCAGGGAACATTTAAAATTACGGCAACTGGCGAATTTATTCCAACAAAACTTGACAGTACCAGCATCAAAGTAAGATTAAAACCCAATAATGTTCTAGTAGCCTTTATTCCTGAAAATAAATTCTCTGAACTTAAAATTGACTCTATCCCAAATTGGCTAAAATATTATAAAACAGATGAGGAATCTATTGAGAGACTCTATAAATGGGGATATATGTATAATGGTTGGAATGAATGTAAAAAGGCATTAACTTTTCTTGAAAAAGCAGAAAAAATAAACCCGAAATATAAAGGGCTTGCTGTTGAGCTTGCTTTTTCTTACAACTGTTTAAAACAATATGATAAGGCTGAACATATTTTAGAAGAAGACATAAGAATAAATTCATCGGATGCTTATGTCAGCAAAGAGTATATTTTTACTTTGACAAAAAACAACAAAATTAATCTGGCAATTCAACAATATAACACGGCAAAAAAAACAATCTTAGACAAACAATACGATGCAGAAAATTGTTTCAACATCTTACAATATTTTTACGTTCAAAAAGATAATGAAGATTTCAATAAGTGGTATGAAGAACTTTCTAAACTTGATATACAGAACAAGATGATCAGGGATTATGCTGATAGAATGAAAGAGGATCTAAACAAATAACAGACAACTAACCTTACACCCCATCAAATCCAATAATAACCCTATACACTACAGCTTGTAATCTCCGTCACCCTTAAGGTATTTACCATCCCTTTGGATTGGATAGGCATAGCAGCCAAACTAATTACCATGTCACCTACATCCAAATAGCCTTTTTTGGAGGCAATGGCATTCACATCTTCTATGGTTTCATCTGTGCTCACAAACCTATCATAGTAAAAGGCTTTTACGCCCCAAAGCAAACTCAATTGCGTTAAAATAGTCTTGTTAGACGTAAATACCAAGATATGTGCGTTAGGTCTCCACGCCGAAATCTGAAAGGCGGTATAACCACTGTTCGTTAAGGTAGTAATCGCTTTGGCGTCTATTTCATTCGCCATATTGGCGGCATGGTAACAAATGGATTTCGTAATGTAACGATTGGTACGAATGTGCGGTGGCGATTGTGGCACTTTAATGAGTGGTGAATGTTCTACACTATGAATGATACTCGCCATTTTTTCAATAACCTGTACAGGGTATTGCCCCACCGAAGTTTCCCCAGAAAGCATCACGGCATCGGCACCATCCATCACGGAGTTGGCTACGTCGTTTACTTCGGCCCGTGTTGGTGTCAAACTGGTAATCATGCTTTCCATCATTTGGGTGGCAATAATTACAGGGATTCTCGCCCGTTTGGCTCGCAAAACCAATTGTTTTTGAATCAATGGTACTTCCTGTGCAGGAACCTCAACACCCAAATCGCCTCTAGCTACCATCAAGCCATCACAATAGGCTACAATCTTATCTATGTTTTCTACCGCTTCTGGTTTTTCTATTTTAGCTACAATAGGAATCTTATGGTCACTGTGTTTCTTGATTAAGTCTTGCAATTCTATCAAATCTTCGGGATGACGAACAAATGACAAAGCAATCCAGTCTACACGCAAGCCAATAGCAAAAATGGCATCTTCAATGTCTTTTTCAGTTAACGCTGGTTGTGAAATCTTAGTGTTGGGCAAGTTCACCCCTTTCTTGGATTTCAAAGGGCCACCTTGAATGACACGGGCTTTAACCTTGGCTTTTTTATCTGTAGAAACAACTTCAAAAATAAGTTTTCCATCGTCCAGCAATATTCTCTCTCCAGGCTTCGCATCCTGAGGAAAGTTCTTATAAGTCATGTAAACACGCTCCTTGGTGCCTTCAAATTTTTTGCCGGTTTCAAAGGTTATTTCGTCACCCTCGTTCACTACCACTTCTTCCTTCATCACCCCCACACGCAACTTGGGACCTTGCAAATCGGCCAAGATAGCGGCGTTAAAGCCATGTTCTTCATTCAGTTCGCGAATCATCTTCACGCGCTCCTTGACGGCATCATAATCGGCATGAGAAAAATTTATTCTGAAAACATTAGCACCTGCTTCCATCATTTTGCGAAGTATCTCTTTGCTGCTTGTGGCGGGGCCTAAGGTGGCTACTATTTTAGTTTTCTTGATAGTGGTTGACATGAGTTAAAAAATTAAATTCCCTTTAGAGATTAGTTGTTCGGTATCAATAAGATAGGCAGTAACTACCTGAGGAATAGCTTGAATTTTCTTTAAAATTACTGTTTCCTTCAACGGTTGCATCTCATCGCTCATTTTCAGAAAATAATTCACTTTTTTATATTCCGGAACAAGCGTTAGGATTCTGGTCGTTATTTCATTGCTGAAAAGAGAACCCATGCCATTGAAGGCTTCTGTTTCGTGCTTATATATGTTTGAAATAAAATTCCACGTTTTAAGTTCTTTTTCGTTTTCCCATTCAAAAATGGAATAGTTGGCTCCATTGTTAAATTGCAAATCGGTTTCCTTACGTCTAAGATTGATTTCCAGATATTTATTGAGCATATAAGCCAATTTATAATCTTCCAGATTGCAATGAATACCAATAAGCGAGAAACTTAAATCCTCCGTAAAATCATCAAGAACAAGCTTGTGAACTCCCATGGTTTATTGATTTCCGGTGTAAATATAGTATTTTATGAACTTCATACCATTATCGGGAAGTTATTCTTTAAAGGATTACGCCGGAAAATTCGCCCCTTGCCTCTAAATGATTTTGGATATGCTTTTTTGAAAGGCGAAGAAGGCTCGTTTGGCGGCTTTTTCTTCGGCTTTCTTCTTGGAAGTCGCCCTAGCCTTGGCCACTACTTTGTTGTTGATGGAAAGTTTTACGGCAAAGTGTCTCATTTCGTCATTGCCCGTATCGTCATAAACGTCAAAATCGAAAGTCTTCTTCTCTTTTTGGCACCATTCTATCAATAAACTTTTATAACTAATAACCTTACCTTCCAGTTTTTCAATATCTACATATGGAATAATAACTCGCTTGTAAATGAACTTTTCACAGTACTTATACCCTCTATCCAAAAAAATGGCGCCCAACAAAGCTTCAAACAAGTTTCCATGGATGTTTTCCCCAAATTGGCCTTTGGGAATTTTGCTTTCCACATGTGAGATAAGGTTGAGTTCCTTTCCCAATTCGTTCAAATGTTCACGGCTCACAATTTTGGACCGCATTTTGGTTAAATAGCCTTCATCTCCTGTGGGAACTTCAATATATAAATGGGACGCAATAACGGCACTGAGCATGGCATCGCCAAGAAATTCAAGACGCTCATAGTTTATGGGATTTCCCTCTTGATCTTTGATATTCATGGAACGGTGAGTAAAGGCTATTCTGTACCTTTCCATGTTTTTGGGCTTAAAGCCTAATATTCTTTGTAGGTCAATAAAAAAATTCCCGTCTTCTTTAGGGCGGGAATTAAATATGTCTCGAATGTGTTTCATTCAGAATTTTAGTCCAGCTTTTTGAACAGCACACAGGCGTTATGTCCGCCAAATCCAAACGTGTTGCTCATAGCCACTTTAATATCTCTTTTCTGAGCTTTATTGAGGGTAAGGTTTAGGCTTGGATCTATATTTTCATCTACGGTTTCATGATTGATCGTAGGAGGAACTACCCCATTTTCCATAGCCAATATTGAAGCAATGGCTTCAATAGCGCCGGCAGCACCTAATAAATGCCCAGTCATGGATTTCGTAGAGTTAATGTTGATGTTCTTGGCATGTTCTCCAAAAACTTCCTTAATAGCTTTCAATTCGGCTACATCGCCTAATGGTGTAGAAGTACCGTGTGTATTGATGTGATCTACATCTTCAGGTTTTAGACCCGCATTTTCCAAACAGTTTCTCATAACTGCAATCACACCTATACCATCAGGATGTGGCGCTGTCATGTGATAGGCATCGGAAGACAATCCACCGCCTAATACTTCGGCGTAAATTTTAGCACCTCTTGCCTTGGCGTGTTCATATTCCTCCAAAACTAAAGCCCCCGCACCTTCTCCTAAAACAAATCCATCTCGTGTGGCATCAAACGGTCTTGACGCTGTTTGTGGGCTTTCGTTTCTGGTAGAGAGTGCATGCATGGCATTGAAACCGCCTATTCCCGCTTTGGTTACGGCAGCTTCACTTCCGCCAGTGACAATAATGTCACAATGACCTAATCTAATGTAGTTAAGCGCATCTATCATCGCATTAGCTGAAGATGCACAAGCCGATACAGTTGTATAATTAGGGCCTACAAAACCATATTTAATGGAAATGTTGCCCGGTGCAATGTCGGCAATCATTTTAGGGATAAAAAACGGATTGAAACGAGGGGTTCCATCGCCAGCGGCAAAATTGAGAACCTCATCCTGGAATGTTTCCAAACCACCTATTCCAGCGCCCCAAATAACCCCTACACGAAGTTTGTTGATGGCATCAAGATTAAGCCCAGCGTCTAGGATGGCTTCATCTGAAGCTACCATAGCATACTGGGCGAACTTATCCATTTTTCT
Organism: Mangrovimonas sp.; assembly: GCA_020435705.1. Classification (GTDB taxonomy): domain Bacteria; phylum Bacteroidota; class Bacteroidia; order Flavobacteriales; family Flavobacteriaceae; genus HKST-UBA85. Next base: position 7,015 of record JAGQZG010000093.1, read on the forward strand.
AGCTTCTTTCCTGTCAATAAATTGAGTAGGATCGAAGTTCTTTACTTCACAGGCGAATTGCGTTTTGAACTTTTCAGCATCAAAATGGGTAATAGATGCAGCACCACTCTTCCCATTAACAAGACCATTCCAATACTCGTCTTTAGTATTGCCAATGGGAGTTAAAGCACCAATACCAGTTACTACAACCCGCTTCAATTCCATAAAGTATGTTTCTTATTTTGCTGATTCTATGTATGAGATAGCTTGACCTACTGTTGCAATGTTTTCAGCTTGATCATCTGGGATTTGAATATCAAATTCTTTTTCGAATTCCATGATCAATTCAACAGTGTCCAATGAATCTGCTCCTAGATCGTTAGTGAAGCTCGCTTCATTAACCACTTCGTTTTCATCTACACCTAATTTGTCTACGATAATCGCTTTTACTCTTGATGCAATGTCTGACATAATTTTTTAATTTTAAGTTTGATTTCAGGAGGCAAAAATAAAGTTTTTATTTTTTATAAAACACTTTTGATTTAAAAATGTGTTTTCTAAGATAAGAAATAAAATCAAGTATTTCCTGTAAGCCTTCCAATTGTTAATAATTATCCTTTTTTTTGTGTCTCCTTACTAACACTATTTTTTGGTTCATGAAACGTTTGGTGATTTTTGCTTCCGGTAGTGGGACAAATGCTGAAAATATAATTCGGTTTTTTCAAGACCATAACAATGTTTCGGTACACGCCGTGCTTACAAACAATCCTCATGCCAAAGTTTTGGACCGGTGTAAAAAACTGAATGTTAGCGCCTTGTCATTCAATAGAAAAGCTTTTTATGACGATGTTATTGTCCTTAATGTTTTAAAAGATCTAAACCCCGATTTGATTATTCTGGCTGGGTTTCTGTGGAAATTCCCGGAATCCATTTTAAGTTTATTTCCCAATAAAGTCATTAATATCCATCCTGCCTTGTTGCCAAAATATGGAGGAAAAGGCATGTACGGTAGGTATGTGCACGAAGCAGTTGTGAAAAACAAAGAGCCTGAAACCGGTATTACCATTCATTATGTAAATGAACAATATGATGAAGGTGCCATTATCTTTCAAACCACATGTGAAGTGAGTTTGAATGCTACCGTTGAAAACGTGGCTGCTAAAATCCATGAACTTGAAATGGAACATTTTCCGAAGATTATAAACTCATTACTATTTCCTAATGAGTAAAAAGAAAAAGTATTACACCGTTTGGAAAGGCCATCATACTGGTGTATTTGAAAGATGGGACGATTGTAAAGCACAAATTACCAATTACCAAGGCGCTATTTACAAATCCTTTGATTCTTTTGACGCCGCCAAAAAAGCCCTAAAAGGAGATTATAAAGACTATATAGGGAAAAACAAATCCTTTAAAAGTGAGCTTTCCGATGAAAAACTCCAACAAATTGGCAAGCCTAATTTAAATTCCATCTCTGTGGATGCCGCAGCCAGTGGCAATCCCGGCAAAATGGAATACCAAGGTGTGGATACCCAAACCAAAAAACGCATTTTTTACCAAGGCCCTTTTGAAGAAGGCACCAATAACATAGGTGAATTTCTGGCTATTGTGCATGCCTTGGCACTTTTGAAAAAACAAGGAAGCGATAAAATCATTTATACTGATTCTAAAACGGCCATCAGTTGGGTGAAAAAGAAAACCGCCAATACCAAGCTAGAACGCTCCGAAAAAAACAAGCCTCTCTTTGAATTGGTAGACCGCGCCGTAGCATGGTTAAAACAAAACACCTATACCACCGTAATTGTAAAATGGGAGACTAAAGCATGGGGAGAAATCCCTGCCGATTTTGGGAGGAAATAGCATTCGTTTATTCAAGCTTAAAACATTATATTTGCACCAAATTTTTAAAACACTCATGAGCAAGTTAGTTATTGTCGGCACCGTTGCCTTTGATGCCATTGAAACACCTTTTGGAAAAACCGACAAAATACTGGGTGGAGCTGCCACTTTCATTGGTTTAGCAGCCTCGCAATTTGACGTAGATTCAGCTGTGGTTTCTGTAGTTGGGGGCGACTTCCCGCAAGCCTATTTAGACCTGTTGAAAGATAGGCATATTGACATTTCCGGTATTGAGATGGTTAAGAACGGTAAAACCTTTTTCTGGAGCGGTCGCTATCACAATGACATGAATTCCCGTGATACATTGGCAACCGAATTAAATGTTTTGGCCGATTTCAATCCTGTTGTTCCTCAAAACTATCGTGATGCCGAAATAGTGATGCTGGGGAATTTGCATCCCGCCGTTCAAATTGGTGTTTTAGATCAAATGGACAAAAAACCGAAGTTGGCTATTTTAGATACTATGAACTTTTGGATGGACAATGCTCTGGATACGCTACATGAAGTCATTAAGCGCATTGATGTCATTACTATTAATGACGAAGAAGCCAGACAATTAACCGGCGAATATTCTCTAGCAGTGGCTGCCAAAAAAATCCAGAACATGGGGCCAAAATATGTGGTCATCAAAAAGGGTGAGCACGGCGCACTATTGTTTAATGGAGGCAATGCTTTCTTTGCTCCAGCGCTTCCGTTAGAAGAAGTTTTTGACCCAACAGGTGCTGGCGACACGTTTGCGGGCGGTTTTGCAGGGTACATTGCAAAAACAGGAGACACCTCTTTTGAAAATATAAAAAATGCTGTTATCTATGGTTCTACATTAGCCTCTTTTTGTGTGGAGAAATTCGGCACCGAACGCATGCTGAGCCTTTCACAGGACGAAATTGCTAAACGCCTGAAACAGTTTAAAGATTTAACACAGTTTGAAATTCAACTAACATAAACATGCGCACTCAAAACGAGTGCGTTTTTTTATTATAATTATTTACATCATGAGTGACTCGATAAAACACGAATGTGGTATTGCATTAATAAGGCTCCTTAAACCTCTTGATTATTACAAGGAGAAATACGGAACGGCTTTTTATGGGGTCAATAAAATGTATCTCATGATGGAAAAACAGCACAACCGTGGACAAGACGGTGCGGGTTTTGCCAGTATTAAATTAGACACGCAACCAGGTGAACGTTACATAAGCCGTGTACGCTCCATAGCGCAACAACCTATCCAGGACATCTTTGCCCAAATAAATTCCCGGATCAATCAGGAGTTTAGGGACCATCCTGAATATGCTGATGATGTGACCCTTCAGAAAAAAAACATCCCCTACATAGGAGAGCTATTATTG
>JAGQZG010000094.1 GCA_020435705.1 Mangrovimonas sp.
AACTCATGGATTTGGTTAGCCGTCATAGCGGTAGTCGTATATTTTTTTATTTGATGCGCATAATAGGCATCACCTAGCGGTGTCTCGGCAATTCCACTGCTCTCTCTTCCTGCAGGCAAATAGTCTGTTTTCAGGAAATTGACCATTTCATTGTAGGCTGGAATTATTTTTTCCGAAACCATGGCAGTATAGGCTTGGGTTAAGGTTGTTTTTTCTTCTTCCGAAAACGAATCGGGCATTAATTTGATTGGTGCATAGAACAAATGGCCTTCCACAGGGCCGTGCGATAGAGATTCAAACTGAGGGATCACCTTAACAATCAACGATTTTGGCAAGACATAGCCTTGTGTCATCCCTTCTTGCATGTTCTTTTTTGCTGAAGCCAACCACACAAGATAGCCATCTACCCGTTGTAGCCACTGGTTGTAATCGTCTACTGTTTTAAAAGGCTGGGCCGTGATTCCACTAGCAAATTGATTGAAATCCAAATTTTTGGACCACATTTGATCTATGGGCATCAAATCTTTTCTGAAGTTAAACTCTTCCAAATTGATCGTGCAGTCCCACAGCAAAACGGCCTTACTCATACGCTCTGTTTCTGTGAGCAGGGAATCGTCAATTTTAGAAAGTGCTTCTTTGTATTTAGTGTAATAGGCTTTCTTTTTGGCTTTATAGGCATCAGATAAAAAGTCGGGATATTGACCATTGTAACGACTGTCTCCAGCGTTTGTAGCACTTATAGGGTTAAGCTCATAACCTTCTTCACTATAATCCGTTAGCAATTTTGCAAACTTTTCACTCACCTTAGGAGATTCGGTTTTGGATTCCTTTTTACAGGAAAACACAACTAATACTACCAATGAAGCTATTAATACTCTTTTCATATCTGATGTTTGGTTTTTTCAAAGATAGGCTAAAGTTATCACGGAAGATTACAGTAGTTCTTTCAAGTTCAAGTCAAGAATAGAACCATGACTGGCGTGCTTTAACACGTTTCCGTCTTTAATCACCAACAATTGTGGCGATTCGTGATACACCTTAAAACGGGAGGCAATTGCATTGGATATCTCACGGTAATTCAACAAATCCAAGTAGTACAAATCCACTTCCAACGAAGACAAAGGATAGTCTTTTTCAAATTGGTTCTTGACCATTCTAGAAATTCCGCAACGTGTAGAATGCTTAAATATGAGCTGTGGTTTTTGACCACTTTGTGCCACAATTCCATCCAGTTGCGAGACCTTGGTTAACTCCAACCAAGAAACCGTGTCATTTTGACTTGTTTTCTCAGACCTAGCAAACCATTTACCAAATGCACTCATAATCGGGTTTTTACATTAAGTCGAAACAATTTTACAAACTTACAATATGACGAAACGTCACTAATAATCAAGGATTTAAACGTCATTTTGTCTTTCTTTTTCTCTTGGTAAGATTATTGACAACTACTGTGTAAAGAAAAGAAAAAATAGACTATGAACTTTAATAATTATACTATAAAATCACAGGAAACCATACAACAAGCGCAACAACTTGCGCAAGGGTATGGACATCAACAAATTGAAAACGAGCACTTATTTAAAGCGCTTCTGGAAGTTGATGAAAATGTATTGCCATTCATCCTCAAAAAGTTGAATGTCAACACGACTATTTTAACCCAGGCTTTGGACAAACAATTGGAAAGCTTACCCAAAGTATCTGGTGGAGATATCTTATTGTCCCGAGAGGCTGGCAAAACCTTAAATGAAGCATCCCTAGTGGCCAAAAAAATGAATGACGAGTATGTTTCGGTAGAGCATATCTTGTTGGCCGTTCTCAAGTCCAACAGTAAAATTGCTCAAATGCTAAAAGACCAAGGGGTGAATGAAAAAGACATGCGAGCAGCTATTGACGAATTGCGTAAAGGCGATCGTGTCACATCACAAAGCCAGGAAGAGACCTACAATGCTTTAGGAAAATATGCCAAAAACCTTAACCAATTGGCCAGAGATGGCAAGTTGGATCCCGTAATTGGACGAGATGAGGAAATTAGACGTATTCTTCAAATTCTTTCTCGTAGAACCAAGAACAACCCTATTTTAGTAGGTGAGCCCGGTACGGGTAAAACCGCCATTGCCGAAGGTTTGGCACATCGTATTGTGGATGGTGATGTACCTGAAAACTTAAAGGACAAGCAAATCTTTGCATTGGACATGGGGGCTTTAATTGCCGGTGCCAAATACAAAGGCGAATTTGAAGAAAGGTTAAAAGCTGTAGTGAAAGAAGTGACAAGCAGTGATGGTGATATTGTCTTGTTTATTGACGAAATCCATACCCTAGTAGGCGCGGGAAAAGGTGAAGGTGCTATGGATGCGGCCAATATCCTAAAACCGGCCTTAGCCAGAGGTGAATTGAGAGCCATTGGTGCAACTACTTTGGACGAGTACCAAAAATATTTTGAAAAAGATAAAGCTCTTGAACGTCGCTTCCAAAAGGTTATGGTAGATGAGCCCGATACCGAAAGTGCCATTTCCATTTTACGTGGTATTAAGGAAAAATATGAAACACACCACAAAGTTCGAATTAAAGACGAAGCCATTATTGGAGCCGTAGTACTTTCGGAACGTTATATTACCAATCGTTTCTTACCTGACAAAGCCATTGATTTGATGGACGAAGCGGCTTCTAAATTGCGTATGGAAATCAACTCCAAACCAGAAGAATTGGACGTTCTGGACAGGAAGATCATGCAGTTGGAAATTGAGATTGAAGCCATCAAAAGAGAAAAAGACGAAGCCAAGTTGAAACACTTGAATTCTGAATTGGCCAATCTCAAAGAGGAGCGCAATGACATCTATGCCAAATGGAAAAGCGAAAAAGATGTAGTAGACACTATTCAGAATATTAAACAGGATATTGAAAATTACAAACTGGAGGCCGAACGTGCCGAACGTGAAGGCAACTATGGTAAAGTAGCCGAGTTACGTTACGGAAAAATCAAGGAAGCACAAGAGCAATTGGAAAAATTGCAACAAGAATTGCGAGAAAACCAATCCGGACATTCCTTGATTAAAGAAGAAGTAACGTATGAAGACATTGCCGAGGTAGTGGCCAAATGGACAGGCATTCCTGTTACTAAAATGATACAAAGCGAGCGTGACAAACTCTTGAAATTGGAAGACGAATTGCACAAACGCGTGGTGGGGCAAGAAGAAGCTATACAAGCCGTGAGTGATGCTGTTCGCAGAAGTAGAGCCGGTTTACAAAATCCTCAAAAACCAATTGGAACCTTCCTGTTCCTAGGAACCACAGGGGTTGGTAAAACCGAATTGGCCAAAGCTTTGGCCGAATATTTGTTTGATGATGAAAATGCCATCACTCGTATTGATATGAGCGAATACCAAGAACGACACGCCGTAAGCCGCTTGGTTGGTGCGCCTCCGGGATATGTAGGTTATGACGAAGGTGGCCAGTTAACCGAAGCCGTAAGACGTAAACCTTACTCTGTCGTATTGTTGGATGAAATTGAGAAAGCTCACCCAGATACATTCAACATCTTGTTACAAGTGCTGGACGAAGGCCGACTTACTGATAACAAAGGTCGTGTTGCCGATTTTAAAAACACCATCATCATCATGACTTCCAATATGGGTAGCCATATAATCCAAGAACGGTTTGAAGCCATCAAGGATATGGATAGTGCTATTGAGGCTGCCAGAATAGATGTTTTGGGCTTGTTGAAACAAACCATTCGTCCAGAATTTTTAAACCGTATTGATGATGTGATCATGTTTACACCATTAAACAAGTCAAATATCAAAGAGATTGTAGGACTTCAGTTGAAAGCGGTCACTAAATTATTGGCAAAACAAAACATCACTTTTGATGCGACACCAGAAGCTATTCAGTATCTAGCTGAAAAAGGATACAGTCCCGAATATGGTGCAAGACCGGTAAAACGTGTCATTCAAAAAGAAGTAATGAACGAACTGAGCAAGGAAATACTCTCAGGAAAAGTGACTACAGATAGTATTATTCTTCTGGATGCCTTTGACAATAAGTTGGTTTTTAGAAATCAAGGCAATTTAGTAACCGAAGAATTTTAATTTTTTTCATAGTTAGTTAGTTTAGTTAGTTGAAATAACGCCTCTCCAAAAAATAAAGGAGTGGCGTTATTTTTTTTGTAACAAATTCTTATTTTTCCACACTAAGAAAGAAATTGTTTTAATCATGAAAAAAACAGCATTACTCCTTTTTGGATTTCTATTAACCAATATGGCCTTTGCTCAAGACCTTGAAAATACCCTGCTTTGGGAAATTTCGGGCAACGGCCTGGAAAAACCCAGTTATATCTTTGGCACCATTCACATGACCTGTGATGCCACCTTAAAAGAAAAGGTGGTCAAAGCTTTAGATTCTACTACCCTATTGGTTTTGGAACTGGACATGGACGATCCCGCCATGACTATGCAAATGATGAAGTACATGTACATGAAAGACGATAAAACCATTAAGGATTTGGTGTCTGATGAAGACTATTCGTTATTGAACAACTTCTTTAAAGACCAAATGGGAATGCCTTTAGAAAATATGCAGCGTATGAAACCCTTCTTTCTAGTGGCCATGTTTTATCCCAAACTCTTGGATTGCCCAATGCAAGTAGTAGAGCAAGAATTAATGAAAGTGGCTCATGACCAAAATGAGGAAGTTCTAGGTCTGGAAACCATAGAAGAACAAATGTCTATTTTTGATGAAATACCTTATGATGAACAAGTTACCGATCTTTTAAGCAGTGCTAAAGATGGTTTAAAAAGCAGCAAAGATATTTTTGTAAAAATGCAGCAGACCTATAAAGAAGAAAACATAAACGAAATGGCCCATTTGGTTACGACAGATACCACGCAGTCTATGGTCAAGCATTTGGATAAAATGTTGTATAACAGAAATAAGAACTGGATTCCCAAAATAGGAGCCTTCGCCAAAGAACAACCCACATTCTTCGGGGTTGGTGCGGGGCACTTGGCAGGCGAACTTGGCGTCATTGCTTTGTTGAGAAAAGAAGGTTATATAGTAAAACCTGTACAATAAAAAAAGCGGTTGAAAATCAACCGCTTTTCTTTTTTGTCGACTAAGACAAATTAAAACTTATAACCAAGTCCAAATCCGGCAATAAATGGATTGATATCCACATCGGCACCAACAGTAGCTCCCAAAGCAGAAGTTGCATCCACAGTCACGTCGGTATTTAGTAAAATGTATTTGGCATCAAGATTTAAAAACCAACGGTCGTTGATGTCAAAATCAAACCCTAGTTGAAAAGCAAAGCCTAAAGCACTGTCATACTCCACATCATCGGCAACTGGTCCTTCATCAACTCCGTAAAACAAAGTATAGTTTAAACCGGCGCCTATGTAAGGTCTTACCGTTTCCGTATTAAGATGATATTGCAAAGTTAACGTAGGCGGTAACAACCAAACGTCACCCAAATCAATATCGCCTACAGCTGTAGATACCGCTTTCACATCGTGTCTAGTAGTCCCTAAAATTAATTCTACTGCAAGGTTTTTATTGAAAAAGTAGGTAAAGTCCAACTCAGGGACAAAGGCATTGCTAATAGCTACATCACCTCCAATAGCTTCTATAGTAGCCGATTCATTTGGAATAACGGCAATACCACGCAATCGCACTTGCCAGTTATAATTCGTTTCGTTTTCTTGGGCATTTAATTGAAAATTTGCAAATAGCACAACAAATAAAATAAAGAGTATTTTCTTCATAAGGATTGAAATTATTTGATTAATTGTTCAAAGGTAAATTCTCAGAATACCAATAATGCTGACATTTATCATTGTTTAAAAACAATTTACTTATTGTCAATGGTGTGAAAAATTCAAAATTTTAGCCGATTTGGTAAATTTCTACTTTTTTAACTGTCAAAAAATCCGCAATTATTCGTTAAAGCGTATAATAAATAGAAAACAATTTGGTAATTTTGGGGCTCTTAGAAGATCTAAATTTGCCCTTGATCATTTTAAAAAAAACCTACTTAAAAATTATGGAAATTAACAAGTATATAGACCACACCTTATTAAAGCCTACGGCTACCGAAAAAGATATAATAACACTTTGCAAAGAGGCTATTGAATACAAATTTTATTCGGTATGCGTTAACAGTGGCTATGTAAGATTAGCCAAAGAATTAACCAAGAACTCTTCTGTAAAAGTTTGTAGTGTCATAGGATTTCCTCTTGGAGCTTCATCAACCAAAGCCAAAGTTTTTGAAGCTGTCCAAGCCGTTGAAGACGGTGCACAGGAAATCGATATGGTCATGAACATAGGCTTGCTAAAGAGCAGTAATTATTTAGCCGTCCTAAAAGACATTACAGATGTAAAAGTTGCTATTGGCAAAATTCCATTAAAAGTTATTTTGGAAATCAGTGAACTGTCCAAAAATGAAATCATCAAGGCTTCAGAAATTTGTTTGGATGCCAAAGCTGATTTTGTCAAAACATCTACCGGCTTTTCCAAAAGTGGTGCCACTCTTACAGCTGTAAGAATCATCAAAAAAACAGTAAAAGATCAAGCAAAAATAAAGGCTTCCGGAGGTATCAGGGACTACGAAACTGCACTTAAATATATAGAAACCGGTGCAGATAGACTCGGAACCTCTTCTGGAGTGGCCATCATGAACAAACAACTTTCAACTTCCAATTACTAATGAGCGTACACATAGGAGCAAAACAAGGAGACATTGCCGAAACCATTCTTTTACCTGGAGATCCTTTAAGAGCCAAATGGATTTCGGAAACTTTTCTTAAAGACGCTTTTTGCTTCAATGAAATACGTGGTATGTATGGTTATACCGGTACTTATAATGGAAAACGCGTTTCGGTTATGGGTACAGGAATGGGCGTTCCCAGTATTTCCATTTATGCCCATGAACTCATTAACGAGTACCAAGTTAAAAACCTTATTAGAGTGGGCAGTGCCGGCTCCTATCAAAAAGACATCAAACTCAGGGATATCGTATTAGCCATGGCGGCATCATCAAACTCGGGAGTAAACGAGCTTAGGTTTGGTGGTGCCGACTATGCACCAACGGCTAGCTTTGAGCTGTTTATAAAGGCTGTTGAAGCCGCCAAGAAAAAAGGCATTCCTATTAAAGCAGGCAATGTATTTACTAGTGACGAGTTTTATGCCGATGATTTTGAATCTTATAAAAAGTGGTCTAAATTTGGAGTGCTTTGCGTCGAAATGGAATCTGCCGGATTGTATACTGTTGCAGCCAAATACAATGTAAATGCCTTATCCATCCTCACCATTTCCGATTCTTTGGTAACCGGTGAACGCACCACAAGCCAAGAACGGGAAACAACTTTTAAAGGCATGGTGGAAATTGCTTTGGATTTGGCCTAATTTTATTCCTATTTTTGCAATTCTATGCAAAACAAGGTTTCCATAAAAAATAAAAGAGCAAAGTTCGAATATGAGATTTTGGACAAATACTTGGCGGGCATTGTTCTGTCTGGTACCGAAATTAAATCTATTCGCAACAGTAAAGCCTCTATTGCCGAAAGCTTTTGTGAGTTTAACGAGGCTGGTGAACTTTTCATCATCAATATGACTATTGAGGAATATGCCTTTGGAACGCACTTTAACCACAAACCAAAAGCCGAACGCAAACTCCTACTGAATAAAAGGGAGTTGAGAAAACTGAGTAAGGATGTTCAAACTAAAGGGCTCACTATTGTGCCTCTTCTTTTGTTTATCAACGATAACGGATTGGCCAAACTGGAAATAGCCTTGGCCAAAGGTAAAAAGCTCTATGATAAACGGGATACCATAAAGGATCGAGACAACAAGCGCCAGTTGGACCGCATTAAAAAATCGTACAATTAGAATGAAATATAGTGTTCTTTTTTTTCTGTTTTTAGGATCAACTCTCACGCTTTCAGCTCAAGAAGAAGTTGACTCCCTAACTATAAAGTATGCCGAAAAAGTAGCTACTCTTGATTCTACCCTAACAACGCTTTACCAAGTAATTTCAGGTGAAAAGGAAGAAGAACGGGACTGGCAATTATTTAAGTACCTGTTCCATCCAGATGCTAAGTTGATTCCTTCAGGCAAAAACAAAGAGGGGGATTATTTAGTACGTTATTTATCCCCGCAACAGTATATTGATTTCTCTGGCCAATGGCTAGTAGATAATGGTTTCTATGAAAAAGAAATCAGTCGAAAAACAGATACTTTTGGAAATATTACTCAAGTTTTCAGTACCTATGAATCCTTTTATTCCAAAACGGATGAAAAACCTTTTATGAGAGGAATTAACAGTATTCAGCTACTTTACGATGGAAAACGATGGTGGGTCATCAATATCTATTGGACACAGGAAACACCTGAAAATCCTATTCCTGAAAAGTATTCTGACTAGCGCTACTTAATTCCTTTGTCTTAAAGTCAATGGGGTTACTATAGTCTAGTCATGAATCCCCGATGCTTTAACAAGCCTAACATGACAAATTAATTCCTCTTTAGATATCCGTGAGATTTTCTACGCCACCATATAGAGTTTCAGGAAAACTCTAGTTTAGATTTCAAATTGATGAAGTTTTTTTACAAAGGTCTTTCTTTGGTACCAATCGTTATAGACAAGTTCTAGGTTTTTCACTTCAAAGGAACCAAAATTGTAATCCGAAAAATAATCTATCAGCTTTAAAAAACGGTCTTTTTGTTCAAACTGTTTTCTAAATCTTACAACTGTAGAGTGTGCTGTTTGGATAGCATATCTTTTGTCTAGACTCTGTTCAAGATTAGATGCATTAAATTCAACTCTCAGGTTATTTCTTATTTCATTCAACAACTTGTTTTCCACAAACCCTTGTACCATGATACAAGAATTGGAAGCTGTTAACCCTTTAAATTGAATTTTTAATGATTGCTCTTTTGGCAAACATTTATTTATCAACTCAATATATTTGGGCAAGTCTATAGTTTCCAAATTAAAACCCTCATAGCAGGAAATGATAGACATAACGGTAATGTGGATATCAGAACTGGGGTAGTAATATTGATATGGTTCAACTTTCTTTAATGCTTCCAAAAATGATTGAATAGCCTCTTTCACTTCATCCGAAGGCCTAATAATCAAGGTTATTCCAAATCTTCTATCATCCTTTGAATCTAGTAAAGTATCTAGTTCATACCTATCCGCAAAAATCATTTCCAAAGATTCAACGTATAATTTTCTATAATGCGCCTTTAAATCCATTCCGTTAAAATTCGAAAAACCATTTACTGAAGACTGTTTGCTGAAGGCCAAATGTCAAATCCTAGTTTTTATCTTCCAACAAGGGCACAAACCTGAACTCGCCAAATTCGTGCTTTTCAAACTCTTTAGTTCCTTTTCTTATAAATAAGGTCATGATTTGCACCTTGTCTCCCACCGGAATTACCAATCGACCGCCAATGGCCAACTGGCTCATTAAAGGTTTGGGCACAAATGGTGCACCCGCTGTTACGATAATACCATCAAAAGGAGCTTCGTCGGGTAACCCTTTGTAGCCATCTCCAAAGATGAGTTTCTTGGGTCGATAACCTATTTTGGGCAAAAACTTACTGGTGAGCTTAAACAATTCCAACTGCCGTTCAATACTGTAAACCTTGGCGCCCATTTCGCACAAAATCGCACATTGGTAACCGCTACCGGTTCCTATTTCCAATATCTTGCTATCCTTTTTGATTTGCAAAAGCTCGGTTTGGAAAGCTACCGTATAGGGCTGGGAAATGGTTTGCCCTGCTGCAATGGGAAATGCTTTATCTTGATAGGCGTGGTCTAAAAACCCGGAATCCATAAACAAGTGCCTTGGCACTTTGCCTATGGCTTCCAAAACCTTGGCATCAGTAATGCCTTTAGATTGGACCACTTCAACAAGTTTTTGGCGTAATCCTTTATGCTTAAACGTATCTTTCAATTGGGTTAGTTTGAGCAGTAAAAATAACTTGAAAATTTAACAAATGGAACTTTTTGCCGTGGGATTTAGGCTTAAAACGGACAGCCTTAGGCCAACAATTTCACTTTCAAACTTTAATCATTGAAACTTTTGACTAATTAGCTACTTCACTAATAAACTTGATACG
>JAGQZG010000095.1 GCA_020435705.1 Mangrovimonas sp.
CCCGATGTGGTTGGATTGGACCAAGCTACAGGAAAGCTTCTTTTTTATGATTACTCCGCCGAAAGCCCCAATGGGCGAAGAAGCTTGTGCTACGACCGTGCTGCTTGGGAAGCCCGAAAGGAGCACAAACCTAAAGACAATGCCCTGGATGTAGCAAAAGCTATGGGTATTGAATTGCTTACCGAAGACGAATACCGCTACTTGCAAACCTTAGGTGATTTTGATTCCAAGACGTCCAGTTGGCTTAAAACTCCCGAAAGAATCAGGAATTTAGAGGGTGCTATTTTTGGCGACTTTAGGTACAATACGGTATTTGTTTACCACAATGGGGTGCAATCGTATTACGCAGCCAGAGGTTTTCGAGGCGTGTTGAGGGTTTGAGGGTTCAAGAACAGCAAAGCTAATAGTTATCACAGGGTTTATTTTAAAATATAGGATTCATATTTCAAATATCCCTAAAAACGTTTAAATCATGAGGTAAGTAGGCTATGCAAAAACTTTCTTCCAAAATTGTCCACCGTTAATTTTATTAATATCTTTCTAGTTATAAATTCTTTTACTTGAAAATACCAAGATTAATAGCACTTCTTTTTGGTTTCTCTGGATTGGGTTTTGGACAAACAGCCGTATTGGATCAAGCCACCAAGGAACCGGTTTCGTTTGCAGCCATTTCGTTCAACAATGGCAATGGTATCTTTGCCGATGACGAAGGCTTGTTCATTTTTAACAAAAAACTGTATCCCGATATTGACAGTTTGCATGTGAGTTCCCTTGGGTACAAAGATCTTAAACTGGCTTCCGAAGAACTACGTGATACCCTATACCTTACCCAAGAAATAGACAAGCTAGACGAAGTGGTCTTGTTTGTTGACACTTACAAAGACAAGGATTTTGATGTTGAGCAACAAAAACCGTATCTGGACGATGACTATTACAAGTGCTGGTTACCCACTATTGAATCGGAAATAGCGGTATTGTTTCACAATCCTGACAGCAAGGCCAAAAAACTTTCAACCGTACACATTCCTATAGCTTTAGAATCCAAGGACTGGGAAAAACGCAAGAAGAAAAACGCTGAGAAAAAACCTTTTTCCACCTTGTTTAAAGTCAATTTTTATGCTAACGACCATGGTTTCCCCGGCAAGCCGTTGCTTTATGAAACTGTGGTTTTTAGAGTAACCGAAAAAGATGGCGACCAATTTGATTTGGATGTTTCCCGGCACAGTATTTTCATTCCCGAAAACGGCGTCTTTATTTCCATACAAGTATTGGGCTATACCGATGAAAAAGGGAAACTTTTGCCCAACAAAAAATACAAGGAAATCAAGTCTGGCAAGGGGGTTGTGAAGATTCCCACCAACTTCCGTCCGTTGCTACCATTTACCAATGAAATACCATCCCATAGGACGTTTGTTAAACGGGTGTTTATTAAAGATAATAACTGGGTGTTATTTTCTAAAGACACCTTCGGTGCCGAATCGACCTTATTAAGAGCCGGATTGAACAACTACGGAATGGGGGTAAGCTATCGGGTTTATGAGGACTAATTATTCCACCTCAAAATCAAAATATGTAGAGGGAAACGGTTCATTGCGCAAGGTAAAATGCCACCACTCTCTAGGATAATTCCTAAATCCGTATTTCAACATCACGTTTTGCAACAATTGCCTATTGGCTTTCTGTTCTTCAGAAATAGCATCATAATCTATCCAAGACTGTACAGCAAAAAAATCAAATGGACTACCCATGTCCAGAGGCTTATTGGTTTCCCCATCTATAATAGTCAAATCCACTGTACTGCCTTTGCTGTGGCCAGATCGGGTGGCAATGTATTCTTCTTTGAATAAATCCTTTTTATCTACATAAGGGTAAAATTCGGCTTTATTAATGGTGTCGTTCAAATCCCTTGCCCATTCAATAAATTGATTTACAGCCCGTTGCGGACGGTAGCCATCATACACCAAGAAGCATTTATTCTGCAAGAGCAATTCGTCATTGGCCTGAGCCAACGCTTGCGCAGCGGCTTTCGTAAGAATCAATTTATTGGACTTATACCCCGCAATGGTGTCGCCCACAAAGTTATGGGATGAGTAATACCGAAGCTCCACTTGGATGTCCGGAGCCAATTCCTGAACATACACAAAGCCATCAGGCAAGTTGGCTTTTTGTTCTGTAGTAACAAAAACCGAAAATAACAATATGAGCAGTAGCTTGAGTTTCATATCCCGATATTTGTCTAAATTAGAAAAAAATACCCGATGCAAACCATTCCTTCGGAAAAATTCCATCGCAAATTCCCTCAAGCAGAGCTCATTTACATACCCAATTTCTTTTCTGTTGAAGAAGCCAATGCTTTATTCCAAAAACTTTTAGAAGATACTCCTTGGCTACACGACAACATTACAGTATTTGGCAAAACCTATCCACAACCCAGATTAACGGCTCTGTTTGGAAAAAACAGCAAACCCTACTCCTATTCGGGCATTACCATGAATTCGTTACCCTACAGCAAAACGCTTCAAGCTATTGATAAAAAAATTGAACAAGAAATCGCTCATGAATTTACTACGGTACTTATGAATCTCTACCGAAATGGGAACGATAGTAACGGTTGGCATGCCGATAATGAAAAGGAGCTCGGTAAGAACCCAGTAATTGCGTCAGTCTCCTTTGGTGCCGAACGTTTTTTTCATTTTAAGCACAGACTTAATAAAGCCCTAAACTACAAACTACTACTTGGGCACGGAAGTCTTTTGGTCATGAAAGGTGAAATGCAGCACTTTTGGTTACACCAACTCCCCAAAACGAAACAAACTCTTGGAGAACGGATCAATTTAACCTTTAGGTCTATAAATTGAAAAGCCGAGGTCCCTCAACCTCGGCTCTTCTAATTTGCATTTTTTATTATGTAGTTAGATTTAGGGTCTCTAGTATCAACAACATAATGCAAATATTAATTAATTAATCCATTGAACTAAAAAGTAATTTTTTAGTACACTTCAAAAGTAGAATTAAATTTGAATTAAACGTTTAAGTGTATATATTTTTCGTTGAAATACACTTTTTTTTAACATTTTCAGATAAAAATATGCATTTTATCGATGAAACGCACTATCAAACATCCTTATATTGCATTCCATGAACAACACTGAAATGTAAAAAATTAGCTTAATTTTATGCAATAAAGACCCACAAGTAAATGTTATAAATGCACTAAGAACACTTTTTAATGAAAAAAATCATTGCCTTTTTTTTAATCCTATGGTCCCTTGGGATTTTTGCACAAGACTCCTTGATGGTAGAACAGGAAATTTCAATCAATAAAATTATTGATGGCACTTTGTTGCTTCCCAAAACCAATAGTTCAGAACATTTGGCCATCATTATTGCAGGTTCTGGACCAACAGATCGGGATGGTAACCAAAACTTTATGAAAAGTAATTCCTTGAAGAAATTGGCACAAGCACTCACCCGAAACGGAATAGCCACGTTTAGGTATGACAAACGAACCGTTAAGCAGATTAAGCAGAATAAAATTGACAAAAACACCATGTTTGATGATTTCATTACCGATGCCATAGCTGTTCTGGATTATTTCAAAAACCAAGGCGCCTTCAAAGATATTACTATTATAGGCCATAGCCAAGGCAGCCTCATAGGTATGGTAGCCGCTCAACAAGGTGCCGATAAATTTGTTTCATTAGCCGGTGCCGGACAAACTATTGATGAAATCATCACCTTTCAAGTAGGTAAAAGTGCCCCAGGACTCGTAGAGAGCACCAAAAAAACATTTGACGTGCTAAAAACGGGAGAAACCACTACCGATTTCAACCCAATGCTCGCCTCAATTTTCAATGTAGAACTTCAACCTTTTATAATAAGCTGGATGGCATACAATCCTCAAGACGAACTAAAAAAACTTCACATACCCGTGTTGCTCATCAACGGAACAAAAGATTTACAGGTAACGGTTGATGAAGCCAATTTATTAAAAGAAGCCTATCCGGACGCTACCCTTAAAATTATTGAAAACATGAACCATATCATGTTTGTTATAGAAGGCGATGAAATGGAAAACATAAAATCCTATAATGAATCCTCAAGAGAGATTTCCCTTGAAGTGGTTAATAGTATTACAAACTTTATCAAATAGACCAAAAACTTCATAGGCCTACATAAAAAAAGCATCCGAAGTAACGGATGCTTTTTCACTAACTAACCAACCAAAAATATGAAATTACTATAGTTACCTACAGTAACACTTATACTATTTCAATTTGCGTGCCAAAACCTATTTGGTATTTTTTTTATGATTTTTTTATGAAAAATAGATTTAAATTTATATCTTTATAATATCATTTTAATATCACTTATATTTTAAATCATGAAAGAAGAAAAAACAATTGTTCCCGCTAACGGCTATTTGATGCTGTTTATTTTTATCATCCTGTTCTTTGGATCTATCATAGCTATTCCAATAACCCAATCTCCATTTTTCGGATTAGGTATTTTTGTTGCTTTGCTTATCGCCTTTGGCTTTATTATGGTACAACCAAATGGATCTAGAGTGCTGTTGCTCTTTGGAAAGTATGTAGGCAGTGTTAAACAGAATGGTTTTTATTGGGTGAATCCTTTTTACACCAAAAAGAAAATTTCCTTGCGGGCCAGCAACTTCGACAGTGAGCGCTTGAAAGTGAATGACAAGTTGGGAAACCCTGTGATGATCAGTACTATTTTGGTGTGGCGTGTAAAAAACACCTATAAAGCAGCCTTTGATGTAGATAACTATGAAAACTTCGTGAAAGTACAAACAGACGCAGCAGTGAGAAAACTGGCCAGTATGTACCCTTACGATAATTTTGCCGATGATGGTCATGATGAGGATATTACCCTGCGCTCCAGTGTGAATGAAGTGAGTATAGCCCTAGAAAAAGAGATAGACGAACGCCTTTCTATAGCAGGTATTGAAGTTCTAGAAGCAAGAATTGGTTACCTGGCCTATGCACAGGAAATTGCCAATGCTATGCTAAAACGCCAGCAGGCAACTGCCATTGTGGCCGCCAGACATAAAATTGTGGAAGGCGCTGTGAGTATGGTAGAAATGGCCTTGGAAGAATTGGGTAAAAAACAAATTGTTGAACTGGACGAAGAGCGCAAAGCCGCAATGGTAAGCAACTTAATGGTTATTCTATGCGGTGATAAAGATGCTTCCCCTGTGGTGAACGCCGGGACTTTAAATCATTAAAAATGAAAGAATATAAGGTTGTTAACACAAGAGCAGGCGTTTTAAAGCGAAATGAGAAATTGGAAACACTCCTTAATCAGTACTCAAGAGAAGGCTGGGAACTAAAATTTATGCACCAAACATTTTCAGTTGCTATCTTTGAACGTGAAAAAAACAAACACTAATGTCCAAAAAGAAAGCCTTTGCCTTACGAATCAATGAAGACATGCTGAAAGCCATTGAAAAATGGGCTTCAGACGAGTTTCGTAGTACCAATGGCCAAATTGAATGGATGCTCCAGCAAAGTTTAAAAGATGCCAAGCGCGAACCCAAACCCAAAAAAGACGACCCTTAGGTCGTTTTTTTATTTCACAAAGTATTTTGGTAATTTGCGGCAACTTATTAAAACTAACTAATGGAAAGTACCCCTATTTTCACTGACGACACTGTAGTATTTGGCCTTTTAATGCTAACATTGGGATTTATCTTCTATACAGAATCACTCAAAACCGGTTTTTGGCCAAAATTTTATAAAATTATTCCAGGGTTATTCATGGCCTATGTGCTTCCTGCTGTATTGACAACCACTGGCTTGATTGCACCAGAATGGAAGTCTATTGGTGAATCTGGGCAAACGATCGAACACAGTTCAAATCTTTACTATGTAGCCAGCAGATTTTTACTACCAGCGGCATTGGTTTTAATGACATTAAGTATAGATCTCAAGGCAGTTTTTAATCTTGGATGGAAGGCTCTTGCGATGTTCTTAACAGGAACTGTTGGAATTATTATTGGCGGCCCAATTGCTTTATTGCTCATCTCGATATTCAAACCAGAATTAATCTCTGTAACCGGTCCTGATGCGGTTTGGAGAGGTCTTTCCACACTTGCTGGTAGTTGGATTGGTGGTGGTGCCAACCAAACCGCTATGCTTGAAATTTATGAATACAACAAAGCCGAATATGCTAAAATGGTATTTGTAGACATTTTTGTAGCTAATATTTGGATGGCTATTTTACTCATAGGCATTGGAAAGTCAAAAATCATAAACAAATGGCTAAAAGCAGACAACTCGGCTATTATTGCTTTACAGGAAAAAGTATCTAAATTCTCCAAAAGTATAAAACGAAATCCATCATTATCTGATATTATGATTATTGTTGCCATAGCGTTTGGAACTGTTAGTATAGCTCATCTTAGCGCTAATAGTATTGCTCCATTTTTCAACGGTTTGGTTAGTGGTATTGAATCGCAAAAATTAAGAAACACGTTTACTTTTTTAGATTCTCAGTTTTTTTGGATGATCAGCATTTCTACCTTAATTGCAATTTTTCTGTCGTTTACCAAAGCTAAAAATTATGAAGGTGCAGGTGCCAGTAAATTCGGGAGTGTTTTCATTTATATTTTGGTAGCTACCATTGGGATGAAAATGGATTTAAGATCAATTTTTGATGAACCAGTTTTGGTTCTGGTTGGTTTGGTATGGATGGGGATTCATGCCGGGTTACTTATTTTAATGGCAAAGCTTATAAAAGCCCCCTACTTTTTCTTGGCCGTAGGTAGTCAAGCCAATGTGGGCGGTGCAGCTTCAGCACCTATTGTAGCCTCAGCATTTCATCCTTCATTAGCTACTGTAGGTGTTCTTTTGGCGGTATTTGGTTATGCTATAGGTACTATAGGCGCTATTGCATGTACCATGCTCATGCAATTAGTCTCTGCAAGTTGATTTTCAAAAATAAATTATGATATTTGTGCGCTAAATTTGCAAACACCTTATGAAAAAAATAATCTATCTCTTCATCCTTACAACAATAGTATCCTGTGGCTCTTCAGATAATTTCACATTGCAAGGCAATATAAAAGGCCTTAAGAAAGGAACTGTTTATTTGATGAAATTTCAAGATACCCTACTGGTCACTCTAGATTCTGTGGTGGTAGATGGTGACCCAAACTTCACACTCCACACCAATTTAGAAGAACCAGAAATGCTTTTTGTGAAATTGGATAAGAAAAATAACACCGATAATTATGTAGAGTTTTTTGCTTCGGAAGGAGTTTCAACTTTAAATTCTACCCTTAAGAATTTCATTTATGATGCAGAAGTAACAGGCTCCGAACAACAAAAACTGTACGGTGAATACAAAAACATGCTTTCAGAATATGAAAACAAAAACCTAGAGCTAACAGAGCAACATTTAATGGCTCAGATAAAAAAAGATACGGTAGCCTTAGATTCCCTTCAAGGGGCTTTTGACAAGTACTTAAAGAGCAAATACCGCTACAGCCTTAACTACGCTGCTACACATGGTGGCAGTGAAGTTGCCCCTTACATAGCTTTGGCCGAAATGCCCAATGCTACCATTAAAGTTTTGGATACCTTATATAATTCCTTGGAACCAAAAATCAAGGAATCCAAATATGGAAAACTCCTAAAAGAAGAAATCACTAAAAGAAAGGCAGAATAAAAAAAGCCCGAACTCTTGTTCGGGCTTTTTTTACACTATTCTGAAAACTATATTGGCAAGCACAAACTAAAAAATTTAATCCAGTTTATTGATCTTGTCTATAAGTTCTCGGCCTTTGGTTTCCAACTCATCCTTAATGCCTTTAAAGTGAGCTTTCTTGTTTTCGACAGTCTTATCGTTTACTTTCTCAATCAATTCATCAAAAACAGCTATTGCTTCATCAATGATTGCTTCGCTCTTTTTAGTGTCTTTACTTGGGTTTGAATATTCCCAAACATAAACCGCTTCAATAATGTCTCCTAGAACGTAGTTAATATCCTTCTTAAGGTTTCTAACATTTGCCATAATCTTGTATTTGTTTTTGGCAAAATTACGTAAAAACTAAAATTTAATGTTATAATTAAACTAAAGTTGTTAAACTTTCGGTTTTATTTCTTAGTTTTATCTCATGACAATTCAAAAAATGCATAGTAATGGTTCCTCAATGTGGCAGTCGCAACAACATGCGCAGACCGTCATTAAATGTACCCGTTACGTACCAAGCATCTTTTTGAACAGTTAGAGTTAACAAAAACATAGTCTAAACATAACTTAAAAGGTGCTTGTAAACAGAGCACCTTTTTTAATTTAATAATGTTCAATTTAAATTTTATAATCATGAAACGTATTCAACAAACATCAAAATCCAACATTCAAAAGCTTGTCAATCAAATGTGCAACTACCTTATGCCAACGCATCAAGTAAGATTAGAACCCGTACCATTAGTGTTTTACCTTAATACTTAAAAAAATGAAAACCCTTAGCAACCCAATATATACCAACGTTCCATTTGTAGTTACCAAAGCCACCAGTAACGTCAACGGCTTTTTACTTCCCAACATTTTATTTGACCAGATCAAGGCCATAGCTACATATCCCCTTAAAGAATTTTATTCTAACTACATGCCACAAGCATCGGATTACAAATTCAAAATGCATAAAAATGCGTTCTTGAATGACAGGCTTACCATTCAGGCACAAGTAATCAATAGCAATCCTGATAAATTGATGGTGAGTATTATTGTGACCAAAAGCAAGAAAACCTCTAAAACCGAGGAGACCATTTCCAGTGCTTTGTTTGATTTTCCACTCGTTGAAAAATCGGTTACCAATAGGCAACTGGCGTCGTAAGTGAAATTCCCAACAGCCTGACTGTTTGGGATTTTTATTTAATATATACTTCCAAAAGTTCCGAAGATTCTTCGGGTAAAATAGTTATGTTTTTAACTGACGCTGGAATCAAAATGGTTTCTCCAGTATTGGCTTGAGTGGTTACACCATTGGCTTCAAACGTTACTTTACCGCTTACGCACATATAAATCAAAAAAGAATCTTGCATATTGGTTTTTGCAATAGGTTTAGTAACCGGCAAGTACCCTGTGGTGAAATAAGGACAACTCACCATGGGATTAGTCACATTTTCGTCGGTAGAATACGAAGCTTTAAAATCCCTGTCCATATTAAAATCAATCGCATCAATGGCCAGATCAGTATGAAGCTCTCTTGAGTTTCCTTTGGCGTCTACCCTATCCCAATCATAAATTCGGTAGGTAATATCACTGGTTTGCTGTATTTCGGCTAAAAGAACACCCGCCCCAATAGCATGTACACGGCCAACTTCAATAAAGTAGGTATCGCCTTTTTCTACCCTTTCAAAATGGAGTATTTCGGGTAACTTTTTACTTCCCAAGTGTTCCAAATAAGACTCAACCGTAACACCAGATTTGAAATCGACTATCAATTTGGCTTCCTTCTCGGCCTGCATCACGTACCACATTTCAGTCTTTCCAAAAGAATTGTGGCGCTGTTTGGCCAAGGCATCATTAGGGTGCAATTGAATAGACAAATCTTCCTTAGCATCTATAAACTTTATAAGTAAGGGAAACTTGTTACCAAATTGTCCGTAAACTTTCGATCCCACTAAATCTGCGCCGTAATTATTGAGCAGTTCTTTCAAAGACATCCCTTGTAAGGCCCCATTTGACACGATAGACGTATCCCCTTCCACATCGCTCAATTCCCAGCTTTCACCTATATTTTCCAGGTCACTTGGTTTGTTAAACAATGTCATTAACTTATTTCCGCCCCAAATACGCTCTTTCAATATGGGATTGAATTTAATTGGGTAAAGTGGTGTTTTCATTTTACTTTCCTGAGTAGGTGACAAAATTTCTAGGCGTTTCGTATAGAGTAATTTCCAAGTCCATTTCAGACTTGATGAAGGGCTTTATTCTGTTGTAAATAACCACCACAATATTTTCAGCTGTTGGATTCAAGTCTTTAAACTCTTCTACTTCAAGGTTAAGATTTTTATGATCCATGACATCTTCTATCTGTGTTTTGATAATCTCTTTTAAATCTTTGATGTCAATCACATAAC
>JAGQZG010000096.1 GCA_020435705.1 Mangrovimonas sp.
TGCCACTCAAATAGTCGTAACCGAAGATTTTGTTCTTAAAGTTTCTGATAAACTGGACACAAAGGCTGTGGCTCCATTACTTTGTGCGGGTATCACAACCTATTCACCTCTTAGACATTGGAACGTAGGAAAAGGACAAAAAGTGGGCGTTATTGGGCTTGGCGGACTAGGCCATATGGGCGTTAAATTTGCATCCGCTATGGGCGCCAACGTTGTGATGATTACCACATCGCCTGAAAAAGGCGAAGATGCTAAACGTTTAGGCGCCAAAGATGTTTTAATATCCAAAGATCCAGAACAAATGGCTGCACATGCAGGAACTTTTGATTTCCTATTGAACACCATTCCTGTAAGTCACGATATCAACCCCTACATTCCCTTACTGAAAATTGACAAGACTATGGTATTGGTAGGTGCCACTCCAGTAGATATCCATAGTATGGGACTCATTTTTGGGCGCAAATCGGTTGCCGGCTCATTAATTGGCGGAATTAAGGAAACCCAGGAGATGCTTGATTTTTGTGCCGAACACGATATTGTTTCCGATGTAGAAATGATTAAAATGGAAGAGATAAACGAGGCTTGGGACAGGGTTATGAAAGCTGATGTTAAATACCGATTTGTAATTGACATGAAAGCATTTCACTAAAGGATTTGCATTAACCTTTAAACTTAACTGGCAAATACACCACTTTTTTGGTTTCGAAAAAAGGGTCATCAAAATAATCGGTTAGATTGAAAAGTTGAACCGTAGTGAATTTTTGAAGTTCTTCGGTCAAGTCGCCACCTTTTAAATAAAGGATACCGTTTTTAAGGTCGTGGGTCGACTGTTTTTTTACTTTGCCTTTAGTCCATGAAACAAAATCGTTCATGTTGGTCACCGCTCGGCTAACGATAAAATCAAATTGGCCCTCAACTTTTTCGGCACGAATGGATTCAGCTTTTACATTTTCCAATCCCAGTGCCTGAGCTACCTCTTGTACCACCTTTATTTTTTTCCCAATGGAATCCACTAGGTGAAACTGTGTTTCGGGAAACATAATGGCCAAAGGAATCCCCGGAAACCCACCACCAGTACCTATATCCAATACCTTAGAACCAGGATTGAACGCTTGAACTTTCGAAATGCCCAAAGAATGCAACACATGACGCAAGTATAGCTCATCTATATCTTTTCTGGAAATTACGTTTATTTTGGCATTCCACTCGACATACAAAGGAGCCAACTGCTTAAATTGTTCCTGTTGCTTTTGTGAAAGTCCCTGAAAATACTTGAGAATAAGTTCCATTAGGCAAATTTTCAACAAAAATAGGCATTTGTTGTGTATATTTTAGCATAATAGATACCCCCTAATTTCGTTATTTCTGTATCTTTGGGCGGTTGTAAGACCCTCCCAAATCAATTAATAGCAAAATTAAAATTATGACATTTCAAAAAGTATCTTTTTCCAGAACCGATTCGGCTAAGTTCTTCAAAACCTTGAACCAACGTGTAAATACTTATTTCAAGGAAAATAACATAAAACGTACTGGAAACTGGAAATTATGGGTAAAAACCATTGTAATGTTTTCCATTTTCCTAACACCTTACTTCCTATTGTTGACCTTGGACATTCCAGGTTGGGCACAGTTACTCTTAACCATTGTCATGGGCGTGGGAATGGCTGGCGTGGGAATGAATGTAATGCACGATGGCAACCACGGTTCGTATTCCAAAAGGGAGTGGATTAACCGACTAATGGGCAGTAGCATCTATATCTTGGCGGGCAACGTATACAATTGGAAAGTACAGCATAATGTACTGCATCACACCTACACCAATATCCATGGTCATGACGAAGATTTGGAAGCGGGTAGAATTCTTCGTTTTTCTGAACATTCAGAATGGAGATGGCATCATAAATTCCAACACTACTACTCAATTTTGCTCTATGGATTGCTTACCATTAACTGGGCAATCACTACCGATTGGCAACAAATGAAACGTTACATGAGACGTAAGTTGGCCTATGGAAAGTTTCCAAATCCTGTATGGAACTGGAGTAAATTAGTGATTTCAAAGCTTATTTATGTTGCTATTTGGATTGTAATTCCTTTAGTGTTTTTTGATTTAGCTTGGTGGAAAATATTGATCGGCTTTTTTGTTATGCATTATACAGCTGGCCTGATTTTAAGTGTGGTCTTTCAGTTGGCCCATGTAATGGAAGAAGCCGAAATGCCACTCCCTGAAGAAAACGGCACCATGAAAAATTCTTGGGCTATCCACCAGTTAATGACCACCGTTAACTTTTCAACTAAAAATAAATTGGTCAATTGGTTTACGGGCGGCTTAAACCATCAGGTAGAGCATCACATTTTCCCTAATATCAGCCATGTACACTATTCCAAGATTTCAAAAATAGTAAGGGAAACTGCCAAAGAATTCAATTTACCATACAACGAGTACAAATCCATGCGCAAAGCCATTGTTGCCCATTTTAGGTTCTTAAAGGAAATGGGAATGAAGCCAGCGCTATAAGCATAACCTAACATCATTTTGCTTTTTAAATGAACCACTTATTATCCGATCGAATCAACAACATGTCTACGTCTGCCACTCTAGCCATGGCAGCCAAGACAAGAGAACTCAAAACACAAGGAAAAGACATTATTGGTCTTAGTCTGGGTGAACCCGATTTTAATACCCCAGATTTTATCAAGGAAGCCGCAATCCAGGCTATCAATGATAATTACAATTCCTATTCGCCCGTTGATGGTTATGCCGATTTAAAAGATGCTATTATCACCAAATTCAAGCGTGATAATCATTTAACGTATACCCCCAACCAAATTGTAGTTTCCACTGGAGCCAAACAATCGTTGGCCAATGTTGCCGGTGTGATGCTGAACGAAGGTGATGAAGTTATTTTACCTTGCCCTTATTGGGTGAGTTATTCGGATATCGTAAAGCTTTACGATGGCGTTCCTGTAGAAGTGCCAACAGGCATTGAAACCAATTTTAAAATGACGCCTCAGCAATTAGAAGCGGCCATTACACCAAAGACCAAAATGATTTGGTTTAGCTCTCCTTGCAACCCTAGTGGCTCTGTTTACAGCAAAGAGGAATTGGAAGGACTTGCCGAAGTCATTAAAAAACATCCAAATATTTTTGTGGTTTCCGATGAAATCTATGAGCTTATCAATTATACAAAAAACGGCCATTATAGTATAGCCCAAGTGGATGGCATGTACGATAGAACCGTTACCGTAAATGGGGTTTCCAAAGCCTTTGCCATGACGGGTTGGCGTATAGGTTATATTGGCGCACCCGAATGGATTGCCCGTGCCTGCAATAAAATGCAAGGACAAATTACCAGCGGTGCCAACTGTATTGCGCAACGTGCAGTTATCAATGCACTGAACGCATCGCCTTCCAAAGTACAATATATGATTGATGAGTTTAAGGTGCGAAGGGATTTGGTACTAGATTTATTGAACGAAGTTCCAGGCTTTAAAACCAACGTTCCCGATGGTGCGTTTTACGTATTTCCTGATGTAACGTATTACTTCGGAAAGACACTACGCGGGAAAACCATTAACAATGCTACTGATTTTTCTTTGTATTTACTGGAAGAAGCGCTAGTGGCAACCGTAACCGGTGATGCGTTTGGAGATAGCAACTGCATACGGATATCCTATGCTGCCAGTCAGGAAGAAATAAAAGAAGCTATTAAACGGATTAAAGACGCCGTAAGCTAACCATACTAAAAGCTACTGAAAAACGGTTTTTAACACCAAGAGAATCATAAATGCTACTACCGAAAACCAAATGATGGTTTTTTCCAGTAGAATCCATCTTTCCTTGCGTAACTTTTTTCTTATTTTCTTGAGAAGTTCCGGACTTGCCTTGGGAAATTTCTTGAACTTTTTATCTTTTGAATAGTGAATCTCTTCTTGCTGCTCGAACTTGTTCTTTCTTCGCTTTGCAAGTAATCTATTGTTCCTAAGAACCGTAATCATGGATTCTCCTAAGGGCATATTCTAACCTAAATAGTTTAATAAGACAACAACAAATATCAAAAATAAAACACCAAATGCACAAGTTCGCAAGAGAAACTTTTGCCTTTGCTTTTTCATTTTGGCCCTAATGTCCCTTAAAACTTGAGGACTTGCCTCGGGCAAATTGAACTCCGTCTTGCCTTGCCCCTCATTACTTCCCAGTGCATCCTTATCAAAATGCTTTCTTTTCTTACGTTGGTTTTCATTACTATGATATGATTGCAACATAGAAGAACCAGGACCACCAAAACTAAAAGCCATAATTTAAATTGAAATAATAAAATTGAAGATACATAAAAGTTTCAGCCTTTAGTATCTTCAAATATTAATTGCCTATATAATTATTGGTAGTTCCCTTTAAGGAAATGTTACAGAAATTGTTCTTAGAAAGCTACGGTAAGGATAGCCAAAAAGAGAACAAACTTAATAAGTGCATCGGGTGAAGGCGTAGTGATTCTGAATCGTTCTGATTTCATCCTTGTTCTTACCGAAAAAAGATGGTTGTCATTAGTGTGCTTATAATTTTCGCGCGCCATGCATTTGTAAGAGGTATTTAAAATACCATAATGGGTTCTTTTTTGAATACGTTTCTTACTTGAAGGTAACGGTTCTAAATCCTGAGTTGTTAATACTAGTTCCATTTTATTGTTTTTTGATTGGTTACATAATTAAGACGATGGTACAACCAAAATGTTACACGGCATGGCACCCAACTGTATAAAAATCAGGATGAAGTGTCTTGATAAGTTGAAGAACTGTTATCTATTCCTCCAGAAAAAAGGAGTTAAAATAATAAGCACCGTAAAGAGTTCCAAACGACCAATGAGCATTAAAAAACTGCACCACCATTGTGCCAACTGTGGTAATGCCGCATAATTGTTGACGGGGCCAAAATTACCCAGCGCCGGCCCAATATTTCCCAAACTGGAAGCAGCCAACCCTACTGACGACTGGAAGTCTATATTAAACATCGAAAAAACCAACGCCCCAATAATGAACGAGAGCATGTACAAGATAAAGAATGCCAAGATGTTAAATACGATTTCACCAGACACCGATTTTGTATTATATCGCACCGGTAATATGGCATTGGGATGCAAGGTTCTTTTAAATTCCAGAAACCCGTTTTTGATCATAATCAAATGACGCACCACCTTTACACCTCCAGAAGTACTTCCCGCAGAACCTCCCAAAAACATCAACCCAAAGAAAAACACCACCAAGAAACTGGTCCACATAGTATAATCTGCTGTGATAAAACCAGTTGTGGTAACAACGGTAAGAACTTGGAACAAAGCATGGCGCAATGAGCTTTCGGCACGCCCCCATACCATGGGATGATCAATAGAGGACATTGAAAAATCGGCTTTAAAATAAATAATCAGAGCTGTAAAAACGGTAAATGTGAGAATGAATTTGAAATAGAGTTTTAACTCTTCATCCCTGATAATTTTTTGAACTTTTCCTTTGAAAGCGAAATAACTCAAAACAAAGTTCGTTCCAGCCAAAAACATGAATACAATAATAATGTATTGAATTACCGGTTGGTCGTTCCAATGGGCTACACTAGCGTTTTTGGTTGAAAACCCTCCCGTTGATAATGTTGATAAAGAATGATTGATAGCATCGAAAAAGGACATTCCTGCAACAGTGAGCAAAAGTGTTTCTACAGCCGTATAGGTAAAATAAATGAGCCATAGGCGTTTGGCTGTATCCGTAATTCTCGGATGCAATTTATCGGTACTTGGCCCAGGCGCTTCGGCAGCAAAAATTTGCATGCCCCCAATACCCAATAGTGGCAAAATAGCCACTGCCAAAACAATAATGCCCATTCCGCCTATCCAATGGGTTAGACTTCGCCAAAACAGTACCCCTTCAGGAACTATTTCTATGTCGTTTAGAATTGTGGCACCTGTTGTGGTATAACCTGACATGGTTTCAAAAAAAGCATGTGTAAACGAAGGAATGGCATTGGTCAAAATATAGGGCAAGGTTCCCGATAGTGCCATGATTATCCAGCCAAAAGTAACAACCAGATACCCCTCGCGTTTGTTCATTTGCTTTTGGTGGTCCCGAGTTCTATACATCATTGAAATCCCACTAACTACCGTTATCAAACCAGCAACCAACAAGTTAAGCGTGACGCCATCTTTATAGATAAGACTCATAAGGGTAGCCAAAAGCATGAAGCCGCCATTGAACAACAATAGCAAACCAAAAAAATGAAATATAATCTTATAATTCAGCTTCATAAGCTAAAGAAACAGTTTTTCTACATGTTGAATAGACTGGGGAAGACAACACACAACTATCAAATCGCCTTCTAATATTTGAAAATCACCCAAGGCAATTAAGCCCTTAGAATCCCGAATAACACCACCAATAATGGCCGTGCGCGGAAATTCAATAGCCTTGATAAGTTTGTTGCATACTATTGAAGTGGCTTTGACTTTAAACTCCAATAATTCGGCATTCATATTATTGAGCTTGGTCATGGCGATAACTTCCCCTTTTCTAATGTACCTGAAAATATTATTGGCAGCCAATAGCTTTTTGTTGATCAGGGTATCAATACCTATAGATTGCGACAAAGCAAAATAATCCATGTTTTCTACCAAAGCGATGGTTTTCCTAACATTCTTTGATTTGGCCACCAGACAAGACATGATGTTGGTCTCTGAGTTTCCTGTTACCGCAATGAACGCATCCATATCGGCCAGGTTTTCTTCCTCAAGCAAATCCACATTCCTACCATCACCATTAATTATAAGTGTATTGGGAAGCTCATCAGCGAGATCAAAAGACCGTTCTTTGTTTTTTTCTATTAGCTTGATATTGATCTGCTTCCCTAAATCACGCGCCGTTTTGTACCCTATCTTACCACCACCTAAAATCATGACGTTCTTCACATCCACATTTGCTTTTCCGGTTAACCCGCACAGCTCTTCATCACCTCCTTTAGATGTTATGAATACCACATTGTCTCCTTCCTTGAACAAGGTATCGCCTCGTGGAATGATAGTGTATTGCGTTCCAAAACGCTGAATAGCAATAGGAACAAAATGTATTTCAGGAAAAATTTCGGCCGCTTCCTTAACGGTCTTACCCACAAACGAAGCTGTTCTGGAAAGCGTTAATCCTACCATTGTCAAGGCGCCATCTTCAAACTCATAACTATCATTAAAAGCCGCTTGGTCAAGGAGTAGTTTTATTTCTTCAGCCGCTAAAGCTTCAGGCGAAATAAGTTCATCCACACCAAACTTAGTAAATCCAACTTCTTCTTTATGTCTGATAAACTCTGTATTGGAAATTCTCGCAATGGTACGTTTGGCCCCCAATTGCTTGGCAATGACGCACGCAGTAATGTTGCTGGTTTCCGAAGATGTTACCCCAATAACCAAATCACTATTCTCTACCCTGGCATCTTTTAAAATTGCAATAGATGTGGCATCACCTTTTATAACACGAATGTCCAGATGCGTTTCCGCATACTGTAAACTTTCTTTATTTGTGTCTATAAGGGTGATTTCCTGAGACTCATAAGACAATAGTTTAGCCAAGTGAAACCCTACTTCTCCAGCACCTGCAATAATTATTTTCATGAAATATAAGAGTAAGAACTTGACAAATATAAATTAAAATTAACTATTTGAAAGTGGTTTATTCTTTGATAATAATTTGGTTAACCTTTTGCTTATTGCTCCCGATATGGTTTATATTTGCCTAAAATTTAACAATTTGTCAAAAGTAAAACCATATAAAGGTAGCGAATTAGGAAAAAAAGAACAGGTTACCCACATGTTTGATACTATTTCAAAAGAATACGATGGCCTAAACCGTGTGATTTCCTTTGGAATTGATGTGAAATGGCGAAAAAATGTTGTGGCTCTGGTAAAAACCTCTCAACCTAGTCGTATTTTAGATATTGCCACAGGAACAGGCGATTTGGCCATTGCCCTTACCGATACCAGTGCCCATAAAATTGTGGGGCTGGATATAAGCCAAGGGATGATGGATATTGGTAAAAAGAAACTGAAGGAAAAGCATCTGGAAGACAAGATTGAATTTGTTTTGGGAGATTCAGAGAATTTGCCTTTTGAAGCCAATAGCTTTGATGCCATAACGGTGGCCTTTGGTATCCGGAATTTTGAAAATTTAGAGCAAGGACTCTCTGAAATAAAGCGGGTCTTGAAGCCTAACGGGATCTTCGTGATTTTGGAAACATCGGTTCCAAGTAAAGCGCCTTACAAGCAAGGGTATGCTTTTTATACCAAGAACATCTTGCCGCTTATAGGTAAATTGTTTTCCAAGGACAAAAGCGCTTACGGCTATTTATCTGAATCGGCATCAGTTTTTCCACACGGGGAGAACCTGAACAATATTTTACGCAAAATTGGGTTTATAGATGTTAAGCATTTCCCACAAACATTTGGAGTTGCCACCATATATTCAGCATCAAAATAATATGAAAAAAATAGTTGCCTTAATTCTTCTATGTTCAACCATACAGTTAGCTAATGCTCAACTTTTCTCAAGGGAGAAGATTTTGAACAATGAAAATTTTGACAAACCCTTTCTCAGTTGGGGCTATTTTCTTGGTTTCAACAGTTATGATTTCAATTTCGACTACAAAACGGACAAGCCGGACATTTTGGTTACAAAGAGTACCGGTTTTAATGTGGGTTTAATTGGGAACATGCGCATTAATGATTATTTGGATCTTCGTTTGGAACCAGGTCTTTATATAACCAACAGAGAACTCACCTACCATCCTAGTTATTTTAACGGCATGGAATTTAACGACTCCGATTTGACCCGGGAAGTCAAGTCTACATACGTTCACTTTCCGTTACTGGTCAAGTTTTCGGCTAAACGCCTAAACAATTTCAAACCCTTCTTGTTAGGTGGTGTTTCAACGGCAATCAATCTTTCCAGCAACGAGAAAAATCCTGAAGACAACAGCAATGGTCAATTTAGGACCAAAAAGAATGTCTTTTTCTATGAGATAGGTTTTGGGATTGATTTCTACCTTTATTATTTCAAATTCACCCCTTCCATTCGAGGTGTATTTGGTTTGAATGACGAGTTAGTGCGAGATGTTGATCCCAACAGTCCGTGGACAAGTAATATTGAATCCATGAAAACCAGAGGCGTTTTCATCAACTTTACTTTTCAGTAGAATTCCGTTTAAATTCGCTTAACAGAATAGCGGTGGCGGTGGCTACATTCAAGCTTTCCGTTTCTTGCAGTTCGCCAAACCTTGGAATGGCTATTTTAAGGTCTGACAAAGCTTCAATATCTTTTGAAATCCCGTTGGCCTCATTACCCATGATGAGAATCCCTTTTTCCGGCAAAATTGTTTTGTAAACATTTTCACCATCCATAAAAGTGCCTATTTTTTTTAGTGCACTATCTTTCAAAAAAGCCTCTAACGGCATATAATTGATGTTCACTCTCGCAATTGATCCCATACTGGATTGTATGACCTTGGGGTTGTAGCAATCGGCAGTGGTGAGACTGCAAACCAAATCAATCACGCCAAACCAATCGCACAATCTAATAATGGTTCCTAAATTACCCGGATCCCTAATATCATCCAGTGCAAGAATAAGTTTGGATTGATCAATAGGTTGGGGTTCTGGAATTTTAAAAATTGCCAACATCCTATTGGGTGTTTTTAACGTACTTATCTTGGCAAGCTCTTTTTCGGTGATCAAAGTCGCTTTGGCATCACTATTGAGAGGCTTGGTTGTGTACAATTCGTGCAGTTGCATGTTGGAGTCCAAAAGTTCGGAAATAGTTTTAAAGCCTTCGGCAATGAAGAGTTTGTGCTCGTCTCGATATTTTTTTTGATGAAGACCAGTTATAAACTTTATTTGGTTTTTTGATAACATGCAAATAATGTATTTTTGATTTTAAATATCCGCTTTACTTGAGATCAAGGTTTTCAAAAATAATACTATTTCTCTTAACAATAGGAGCTTTCCTATCCTGCAATTCAGTTAAACGGGTTGCCGAGGAAGACCATCTTCTAACCAAAAACACCATTAAGGTAAACGGTGA
>JAGQZG010000097.1 GCA_020435705.1 Mangrovimonas sp.
TGGGAAGCCCTCAACGATGTGTTGAGACTTTCTAGAGGAATGACCTACAAATCGGCTATTACCGGCTTGAACTTAGGAGGTGGTAAAGCCGTAATTATTGGTGATGCCAAAACTCAAAAAACACCTGAGTTAATGCGCAAATTTGCTGAGTTTGTCCATAACTTAAGTGGGCGATATATTACTGCTGAAGATGTGGGTATGGAAACCAGTGATATGGATTTGGTTCGTGAGGTAACTCCTTATGTAACAGGTATTTCTGAAGCTAAAGGTGGTGCGGGTAATCCTTCGCCCATTACTGCTTATGGCGTGTTTATGGGAATGAAAGCCGCTGCCAAATACAAATTCGGAACGGATACTCTTGAAAATAAAGTGGTCTATGTTCAAGGTATTGGCCATGTTGGAGAATCTTTAGTTGAACATTTAACCACTGAAGGTGCTAACGTGGTGATTGCCGATATTAATGAAGAACGCTTGCAAGCAGTGAGTGCAAAGTATGGTGTTGACATTTATAGAGGTAACAATCTGTATGCTGAAACGATGGACATTTATGCGCCTTGTGCCCTTGGAGCAACCATTAATGATGATACCATAAGCACGCTTAAGGCTCAAGTTATTGCTGGCGCAGCCAACAACCAATTGGCTCAAGAAGATAAGCACGGTGCTTTGTTGCAGCAAAAAGGGATTGTCTACGCTCCGGATTTCTTGATCAATGCTGGTGGCATCATTAATGTGTATGCCGAATTGGAAGGCTATGGAAAAAAAGAAATCATTCGCAAGACAGAGAATATCTACAACACCACATTGGAAATTCTTTCAACAGCTGAGGTTCAAAATATCACGCCTAACCAAGCGGCATTGCAAATAGCTAGAAATAGAATTGCGGCCAGAAAAGAAGAAAAAGCAAGAAAGTAAACTAAAATAATCTTATTTTTGCAAGGCGATTGTGAATCACATTCGCCTTTTTTAATTTTTGTACCTAACATTATTAAGTAGTTCTTTGTAGTATGCTGAACAGAAGACACATCAGGGTAAAAGTTATGCAAACCCTGTATGCCAACAAAAGTGCCGAAGAAATTTCACTCACCAAGGATTTAAAATTTTTGCACACCAGCATTAATGGTATGTACCAACTATACCTTTTGCTTTTATCCATTTTTATTGAACTACACGATAAGGCAGAAGATTATATTGAGCGTTCTAGCCTTAAACACCTTGCAACCCAAGCGGATAAAAATCCCAATAAAAAGTTTATTAACAACCAACTTATTCAACTTTTGGCAAACAACAAGTTGCTTCAGGATACAATTGATAAGCATAAAGTAAATTATTGGCGAAACGATTTTGAGTATATAGACCTGTTGTTCAAGGAAGTTAGAAATAGCCAATTGTATACAGACTATATGAAAACCAAAACGTCCGATTTTATTGACGACAAGCATTTCATGATAGATATGTACAAGGAAATCATTGCGCCCAATGAAAAGCTGTATGAATATCTGGAAGATAAAAACCTTACCTGGCTAGACGATTTGCCAGCGGTAAATACCATTATTCTGAAACTTCTAAGAAAAGCGAAACCCAATTCTGAAGATGCTTTTTTTGTGCCCGCTTTATTAAAGGATAAAGAAGACTTGCAGTTTGCCGAAGATCTTCTTAAAAAAACCTATGAAAACAAAGAGGCATTAAACAAAATCATAGCCGAAAGAACCAATAATTGGGATTCAGAGCGTATTGCCGAAGTAGATTTTGTACTCTTGGAAATGGCCGTATGCGAGATTAGTCATTTTCCAACAATCCCTACCAAAGTGACTATAAATGAATATCTTGAGATTGCCAAAGAATACTCTACACCCAAAAGCAGTATTTTCATTAATGGTATTCTGGACCGTTTGGTAAAAGATTACCAAGAAGCAGGTGTTTTAAATAAAACAGGTAGAGGGTTGATGTAATAGGAAATAATTAGTACTTTTATCACCCATTAATAAAAAAACAAGAATTATGAAAAAGCTCATATTAAGTTTAAGCGTATTAAGTTTAATAGCCTTTACATCTTGTAAAGATGATGCAACCAAGAAAATTGATTCAAATAATGTGGCTGCTGCAGCGGAAAGAGATGCTTCTGCCGATAACTTTCCAGTTATGGAATTCAATGAAGTTGAGCATGACTTTGGCGAAATTGATTCCAAGCAACATGTAACGACCGAGTTTGTTTACACCAATAAAGGTGAAGCACCTCTGATTGTTACGGATATTAAGAGTACTTGCGGTTGTACAGTGCCTCAAGATTGGAGCAGAGATCCATTGGCTCCAGGAGAATCAGCTAAGTTTTCTGTAACCTTTAACGGTTCTGGTTCTGGAAACGTATCCAAAACCATCAATATTACCGCGAATACAGCTACAGGAAAAGAAGCCGTTAAGATTAAAGCATTTGTAAAACCAGATCCTAACGCTCCTGCTAGAACAACACCAACAAGTATTAAGCCAACAACAACTGCTGCTGTTAAATCGTCCACACAACCTGGACATGAAGGACATAACCACGATTAATTTTTTATGGAAGGATTCGGAACATTTTTACCCTTTATTTTAATTTTTGTAGTTTTTTATTTTTTCATGTTGGCACCTCAATTAAAGAGACAAAAACAGGAAAAGAAATTCATTCAGGAATTAAAAAGAGGTGATAGAGTGATCACTAAAAGTGGTCTTCACGGTAAAGTGGTTGAATTGAATGACAAGGATAATTCCTGTGTTATTGAAACCTTAGCTGGAAAGCTAAAGTTTGACCGCTCTGCCATTTCCATGGAAATGAGCAGCAAACTCAAAAACACGCCTGAGTAATTTACGCTCTATTTATGACATTGAAGGCTACCAATTTGGTAGCCTTTATTTTTTTGTAAAAGATAGTGATTAGCAATCCCTATACTTATCATTAAGCCCAATTCCTTTTTTGATCATGGGAATAATTTTTTCCAATCGTGTTTGTTTGGTTTCAGCTCGTTTAGCAGTATCAATATACTCACAATACTCTCGTTGCTTAAACGGGGTCAAAGCCTTAAAACTATCCATCAACACTTTATCTTTCTTTAGGGCAGCATTCAGTTCTTCGGGAATATCAACAGTTTTTCCTTTTGCCTCCGGTTTTATTTCCTTGCCCAACTTTTGATTCTCAATAGCTTCCTTAATATAGGCCAAAACCACGGGTTTGTTTAGTTGGTCTATAGAAGTCATTTTCATGTTGCGAAGTCCTTTGGTTTTCTCTTGGGCCTGTTCCAGTAAGTTATGTTCGTCTTTCAGGAAAACCCCGTTAAAAAACCAAATGCCAAAATGGTGTTTAAACGCCCCAAAACTCAGTACGTTCTTTCCGTTGAGTGCATACACGGGCGAATTCCATTTGATAGTCTCTTCCAGCTCTGTACTTAGGATTAGCTCCCTGAGGATTTTTAAGGCTTCCCCATAATGGCTGTTGTTTTCTATATATTCTTCTACGGAGGTGACTTTTTTCATGTTAGGGTTTTGTTATTGGTTCTGTCAAAAAGTAGTAGCATTGTTTCTCTAATCTTTCCAGACAAAACTGCCTTTGGGAAATTCAGAAGATTTTTCAATTGAGTGCTCAACTAGCCATAGCTAATGTACGACGTTGTACTTTCGTTATTTATTGTTTATAATTTTTGTCCTTCAACTCTTGCTCAATTTCATCTACTAAGTTCTTGCCACTTTTAATAATACTTTGACCCCATTCCCGCCTTAAGTAATTAACACCAAATTGCGCATTACCATAAAATCTGTACAAAGCTAACGTTGTGGGTGAGTTAAAATTGCCAATCCAAGTTGTGTCAATCTTATTGACATCGAACCATGGTTTCTGATATTCTTTAACCAATAACATGTGATTAATCAAATCTGGACTTTCAAAAAAGGTTTGTGAGCTATTATTTAGACTGGTTATATCTTTTTGAGTAGTTTCAATTAGATCATAATAATCAGTTATATCATTTATTGATTTATTATTTTTTAAAATGTAAATACCACTGGTATTGAGAATTTCATCATAGGTTTTTTTATTTATTTTTAAATTGGTCCAAGCAAACATAAATAACGTATCAGTAGCGATGATATCCTCTACTTTATTCGCCCTGTAAAATATCTCAAGGGCTTTGTTTGAACTAGATTCATATAAGGCAAACGTAGAATCACTTTGAGTTAAATTCATAATATCTAAATTGATATCATCTTTTAGTTTTGAAAGAAAAGATAATTCCTTCTCATGATCTTTTCTTTTTTCGTTTAATTCATTAAGCTGGATAGCTAAAAAAATACCAATTACTACAAGTATAATTTCTCCAAATGCATATTTCAAATACCTTCCAACTTTTCCTTCTGCGATTAAGTTTTGTCTGATATTCCTAAAAATTTTTATCATTTGCTATTGGTTGGTTATAACGAAACACTACGTTAGGATATAAATCGTTTAAATGCTTTATATCCATCGATAACGAAGTTCGGTTATTTTGCCTATAAAAACAAACCTAAAGATTCTGTCTAAAATTTCGGGCAGACTTCAGGATCCTGAAACTAAAATCGTCATATAGCAAAGCAATTATCAAAATGGCAGCACCAACCAATAAGGTATTGAACCCAAAATGCCATCTGGAAAAAATATAACCGCCCACAAAACCACCCAAAAAGAAAAAGGAAATAATGTAGATTCTAAGTCTTATGGTGGCCTTAAGGCTTTGTTTTTGTAGTGTAGAAGACGGAAAAAACAAATGGGAAAGTTCAATGCCTAAATCGGTGAACAGTCCTGTTAAGTGGGTGGTTCTCACCACGGCATTGGAAACTTTGGTCACAAAAGAGTTTTGAAGTCCCATGGCAAAAAGGAGCAGGCAAGCAATCCAATTGGCCGAAATTAAGTTTTTGCCACCTAGGATAGCCACTAAAATCAATAGGGCGGATTCAATAATAATAGGAAAGGCAAAAACATTCATTTTTTTATTTTCCCTAAACGTTTCAATAAGCAAACTGGAAACAAAAGCACCCAATAAAAAGGAAAAGATATACAGAAAGTAAACAAGCCCTTTGGAAAGCTCAAAATTGGATAAATCGTAAATAAACAAAGCGAAGTGTCCTGTTACATTGGTGGTCAATTGTTGGATTGACAAAAAGCCCACTACATTAACCATGCCGGCAACAAAGGAAAGTAGGATAGCCAACTGGATATTGTGTTTGAGCGTCCTACTTTCACCTTGATGCTTGAACATGGAGTCCTTTTAAGGTCAGTATTTAAGTGATTTTTGAAGGTAACAGTTCGTGTGTTAAATCAATTTTCTTCCGGTAAGAAAGAATACTCGTTGCCGTACTCCATCATTTGCTCCAAGAAATTGTCTGGATACGAAATATGGATGTTGGTGGCATTGCCGTTTTCGTCTAAATCGGCTGAAATTTTAGGGTTGATGAAACCACTATAAGGCGCCGACTTGAATTGTGAATTTCTATCCAAAATCTGTTTGTGCAGATTGATGTCTACCTTCACGCCATAGTTTTCAACCAACGCTTTTCCAGCTTCAAAATCACCTTCAGATTTAATACGTTGAACTTCACGTAACAATCTTCCAAAAATTTCATGTAGCTTTTCATAATCCGTGATGTTGAAGTAAATCTTACCATTACGTTCTACCTTTTCTATCACATTATCGGCTTTGCCTTGCTCGTAGGCCCAGGCTGATACCCACTGGCGGTTACGCATGTGCGCTTCTTCTATATCGTCTCCTAGGTTTAAACGAACTAGCTGCGTCATTAAACCGTTGCGAATATAACCATCATAAGCGGCCATACCCACTTTTTTCCAGTCGTCTACCAAGCCGAGTTCTTGCAATTTTGGGTTGTATAAGTAGTAAAGTCCTACCAAATCGGCACGACCTTCTTCCAGTGTAGAGGAATAGTTTTTAAGTGTTTCTTTGGGTTGCCCAATACCGGGGTTGATTTGTCCTGAAGCATGCCCAATAACTTCATGTAATGCGGTATGCAGCTTGTCGGCTAGGGCACCATATTGCTCTTCTAACTTAACTTCTTCCTCATCATTTGCAAACTCCTTCAAACGGTCTGTGCCACCATCTTGGTTATAAGCATAAATGATATTGCCAAGGGAAACCGATTTGGAACCATGCTCTTGACGAATCCAGTTGTTGTTGGGTAAATTTACCCCAATAGGAGTAGAAGGAGACGAATCGCCAGCTTCACCAGCTACGTTCACTGTTTTATATTTAACACCTTTTACATTGGCTTTCTTATGCGCTTCCATCAAAGGGGAGTTGTCTTCAAACCATTGGGCGTTATCGGACAAGACTTTCATTTTCTTGGACATGTCAAAATCAGTGATTTGAACAACTGTTTCATAAGACCCGCGGTAGGCCATTGGATCATTATAAACTTCAACAAAACCATTAATATAGTCAATATCGGTTTCGTTACTGGCCCAAGCAATGTTGTATTGGTCCCAAATGTGTAAATCGCCTGTTTGGTAGTATTTAATCAAAAGGTCAAAGGCTTCTGCTTGCTTTTCATTTTCGGCAACAGTCTTGGCCTTTTCAAGCCAGTAAACCACTTTTTCAAGGGCTTGGCCATACATGCCGTCAACTTTCCAAACTTTTTCTTCGAGCTCACCGTTGGCATTTTTAACGATTTTTGAATTCAATCCTAATTCAATAGGCTCGTTTTTGTCCAAGGCTGCAATTTTAGGAGCATAGAATTTTTCCACTTCTTCGGCAGTCACATCGGGTGCGTAGAAATTAATTGCCGAACCTTGCAGCAAACCTTTGGCAGGGTCTAAATTGACTTTCTTGGTATCAACCGTAGGGTCAAACATGGCTGTAAGAACTTCGTCAGACAGGGTATGATTCACATTGGTTAATAAGGCTTTCATGTAGTCCTGACTAAATTCAGGTAGCATTTTGTCATTGGAATAATGGTGATGGATCCCATTGGCAAAAAAGACACGCTTGGCATAGGTTACAAATTGATTCCATTCCTTGCTTGTTTTATCCCCTGAATAGTTTTTCAGGATGTCTTCAAGGGCTTTTCTGATTTTTAAATTGTAGCGGTAGTTTTGGTCCCACATGATATCGCGGCCACTCAAACCAGCTTGTGTTAAATAATAGACCAGTTGTTTTTGTTTTTCGGATAAAGCATCAAAACCGGGTACTTGGTAGCGTAGCACTTTGATGTCGGCAAATTGGTCGGCTTTCCATTGGAAATCAGTTGTTTCTTTTGGTAGCTCCTCTACTTTGGGTTCCTTGACATCTTTTCCACAGTTGAATACCACTGCGGCGATAAGAATATAAAAGAGTTTTTTCATGAAATGACTAGTTTTAGTTTGTATCTAAGGTAAATTATTTTTATAGAATCTTTAGTACGGTTGAAGGGTTAGAGTTAAGAATACTTTTCCGCAGTCAACTCGGCAATCTTGCAAATGACTTCCGTGGCTTTCAAAATGCTTTCTACAGGAACGTATTCATAACGCCCGTGAAAGTTATGGCCACCGGCAAAAATATTGGGGCAAGGGAGTCCCATATAGCTCAATTGGGAGCCATCGGTGCCACCGCGAATGGCTTTGATAAGGGGTTCAATATCCAGTTGTTTCATGGCTTCTTCGGCAATATCTACGATATGCATAACAGGCTCCACCTTTTCACGCATGTTGAAATATTGGTCTTTAATTTCAATTGAAATGACCTCTCTGCCATATTCGGCATTGATGTCATTGGTTAGCTTTTGCATCACTTCTTTTCGAGCTTCAAAATGTGCCCTGTCATGGTCGCGAATAATATATTGTAACGTAGTTTGCTCTACATCGCCATCCATATGATGCAAATGGAAAAACCCTTGGTATTCTTCCGTATGTTCCGGCGTTTCCAATCGTGGTAAGGAATTGATAAAGTCGGTAGCAATGTACATGGAGTTTACCAATTTGCCTTTGGCATAACCAGGATGTACACTTTTGCCTTTTACGGTCACTTTTGCACCGGCAGCATTGAAATTTTCGTATTCCAACTCGCCTACCTGACTGCCGTCCATGGTGTAAGCCCAATCGGCGCCAAATTTTTCTACATCAAACTTATGGGCACCACGGCCTATTTCTTCATCAGGAGTAAAGCCCACTTTTATAGTGCCGTGTTTTATTTCAGGATGTTGAATAAGATATTCCATAGCCGAAACTATTTCACAAATACCGGCTTTGTCATCGGCACCCAAAAGCGTCGTGCCATCTGTGGTAATAAGTGTTTGTCCTTTGTAAAGCAACAAATCTTCAAAGTAATCAGGAGACAAGACAATATCTTCAGCTTCATTTAAAATAATGTCTTTACCATCATAGTTTTCCACTAATTGCGGTTTTACATGAGTGCCTGAAAAATCCGGAGAGGTATCAAAATGAGAAATGAACCCAATGGTGGGTACTTCGTGGTCTACATTGCTGGGTAGGGTTGCCATGATGTAGGCATTGTTGTCAATAGTTACATCTTTCAAGCCAATAGCGATGAGTTCCTTCACTAGAGCGTGTGCCAAATCCCATTGTTTTTGGGTGCTTGGCGTTGTTTCGGAATTAGGATCGGATTGGGTATCAACGGTTACGTAACTGATAAATCTTTGAACGATTTTGTCTCTGTTAAGCATAAAAATTTATTTGTTCAAAAATAACAACTTCAAACCACATATTAAACTAATGTAAACTTAATCTTCTAATACTTTTAATTTTAACAAAATAGGATTACTTTTAAGAGCTAGCTAAACCAATCAACCAACATGAAAAAGTATCTAAACGTTCTGTTTTTTCTACTCCTTTCTATTCCTGTTTTTAGCCAAACAAAGACTTACAAAATTGGCTTTCTTCTAGACAAGTCCAATGCCGAAATTAACGCTCAGTTAAGCCTCTTGGAAGAAGAGATTATCTCGGTGGTTGGAGAAGATGCTGCCATTGTTTTTCCTGACAATGGTCGCTTGGTGAATCATTTTGACCCTACAGTGGCTTTGGGTAATTACAATCAGTTGGTAAATAGTAAGTTTGATATAATTATATCATTTGGTTCGGTAAATAATAAAGTTCTGGTTGAAAAGCAGGACTATCCGGTGCCTACCATCATTTTCGGGTTTTTAAGCAAAGAGGTCGTGGCAGATAAATCTCTGTTGGATTTCAAGAAGGTTGAAAATTTCACAGCTATAGCCACTTTGCATTCTTACGAAGAAGATTTAACTTACCTAAAGCAATTGGTGTCTCCCAAGCGGGTGGCAGTTTTTGTTGAGCAGGCTTTTTTTGATGCAATTCCATTGGAAGGCGTCTTTGCTTCCATAGGCCAGACCTTGGATATGGAGCTGGTCTTGGTGCCATTTGTTACCTTGGATGATATTATGGATCAGGTGGAAGGTTTTGATGCTGTTTACATGGTTGGAGGGTATTATTTTTCTGATGATGAAATTAAGATCTTGGCCCGTTTTCTTATAGATAGGAAACTGCCTTCTTTTACAACAACCCCAGTAGTTGATGTGGAAAACGGACTGTTGGCCACCAATCATGACAAGTCGGAAATTGAGCAGTTTTTTAGGCGTGTGGCACTTAACGTGGAATCGGTGGTTTTAGGAGACGAATTCAGTGAGCCCTCTTCCTTTTTGGTTTTGAAGCGGGGACTGACTCTAAACTACAACACGGCAAGGGCATTGGGAATCCCACTAAAGTACAGTTACCTTACCAATACCAGTTTTGTGGGAAATCTCACGGAAATTTCTGCAGATAAGAAATACTCCCTATTGGAAGTCATGCAGGAAGCCATTGCCGAGAACCTTAAACTCAAGACCGTGGTACAGGACACCTTACTATCGGCCGAAGATGTCAAGTTAGCCAAAAGCAATTACCTTCCTAATGTAACAGCTTCGGCTTCAGGAGTGTATGTAGATCCTAATCTAGCCGAAGTTGCCAACGGCCAAAATCCGGAGCTTTCTACCTTTGGGAATATTACCTTGAGCCAAACCGT
>JAGQZG010000098.1 GCA_020435705.1 Mangrovimonas sp.
TAATAAAGAAACATTATTTTAATTACATATGTAATGAGATTTCATACTCGTAAATGGGTTAAACCCGAAGATTTAAATGCCAACGGAACTTTATTTGGAGGCAAATTACTGGCGTGGATAGATGAAGAAGCTGCGCTATATTCTATTATTCAATTGGAAAATCCTAGAGTGGTGACCAAATTCATGTCGGAAATCAATTTCATGAGCTCGGCAAAACAGGGAGACATTGTAGAGATAGGCATAGAGGTAACCAAGTTTGGTAAAAGCTCTTTAACGCTCAACTGTGAGGTACGCAACAAGATGACCAGGGAAACCATTATTACCGTAGACAGTATTGTAATGGTAAATCTGGACGAAAATGGCAAAGCCAAACCTCATGGGAAAACTAAAATTGAATACGTAAGAGATAGATTAGCTTAGTATTACTTTTTTTGCCACCATTTCTTTTTATTTCCGTAACCATAGCCGTATTTACCACCATAACCTAAATCGGAGGATTTTACATTGTTCATAACAAAGGCCAAACGGTTTAGTTTACCTTGTTCCTTAAGTTTGATGGGGTGCTCAATGATCTTGCTTTCAGTTTCATTGGACTTCACAACAT
Source organism: Mangrovimonas sp. (assembly GCA_020435705.1). Lineage (GTDB taxonomy): Bacteria > Bacteroidota > Bacteroidia > Flavobacteriales > Flavobacteriaceae > HKST-UBA85. The sequence goes on from JAGQZG010000098.1 coordinate 605, forward strand.
ACAACAAGACGCTTGCAAATTTTGAAATTAAAAGCGTGTCGGCTACAGGCACCAGTGGTGAGGTATCTACAATAACATAATCGTACTCATTTGCGGCTCTCGTAAGAAGTAGTTCAAGACGCTTGTTCATCAACAAGTCGGTTGGGTTTGGTGGTATTTTACCTGAAAAAATAAGATCGAATTTATGATCTTTGGAAACAGAGGTTACCACGTCTTCAACTGTTACAGTTTCATCATAAAGATAATCGGTCAATCCCTTAATCTCATTTTTTTTGAATCCTGGAAAATTAGTAATAAGTTTTGGGTTTCTTATGTCGGCTTCAATAAGAAGTACTTTTAGGTTGGATTTAGACAGAATGGAAGACAAGTTCAAGGAAACAAAGGATTTCCCTTCACCTGAAACACTGGAAGTTATATAAACAATATTGTTTGGTTTTTTAGCATCCATAGTGGATTTCAACATATAATCCAGATTGGCCCTTAAAATCCTGAGAGCTTCGGCAAGAACTGAATGATCATTTTTTACAATAGTCTTTGTTTGCTTCTTAGAAACCGCAGGGATTTCACCTAAAATAGGATTAACATCAATTAGCTTTTCAAGGTCTTTACGTGTATGGATTTTGGTATCCAATAAATTACGAGTGTAAATCAAGAAAAAGGGTATAATCATTCCTAGAAGGAAAGCACCTAAATAAACTACTTTTTTATCTGGTCCAATGGGTGCTTTGCTAAGACTGTAGGCGGGATCTATAATTTTAATGTTAGATTCCGTAGAAGCATAAGCAATCTGGGATTCCTCACGTTTTTGCAGTAAATATAAATACAAGGCCTCTTTAGTCTCTTGTTTTCTGGTAATATCCCTTAAGGCTTTGGCATTTTTGGGAGCCATATACAAACTGGATTTGTACCTGTTCAGGTTTTCACTGAGGGTATTGGCTTTTAGATTAAGGTTTTTGTTTATGGATGAAATACTGGATTTCAAATTGACCTTTAAGTCGGATAATTGTTGATCCAATTGTACAACCGCCGGATTGTTTGTACCGGAACTTTCCAGCAGTTTTTTACGTTGGGATACAAGGTCATTGTACTTCGTGATGTAGTTACCCAAATTAGGATCGTCTACACCTACACCATAGGGTATATAATCGTTGTAGCCGTTATAGGTGTCAATTTCGTCCTCCAGTGCCGAAATCATATTCATCTGTACTTGGGTATTCTGCAGTTCTTGCTGTTCTTCAACACTAGCACTCAAATTCATGTCAGATTGCGAATCTATGTTGGTAAGTCCACGAGTGGATTTGAACTCGGCGGCGGTTTGATCAACGGTTGACAACTCCGAATAAAGACTACTAATTCTATTATTGATAAAGTTGGAAGTTCTATCAGCAATCGCTTTTTTGTCTAAAATGGTGTTTTCGTTATAAACTGTAAGTAGTTCATTTATAACATCTTGCGCCTTTTCTTGTACAGGGTCGGCAAGATATACATTCAAGATGTTGCTGCCTCTTTGTTCTGGCGAAATACTAATTTTCCCAGAGTATCTTTGAGCCACGGTAGACACTGGATTGATAACCACTTTCAGTCTTAAATCTTTTAACGATTTCTCGTGGTAGTCTTTATTTAGGGTTACCGTCATGTTACCTAGATAGGTATCAATACTATCACCATATTTAAACGCTTTTCCTGGCTCGTCTATGTTTTCAGTAAAACGCAAGGTCGTATTGGAAACCAAATCAAGATAAAAAACATAATTTGATTTATAGATTAAAGAATCGGATGCACTGAATGTTAAGTTAATAGGGGTGACTTTGTATAACTCCGAATCCACCACATTGCCTACCAAAAAGTAACGTACATTAAGTTTCAAACGCTTCACCACTTGCATCAAATTGTATCGTGATTTTACGGTAAGGATTTCATCCTCGGCACGCATGGAGCTATTATCATCGGAAATAACACCCAAATCTTTGAAAACACTTAGCTGGGAATCGGATTCCTTATCAATTAATTTGATTTGCGCTTGTGCTGAGTACTGAGGGATTTGATAGCGCAAGTATAAGAAAGCCAGTGAAATAGCTAAAATACCACAAAATATAAACCAAAACCAATGTTTAGTATAGGTTCTAGCCATAGATTTGTAATCTATACTTTGGGTTGAAAATTTAGGTGGATATGGGCTCATGTTCTTTTCTGGAATTAATTAAGTATCACAACCGTTGTTGTGATCAATAACGACAAAATAGAAATTCCTATGGTAATTCTATTGTCTAGGACTGATTGTGAAACAGCAGATTTATTGGGTTCAACGTAAACAATATCGTTTTGTGACAAGTAAAAAACACGGGATTTCATAAAGGTCTTATTGGTTAAATCTATTCTTGTATAGGTTTTTGAACCTTCAATATCTCTAATAATCATGACATTGTCACGTCTACCTTTAATAGATAAATCACCAGCCATTCCTATGGCTTCCAAGACACTTACTCGATCTCCCGGTACATCAAACGTTCCTGGGTTTTTAACTTCACCCAGCACGGTGACTCGGAAATTTTTGAGTCTAACGTTAATAGTTGGATCTTTCAAGTGACCGCCATCAACAAGCTTGGTTTTCAATAAGTTTTTGACTTCAGATATGGTTAACCCCGCCACATTCACGGTGCCTAAAACGGGAAAGTCAATATTACCTTCGGAATCTATAATATAATCTACACCTTGAGCAGCTGATGAGCTACCAGCTTGTGAAGAAGCCGCAACCAAATTATAAGGAATACTGGCTTCAGGTACCAAGGTGGAAACATAAATACCTAAAATATCACCTTCTTTAAATCGAAGTTCATAATCTTCCAAATCGCTCATGGTTTCGTACCCACCAACGTTTTGTAAATACACAATATCTTTTTTGCTTCCACATGAAGTAAGTAAACTGGAGAGCACTAATATTAATACAAAAGGGTTTAAATTTTTCATAGGTTTTAGTATAAGTTCAGTTATTTGGTTTTTAGGTTTATTAGGGCGTAGTTATCTTGTTGGCAAAAACTGTGCCTTTAATTATTTTTGTTATTCTATTTAAATCTTCTTCAGTTAGGCTGGACCCGCTTGGAAGACAAAGACCTCTATCAAAAAGATCTGCCGATGTTCCATCTGAATAATGTCTGCATTTTTCAAAAACAGGTTGCATATGCATAGGTTTCCATAATGGTCTGGTTTCTATATTCTTTTCTGCAAAAGCCAGCCTAAGGGCTTCCCTTGATTCAAAACTTGGCGTTAAGATACAAGACAGCCATCTATTGGAATAATAATCTTTGTTAGGTTCTTCAGAAAATTCGATTTCAAGAGTATTGGATAACTCACTTTTGTAAAAGTCAAAATTGGATCTTCTGGCCTTAACGCGATCATCTATAACTGACATTTGGCCAATGCCAATGCCGGCCAGCACATTGCTCATTCTATAATTGTATCCTATATGGGAATGTTGGTAATGTGGAGCCTCATCCCGAGCTTGTGTTGACAGGAAAACAGCTTGTTGTTTATATTCTGGGGAATGGGTTACTAAAGCGCCTCCGCCAGATGTGGTTATTATTTTATTTCCATTGAAAGATAGGATGGCCATATCACCAAAAGTGCCACATTTTTGGCCTTTGTAGTGGCTACCTAAGGCTTCGGCACTATCTTCGACTACTGGGATTTCATAATGTTTAGCTATGGCATTGATTTCATCTACCTTGTAAGGCATACCATATAAATGCACGGGAATAATTGCTTTGGGCTTTTTTCCTCTTTTAATACCTTCTTGGATAGCTTGCTCAAGCAAAACGGGAGACATATTCCATGTGTCCTCTTCACTGTCAACAAATACAGGAGTAGCACCTAAATACACAATAGGATTGGCCGATGCCGAAAAGGTAAAGCTTTGGCAAATCACCTCATCACCAGCAGATATTCCTAGAAGGCTTAAGGCCAAATGCAGGGAAGCTGTCCCAGAGCTTAACGATGCTACATGAACGTGCTGACCCAGATAGGTTTCTAAATCTGTTTCAAATTGGGTCACGTTAGGCCCTAGTGGAGCAATCCAATTAGTTGAAAATGCCTCGTTTATATAGTCCTGTTCTTTACCGCTCATGTGCGGCGGTGAAAGCCATATTTTTGTATTCACAGCTAACTTTATATTAGTATAATGATTAATAGCGTTTAAAAGTAATTTTAATATTCAAAAGTCAATATTTTATTCGCTGAACACTTCAAAATAATCGGGCAAGCGTGTTGATTTCAAGGTCTCTAAAAACTACTGTGCACCCTTCAAAAAAGATTAAACTAAAATATAAAGAAGTCCTTATTTAGAGAGTTTTACCGTTTTTAAATAGCTAATTTAAATTAATTTTCAGTTCATCGAATTTTTAAGGAGTTGAAATGAAAATAATCCATACTTCAGAAAAAAACATCAATATTTGTTTAATCTTAAACCTACTTAATCATATTAAAATGTATTTGCCCCATACTTTCCCTCAATTATTTAAAGACTATTTTTGGTTAATAGCAACAAAATTTTGCTTTAAAAGTTCAATCAAACTTTAACATTATATCTGTGAGTCAACTTAAAAAAGGTGCCATATTAAATTATACAACTATAATCTTGACCAACGTTGTCGGATTATTGTTAACCCCATTTATTATCAGGCAATTGGGCGATTCTGAATTTGGTCTCTACACGATGATTGGCTCTTTTGTAGGGTACATAGCTGTTCTGGATTTCGGACTTTCAGATGCCGTGGTACGTTTTGTTGCCAAATACAGAGCAGAAAAGGATAAGAAAGGAGAGGAGAATTTCTTGGCAAACACCATGCTTATATACCTTGTTATTTCTACTCTGGTTGTTATAGTGGGGACTGTTTTCTACCTTAATATGGATTCTGTTTTCCAGAACTCCTTAACGGCTAATGAGCTAGTTCAAGCCAAAATCATGTTTGCCATACTAGTGTTTAATTTGGCCATTAGCTTGCCTGCTGGATCCTTCACGGGTATTTGTTTTGGATATGAACAATTTGCCTTTCCAAAATCGGCCAAGATAATCCGGTATATTTCTCGATCTGTTTTAGTTGTGGCCCTTCTTTTATTGGGAGGAAAAGCTATTGCCATGGTAATCTTGGATACCGTTCTCAATATTGTTTTAGACGCCGTATTGATATGGTATGTATTTAAAAAGTTAAAGGTGAGGATTAAACTGCACCAGTACAATTTTAAGCTGGTGAAAAATATTTTCAGCTATTCCCTATGGATCTTTGTCTTTGTGATCGTATCCCAGTTTCAATGGAAAGTAGGCCAAATGGTCCTGGGTGTGGTGGCCAATACAACGGTGGTAGCCGTTTTTGCTGTGGGGGTCATGCTGGGAACTTATTATGGAGCATTTTCAACGGCCATTTCTGAAGTGTTTTTGCCTAGGGCAACTCAAATGACCGTGGCCAATGCAACACCAGAAGAGCTCACGGATATGATGATAAGGATAGGCCGTATATCATTTATAACCCTCATGCTTGTCTTGGGAGGCTTTGTGCTTTATGGCAGTCAGTTTGTATCTCTGTGGGTTGGAGACAATTATCACGATGCTTGGATTATTGCAAGTTTGATTATGCTGGCCTATACGGTTCCTTTGGTCCAGGGGTTTGCCAATTCAATTCTTCAAGCTAAAAACAAGTTGGCTTTCAAAGCCTTGTCGTATCTTTTATTTCTCATTTTGGGAACCGCTTTCGGCGCTTTTTTAGCTAAAGATTATGGTGGTGTTGGGATGATTGTAGGAACTGTTACGGGTTGGGTAATAGTCCAGAACATAATGAATGTGTACTATTATAAAGTTATAAAGCTTAATATTATCAGATTTTTTAGAGAGCTCTTAAATAAAACGTTGTTCGTTTTTATACTCACATTGGCCATAGGGTATGCCATTAATCTAATACCTGGCCACGGTTGGTTAAACCTTATTGCCAAGATTGTCTTGTATGTAGGTGTTTATATAGTCCTGATGTATAAGTTTGGGATTGTTGAAAATGAAAAAGAATTATTTAGAGCCTCTTTGTTCCCCATTTTAAAACGAATAAAGGCTTAATCATGCTCACGTTAAACAACTTAGAATATAAAGACAATGGAACTAAGCTGGTATATGATTATACCGTCTTAGGTGATGCGAAAAAGTTTTTCAACTTCCAAGATCCCTATTATATAAAATTTAATGATGACGTAAGCCAAACGCCCAAGAGCATTGCTGTAATCCCTTTTTTGGCCAACATGCTTCCTATAGCTTGGTTTGGGAATTTCAATATAAGTGTTGAAGAGTTGGATCAAGATTTTTATGATGCGATATCCAAATTGAAAACGGAATTCCAGAAGCAATATCCAACGTATGAATTGACAGGTGAAATCTTGGTCAATAAGAAAGTCAAGAATGTCATTGCTGGTGGAAAATCGGCCATGTTGTTTAGTGGTGGAGTTGATGCTTATGCCACCTACATTCGAAATTTTGACAAAACACCTGATTTGGTAACCATACACGGAGCCGATATTGAGATAGACGATAAAAAGCAATGGTCAGATTTTGTGAGTTTTGTTGAAACCGAGAATCTTCTAAAAAGGAATAATAAGAAATTCATAGAAACCAACGTAAGAACTTTTTACACATATCATGTAGAATTACTGCTGAAGGATTTAGGTTGGTGGGGAAAAGTTCAGCACGGACTTTCGCTTATTGGCTCTTTGGCTCCTTTAGCATACATAAACAATTATACGTCTTTGTTTATTGCATCCTCATATACTGATTTTATAGACATAGCATGGGGGTCAACTCCCGCAATAGACCAAAGTATTACTTGGGCAGGAGTTACGGTATACCATGATGGATACGAGCTTAAAAGACAAGACAAAGTTGATTTGATCACTCAATTTTCTAAAGAAAAGAATGTCAATTTTAAGTTGCGTGTGTGCTATTCCGAATTACGTGATGAATTCAACTGCAGTAATTGTGAAAAGTGCTTTAGAACTATACTGGGCATTATTCTTAACGGAGAAGATCCTAATACTTATGGGTTTAATGTTGATGGAAAAGTATATCAAAAACTATTTAGGGTACTACAAGGAGGAAGTGCTAGTAAAGGCCAACAATACTTTTGGTGGGAGCTCATGGAAAAATCAAAAACATGTGAAAACCCTTTTATTTTTGAAGATTCAACTCAGGAACTGAATGCGCTGGAAAGAATAAAAACAGGAGAAATCCATAACTTGCTGGAATCTAAGATTCAAAATCAAAATAAAACATCATCTAGAATTAAATTTATCTTAATGAATAAATTTTCTTCATTTTATAAATTTTACAGAAACTTAAGGAAATGAAATACGGACTCCTAACATACGACGAGAACAAGAATTTTTTCAACGTTGGGGACAACATACAGAGTCTTGCGGCTAAACAATTTCTACCCAAGGTTGACAACTACTTGAATAGAGAAAGATTGGGCGATTACCATGGTGAAAAAACGCTCTTGATCATGAATGGATGGTTTACCCATAACATTCACAATTGGGTGCCCTCAGATGACATACTTCCCATTTTTGTCTCATTTCACATGAACAACACCGCTGCACCAGCTATGTTGAGCGATAAAGGGATAGCCTATCTTAAAAAGCATGAACCTATTGGATGTAGAGATCAATTTACGGCCGATATATTAAAGGAAAAAGGAATTGACGCCTATTTTACGGGGTGTTTGACTTTAACCTTGGATTCCTATAAAGTTCCCGATTCGGAAAGAACGGATAATATTTACATTGTCGATCCGCTGTACAGCTATCCTAGAGCCGAGAAAACATTTTATAGTCCTAAGATGACTGTAAAGAGTATTCTTAACGGAGAGGCGTTCCAGTTAAACAAAAAACACAAGCATTTAAAGAAGTTTATAAGCAAGGACTTATTGGATTCGGCCGAATTCATCAATCAAGAGCCGCCATCGAACACCTATTCGGATGAGGAAAAATTTAAAATGGCCGAAACGCTTCTTAATAAATATGCCAAAGCGAAACTGGTCATTACCTCAAGAATCCATTGTGCATTGCCTTGTTTGGCATTGGGCACACCGGTTATCTTTGTCAATGGTTTTGACAGTTTTGTTGATTCTTGCCGGTTTGATGGCATCTTGGAACTTTTCAATAGAGTGGATGTAAATAGTAAAACAGGTGAATTTTCGGCCACTTTTCCATTGGATAATGGCATGATTACCAAAAACACTAAGATTGCAAATCTTGAAAAACACCATTCTTTGTCATCAGCCTTAAAAAAGACAGTTAACGAAAAAATGAATTCACTACAAATTTCCCCAAGTAATGTAAGCTAAATATTAACCCTTAAATTTCATGAAGATGAAGGACACAATCAAAAGAACAGCCAAAAAACTTTTTTACAGCGCACCCAAAGAATTGCGTGCAAACTTCATGGGATTTGAAGATAGTCAACTCACTCAGCTTTCTAAATCAATAGAGTCAAATTATTTGGATAGGGGTGAAACCAAGAAAAAACTATCGCAGTGGGAATATGAGCAAGCCCTTCACGGGCAACTTTTTGAGCGGTTGGATTACAACAGAAACAGAATCGTTCCATGGCTCAATTCAATAAAGAATTTAAAGGGCAGCCGAATCCTGGAAATTGGCTGTGGCACGGGAATTTCTACTTTGGCACTTGCTGAACAAGGGGCTTTGGTTACGGGTATTGATGTTGACCAAGGGGCTCTTAATGTAGCCAAGGACAGACTGGAAATGGCCGGTCTTAAGGCCGATATCGTGTTTGCCAATGGTAGTGAAATTGATAAATTCAAAGAGCAACCGTTCGATTTTATAATCTACTACGCTGTGCTGGAACACATGACTGTTCCTGAGCGTATAGAATCTCTTAGTAAAGCGTGGGCCATGTTGCCGGAAAATGGGTTGCTTGCCATTATTGAAACACCCAACCGATTATGGTATTATGATTCCCATACGGCTGCAATGCCGTTTTATGATTGGCTACCGGATGAGTTGGCCTATTATTACTCCAAATTTTCCCCAAGAAAAAATTTCAATGACCAATACCGAACGGTTACAGATGGTGACATGATGAAGTTCCTAAGATGGGGAAGAGGCGCCAGTTATCATGAATTTGAGATTGCAATGGATAAACTTAACAAACTGAAAGTTATCAGTAGCCTCACCCAATTTGAAAAATCGGCATTAATTAAATACGGGTTTAAAGGAGTCAAGTATATTAAGTTCCTCAGGTCTTTGAAAAAAGATCTTCCCAAAGGGTTTTGTTATCCCTATTTAGATATAATAATCCAAAAATAATTATTACTTAATTGCCTAAACTACTATACATAACTAATCAAATTTGTG
>JAGQZG010000009.1 GCA_020435705.1 Mangrovimonas sp.
TAAAAAACAACTTCTTATTGAACAACTAGACCAAAAATTAGTGAAGTTCCAAGATTCAGCAAAAATTCAAGTTCCCACAAAGGGATGGATACACACTATTCGAACCACACTTAATATGACTCGGGATCAATTGGGAGCCAAATTAGGAATGACCAAAGGAGCCATACAAAAGATTGAAGAAAGAGAAGCCTCGGGGCAAATAACCCTTAACAAATTAAAAGATGTAGGGCAAGCCCTAAATATGGAATTTGTTTATGGCTTTATTCCAAATGATGGATCTATTGAAAATTTAATTAGCTTAAAATCAGAAATACTTGCTAGAAAAATAGTTTTGAGAACCAATCAAAATATGAAGCTAGAGGACCAAGGGATTGGAGAGGAAAAGATATCTAAATCCATCAAAGACTTGGCTGATGAAATAAAGAGAGACGTAAGAAAATCTCTATGGGATTAGAAATAAAATACAATACTGGGCAAACACCTTTAAGTGAGGAAGAAAAGGAAGGTTTAAAAATCAAGGTGATAACAACGCAAGGTGAATTAGATCAATTTGAACAACTCAACATTGAAAAGGCTGTTGAATGGACCATGAGAACCAGGCTTAAGCCTGACAAAATACTGACCGAAAAATTCATGAAAGACCTACATAAAAAAATGTATGGCGATGTATGGAAGTGGGCTGGAGAGTTTAGAACATCTGAAAAGAACATTGGAATTAAATGGCCCTTAATTGGAGTTGAGTTAAAAAAATTATTAGATGACGCAAATTATTGGATTGAAAATGGAACGTATATCCCTGAAGAAATTGCAATAAGATTCAAGCATAGACTTGTATCAATTCATTGTTTCCCCAACGGAAATGGAAGACATTCAAGAATGATAGCTGATATAATCATGGAACCAATATTTAAAGAAAGCGTATTTTCTTGGCATCAATCAAACATGACCAAACCTAATGACACAAGAAAAGAATATATTTCAGCATTAAAAAAAGCTGATAACGGAGAAATTACTCCGCTGATTGAATTTGCAAAAAACTAAATCCAATACCGATAACAAACCTACATCCTCTCCGGCATTTCAATACCCAATAAGGCAAACGCATTTTTAATGGTTGTACCCACTACTTTGGAGAGTTGCACTCTAAAGGCAATTTCCTCTGGTGTCTCGGCACCAAGAATGGAGACGTTTTGGTAAAAAGAGTTAAACTCTTTCACCAAGTCGTAGGTATAATTGGCTACCAATGCCGGACTGTGCATCTCGGCTGCATTTTGCACCACTTCGGGAAATAACTGCACTTGTTTTAGCAATTCTTTTTCTTTAGGGTGGAGAGCGGTTTCTGCCAAGCTCAACGTGGCAAGCTCACTTTCCTCAGACTTTCGTAAAATAGATTGGATTCGGGCGTAGGTATACTGAATAAACGGCCCTGTATTCCCTTGAAAATCTACACTCTCTTTTGGGTCAAACAAAATACGCTTCTTAGGATCTACTTTTAAGATATAGTATTTTAACGCACCCAAACCTATAATACGGTAAATGCTCTGTTTTTCGTCTTCGGTAAAGTCGTCCAATTTGCCTAACTCTTTGGAAATGTCCTCAGCGGTTTGGGTCATCTCGGTGATTAAATCGTCTGCATCCACCACGGTTCCTTCGCGACTTTTCATTTTTCCACTAGGCAAATCAACCATACCGTAACTTAAATGGTATAGGTTTTGCGCCCAATCGAAACCAAGCTTCTGCAAGATCAGAAACAACACCTTAAAATGGTAATCCTGCTCATTTCCCACTGTATATACCATACCGCCCACATCTGGATAGTCCTTAATACGTTGAATAGCTGTTCCTATATCCTGCGTGATGTACACGGCCGTACCATCGGCACGTTGCACGATTTTCTCATCCAAACCATCTTCAGTTAAATCGCACCACACCGAACCATCTTCTTTTTTATAGAACACTCCTGTTTTTAATCCTTCGGCTACAAACTCCTTTCCTAGTAAATACGTATCGCTTTCGTAGTAAAGTTTGTCAAAGTCAACTCCAAGATTTTTATACGTCTCCTCAAACCCTTCATACACCCAACCATTCATGGTTTTCCATAAGGCAACGGTATCGGCGTCGCCAGCTTCCCACTTGCGGAGCATGTCTTGGGCTTCCAATAGAATAGGCGCTTTCTTTTTAGCCTCTTCTTCTGTATTTCCTTCAGCAATTAAAGCCTCAATTTCCTTTTTATATTCTTTATCAAACTTCACATAGTAATTTCCAACCAACTTATCCCCTTTTAAACCAGTACTTTCAGGGGTTTCACCATTGCCAAAACGTTGCCAAGCGAGCATGCTTTTACAGATATGAATCCCTCTGTCGTTTATGATTTGGGTTTTATATACGTTGTTTCCAGCTGCTTTCAAAATTTCGGCCACGCTGTAGCCCAACAGGTTATTTCGGATGTGCCCCAAGTGTAACGGTTTGTTGGTATTGGGCGACGAATATTCTACCATAATGGCTTTCTTGCCAGGTTGGGGCGAGACTATTCCGTAGGAAGTATCATTTTTTACCAACGAAAAGAACTGTAGGAAATAGTGGTCACTCAATTCAAGGTTCAAAAAGCCTTTTACCACATTAAATGCTTTGACTTCTTCCACATTTTCCACCAAGAAGTTACCAATGCTTTCGCCTATTTGCACAGGGTTGCCCTTGACAACTCGTAACATAGGAAACACCACCACGGTAATATCACCAGGGAATTCCTTACGTGTTGCTTGAAACTCCACGGTTTCCAGTGCGACTCCATAAATAGTTGTAACCGCTTTTTGTATGTATTGAGTTAAGGTTTCCTGAAGGGTCATTGCTATGTGTTTAGGGAGGCAAAGATACGATTTTTAGCTTTTTTAGGATACCGAAAATGCCTTTTGAAAATGTCATAAAAATCGGTTGGTTTCTGAGCGTGCATTTCATCGACAAAAGTGCCGTTTTTCCATGATATTTGCCGTTAATCGAAGGCTCGATTTTCAGCAAAAAAAGGGGCTTTCCTTTCAACTAATTTTTGAGCATTAAAACGGATGAATTAGTTTATTAAAAGTGAAATCACAACATTTGTTTCTGTAAAGCTATTAATCAAAATAACCCAACCTTTCGAAGAATATGCATGCTATTTTCATGACTAGACTGAAAATCAAGTTCTTAACCTGCTTGATTTCATTTTCAGCACTAGTAACAGGCTGCTCAGGTCTTCTTCAGGGATAAACTGTATGAAAAAATTACTTTCATTAGTCTTTTTCTTATGTCTGACTTTTGGTTTTTCCCAGACCAAGGACATAGACAGTCTTACCCTGGAATTAGCTTTCCAAAATCAGGATTCAGTAAAAGTTGACACTTCCATAGAACTTATTAAAAAACTTTATAATGCCAACGAACTGGGCCGAGCGATAGAGTTTATTAACCAAACCGAGAAATTGGCAACCGATTTAGGCTACGATTCCGGTCTTGCCGAAATAACCTATTATAAAGCCTTGGTTTATGACAGGAAAGAGGATTATATCAATGCTATTAATACCTTCAAAAAATCGCAACAACTCTATCTTAAGTCGCACGACACGATAAATGTTGCCAGAATTTACGGAAACTTAGGGTTGGTTGAAATCAAACGGGGTAATTACCAAGACGGACTCAAGTACTCACTCATTGCCACTAAGGAACTTGAAAAACGCAACCTGAGAACCGAGCTTAGCAAAAACTATAAAAACCTTGCCCAAGCCTATTTGAACACCCGCGATTACGACCGTGCCATAGAGTACAACCTCAAAACACTTTATTTAGAGGAACAAAGCGGATTGAAAAACGAGTCTACCATCTACGATGTTTATAAAGATTTGGCCTTGCTTTACGCATACAAGAACGAGAACAGAAAAGCTCTGGAATATTATGGTAAGTTGGTAGATAATGGCGTGACTCTTACCGATGAAGAGAGAGCTTCCATCCTGCCCTTAATGGCCAATGAATATTTTAAGCTGAACAATCTTGACAAGGCAACCCAACTGTACACCGAAAGCTTACAACTGAGCAAGCAACTGAATAACACTCTAGGAACCATCACCGCTTTGAATGGTCTTGCTAAAGTGAACCTTAAGAATTTCAACACGTTAAGTTTAAAACAAGCTGATTACCAAATTAATGAAGCTCTAAGACTAACCGAGAGTATTGACGAAAATGAAACTGTACTGGAATCCTACAGACTTCGTATGGAACTGGATTCTGTTAAAGGACAATTCCAAAGCGCCTACCAGTGGCAACAAAAATATTTCCTGCTCAAAGAGCGATTAAATGATGAATCCCACGCCAAAGAGGAAATAATAAACAACCCGCTTGATGAAGTGGAAGTCCCTTCTATTGAAGAGCTAAACAAACCACAAGTTCAAGAGCAAGACACCGAAACCGATAAGAGTTTTTTCACTCTTAAGAGCAAATACAAGATCCTTCTCTATGGACTACTTGCTGCATTTATAATAAGTTTGGCCGCCTTGATATTTGTGCTTACCAGAAAAAATGGTACCGCCAAAAACCACGAAGAACTAGAAGAAGAAAACAAAAAACTGGAACTTCAAAAAGAAGCTATTCTTGAGCAAACCAAACATTTGGAAGAAGTAAACAAGGTTAAGGACAAATTGTTCTCTATTGTATCCCATGATTTAAAAGATTCCCTCACTTCCATAAACGGCTTTATTGATTTGCTTAGGGACGGTTCATTATCGCGTCAGGAGTTTGAACGCTTGATACCCGAGCTCAGTGAAAATGCAAATAGTGCATCGTTGCTATTGTTCAACTTGCTGAATTGGTCCAAATCACAAATGCAATCGCTTGACCCCAATCCGAGTTTGTTTGATGTTCAGGAAGTTTTTGAAACAAAAATAAAGCTCATAGATCAGCGTGCCGAATCCAAAGGGATTTCCATTATAGACCATACCCTTCGTGATTTTGTATATGCCGATAAGAGCATGATAGAAATTGTGGTTCAGAATCTTTTAGCCAACGCCGTAAAATTCACTAAAGCAGGCGATACCATTACGGTATCCAATCACATTAGCAACGGCACAGCCATTATAAGTGTTGCTGATACCGGTGTGGGCATAGCCAAGGAAAACCTTGACAAACTCTTCAAAGCAAATTCCATGACCACCTTAGGCACCAAAAACGAAAAAGGTACCGGTTTAGGTTTATCTATCTGTAAAGAATTGGTTGATTTGAACAATGGTAAGATATGGGTTGAAAGCACCTTGAATGTGGGCACCACTTTCTACGTACAATTACCAAAGAGCAAGCCCAACTAAGCCTTAGGCAAGAAAACTTCGGCCATCATACAACGGGCACTGCCACCACCACAGGTTTCAATGGTTTCCAACGAACTGTAAAGCAACATGCCATGTTTTTCCAACTTGGAGATTTGCTGCGGCGTTAAACTATTATAAGCCGCTTCGCTCATAACAATGATAGGCTTGTCATTTTCGCCGTGCACTTGCAACATGTTTCCTGCAAAATGGGCCATCTGGTCTTCAGTAATTTCAATGATTTCTTTGCCATCCTGTTTCAAGTGTTTCACGACGTCTTTTCGCTCTGCTTTATCGTCTATACTATCCAAACAAATCACGGCAAATTTCTCGCCCAAGCACATCATCACATTGGTGTGGTAAATGGGTAAACGCTTACCGTTGACTGTTTGATTGGCTTTGAAAATGACCGGAAAACAATCAAAATCCTCACAAAATTCAATGAACAACTCTTCATCGGCACGTGGAGACAACGCACAATAGGCTTTTTGGTGTTTCCGATCCATCAAGATACTACCCGTGCCTTCCAAGAAAAGGCCTTCTTCTTCAGCCGATGTATAATCCATCACATGGTCTATCACAAAGCCTTCTTGCTCCAAGATATCAAAAATATCTTCCCGGCGTTCCAGCCTACGGTTTTCGGCAAACATGGGATATACAACCACCGTCCCGTCTTTATGGAACGACACCCAGTTATTGGGGAAAATAGAATCCGGCGTATCGGTTTCCAAGCGGTCATGAACCACAATGACGTGAACCCCATGAGCTCTAAGTTTAAACACGAAAGCATCAAACTCTTCCTGAGCTTGCGTATTGATCTCTTTGCTCTTAATATCCAGATCTCCTTGAAAATAGTTGTTTACGGCGGTTTGCTCGTTCATCCTAAAATTTACTGGACGAACCATGAGTATCGTATTGGTAGTTTGCCTGTGCATGTAGTTTTAATTGATAGGGTCAAAATTAATCTTTTTATGGCGTTTGTTTAGTATCTTTATGAAAATTCGAAACGTGAAAGTCAACATTGTATTTTTACTTTTGACTTTATTGGCAGAAATCCTAGGAACCGTTGGGGGTTTTGGATCCTCTGTTTTCTTTGTACCCATTGGAAACTTTTATTTTGACTTTTACTCCGTTTTAGGCTTAACCGCTATTTTCCATCTTTTCAGTAATCTAAGTAAAATAGTGCTCTTCAAAAAAGGATTGAACAAGTTTTTGCTGCTCTACATTGGGTTGCCATCGGTTCTTTTTGTGATCATAGGCGGGTTGATTTCAAAGCACATCATTCCCCTTTATCTTGAGATTTTTCTAGGCGTTTTCTTGGTTTTGTTGAGCTTGCTTTTCCTTTATAAAAAGGAATGGGTTATTGCCGCCAGTAAAAAAAACTCCATTATGGGTGGTGCACTTTCCGGACTTTCTGCCGGGTTGTTGGGCACTGGCGGTGCCATTCGAGGATTGACCATGGCCGCTTTCAATTTGGAAAAAAGTGTATTTATAGCTACCTCGGCATTTATAGATTTTATGATTGATTTTTCCAGAACCTTTGTGTATTACAACAATGGCTACATCCACAAACACGATTTAATTTATGTTCCTTTTCTTTTGGTTATTGGTGTTTTGGGAACTTACATTGGGAAACGTCTTTTAAACCATATTCCACAGGCCAATTTTAAAACTATTTCGCTAGTACTTATTTTGATTATTGGGTTGGTTACTCTTGCAAAGCAAGTGGTTTGATTGTACTTGACTTTATCAGAAAAATAGTCGAAATTAGTTTTAGTGTAGATCTTTAGTGAATATCAAACGTTGACTGTAATACCGATGATAGAAATTGACAAAAATCTTTTCGTTGGAAGTTTAATTGATTTTGAAAACAATCAATTTGACCCTGACTTTTATTTTGTTCAAGCTTGCAAAGAACCTTGTCATCGAAAAGCGGTTGGGTATTCAGGAAGAGCACCTGAAGACAATCACCCAGAATACCTAATTGCATATAGAGAGCGGAAAATCATTCTGAATATGATTGATCCACCGACTGGAAAGTATTTTGACAATATATTATTTGAAAGTTCTTTAGATTTTATAAATGAACATTTAAAAAACAATAAAAAGATTCTAATCAATTGTAATCAAGGCAAATCACGTTCACCAAGTATTGGGCTATTGTATTTAGCAACTAAAAGGAAGATTCGAAATGACAACTATGATTCAGCAAAAGAAGATTTTCAAAAAATTTATCCTGATTACGAGCCAAGTGGAATTAAGGAATTCTTAGGTGCAAATTGAAATAAAGAACATTCTTTATGTAAAATCTGAATTAAAATATGTTGAAATACATACAGTCAAAAAGAAATATGTGTTACGTTACAGCCTTGCCGAACTACTGGAAATCATGCCCAATGACCATTTCATACAAGTACACAGATCTTATATAGTGAACAAAAATGTGGTAGACCATATTGGCATAAACTATCTCCTGATTAACGGTCATGAAATTCCTTATAGTTCACAAAGGAAGGAAGAGCTTTTAAAGGCTTTTAATTTTTTATGATTAATCCCTAATCAAAGGCAAGGTAGAACAGCGTAACAGACCTTCCTGTTTGGCTATTTCGGCATAGGGCACTTCTTCTACTGTAAACCCATTTTTACGAAGCCAGGTATTTAGCCGGGTAAAGTTCTTTTCTGAAATGACCACATCTTCAGCAATAGAAAAAATATTACTGTTCATATGGTACATTTCCTCTCGGGTAATATGGAATAAATTATCTTTTCCAAACAAATCCAGAAGATACATATAATCACCCTCTTCCCTAAATCCGCTTTTGTAAATAATGCCTTTATCATTGCCTACAGGTTGGAAACAGCAATCTAAATGGAGCGCATTATCTCGTGGTTCAATCTTGGATTTTACCAAATCAAATTCCCTGACTATTTTATGGGGAAAAGTTTGCTTTATAAAGTCTACTCCTTCAACATTGGTCCTCGCCGTGATGTAGTTGGGATAATCACTGCCTTTGTAAGTGCCCACAAAAATATGATCGTTCCATAGAATCACATCGCCTCCTTCAATATGGACTTCTTCTGGAGGACGGATCACTTTCGCCGGGTCTATTTGTTCTATCACATGGTGAATGGCGTCCAATTCATTTTCCCTATCCGGAAGAATATTGGCCTTTACAAAAATATCATCCACCACAAAAGCTATATCACGGGCAAAAATCTGGTTGCAATCTTTAATAATCTCAGGTCTAAATACCTGAACGTTATATTTCTCAAAGACCTTAGCAACAGCTTCCATTTCGGGTACCATATCTTTTTCCAAAGGATAGGTGCCCGCCAAGATATGTTCCAACGATTTTGGATCATAGGCTTCTTCGGCCTTAGGTGTTGGGCCATTGCTCACAGCCGTACCCAGAACAACAGCTCGTAATCTAGAGGTTTCATTTTTAACGTTTAACTTAAGCATAGAAACAAAAATGCCGTTCAACAATTTCTGTTAAGTGAAAGTAACACTTTTAATTATTGAACGGCAGATTAATAATTTATCGTTTATCTATAGTCTTGAAAGGTCTAAGTGTGTAACCGGTATAGATTTGTCTTGGTCTTCCAATGGGCTCTTTGTTCAAGCGCATTTCTCTCCATTGGGCAATCCAACCTGGTAAACGGCCCAATGCAAACATTACGGTAAACATTTCAACAGGAATACCCATAGCGCGGTAAATAATACCAGAGTAGAAATCCACATTTGGGTACAATTTTCTGTCAACAAAGTACGTATCTTCCAACGCCTCTTTCTCCAAACCTTTGGCAATATCAAGAATGGGATCTTCAACTCCCAAATCACCTAAAACTTCATCTGCGGCTTTTTTAATGATCTTTGCCCTTGGGTCAAAATTCTTATAAACCCTGTGTCCAAAGCCCATCAACCTGAAAGGATCGTCTTTGTCTTTTGCTTTGGCCATGAACTTTTTAGTATCGCCACCATCGGCTTTTATAGCTTCCAACATTTCCAAAACTGCCTGATTGGCACCACCGTGTAACGGCCCCCAAAGTGCTGAAACACCAGCAGCAAGGGAAACGAACAATCCGGCATGGGAAGATCCTGTAATTCTTACGGTAGACGTAGAACAGTTTTGCTCATGGTCGGCATGTAAGATAAGCAACTTATCTAAAGCATTGACTACGATAGGATTTAATTTGTATTCTTCATTAGGCTGCTTGAACATCATTTTCAAAACGTTCTCTACATACCCCAAAGAGTTGTCGCCGTAGTCCAATGGAAGTCCCATTTTCTTGCGCATGGTCCAAGCCACCAAAACAGGGAATTTCCCTAAGATTCTAACAATCGCATTGTACATATCTTCTTCAGAATTTACATTTACAGAAGAAGGGTTAAATGCTGTCAACGCACTGGTAAGAGAGGATAAAACGCCCATAGGGTGCGCCGATTTAGGAAAAGCATCCACAATTTTCTTGACATCGTCATCAACTACGGAATGTTTTTTAATATCGGTTTGGAATTTCCCTAATTGCTCAGTATTAGGCAATTCACCAAAAATCAAAAGATAGGCAACTTCTAAAAAGTCTGCTTTGTCGGCTAATTCTTCAATGGCATAGCCTCGGTACCTCAAAATACCTTTTTCCCCATCCAAAAACGTAATGGCGCTTTCGCAGGATCCTGTATTTTTGTAACCAGGATCTAAGGTAATGACGCCTTTTGTAGAAGTTCTTAATGAGCTAATATCAATTGCTACTTCATTTTCAGTGCCTACCATCACAGGTAGTTCATATTTTTCATTGTTGATCTCCAACGTAGCTGTTTTGGACATAGAATTTTGAATTTTTTATAGGTTATTTCGAAGATTTTCGATTGCGTTACGAAATTACGAAATATCTCCCTATTATTAAAGTTAACAACTAAACCTTTTATCAATTTTAATATTGTCAAAATTGATGAATAAAAAAGGCGATTTTGGTAAAAATCGCCTTATCTGAACTTATTTTAAGATTACTTAATCTTAAATGCTTTTTCTTGAGGATAATACGCCACGTTTTCCAATTCTTCTTCAATACGAAGCAACTGGTTGTACTTGGCCATACGGTCACTTCTTGAAGCCGAACCTGTCTTGATTTGACCGGTATTCAAAGCCACGGCCAAATCAGCAATGGTATTGTCTTCAGTTTCTCCGGAACGGTGTGACATTACGGAAGTATAACCCGCATTGTGCGCCATATTAACCGCAGCGATAGTTTCGGTTAAAGTTCCTATTTGATTTACTTTGATAAGGATAGAATTGGCTATACCATTTTCAATACCTTTGGAAAGACGCTCTACGTTGGTCACGAATAAATCATCTCCAACCAATTGAACTTTATCGCCAATTTTTTCAGTTAAAAGCTTCCAGCCATCCCAATCGTTTTCATCCATACCATCTTCAATAGAGATGATAGGGTATTTTGCGGCTAATTCAGCTAAATAATCTACCTGTTCGGCAGACGTTCTTATAGCGCCTGTTTCACCTTCAAACTTAGAATAGTCATATTTTCCATCCACATAGAATTCAGAAGAGGCACAGTCAAGGGCTATTTTCACTTCATCACCAAACTTATAGCCAGCGTTTTCTACTGCCTTTTTAATGGTTTCTATAGCATCTTCAGTCCCCTCAAAAGTTGGCGCAAAACCACCTTCATCACCCACAGCAGTACTTAGACCGCGATCGTGCAATACTTTCTTAAGGTTATGGAAAATTTCAGTTCCCATTTGCATAGCATGTGTAAAGTTTTTGGCTTTTACAGGCATGATCATGAATTCTTGAAAGGCAATAGGCGCATCACTGTGTGACCCACCGTTGATAATATTCATCATGGGAACAGGTAACGTATTGGCACTTACACCACCTACATATCTGTAAAGTGGCATTCCCAATTCGTTGGCTGCTGCCTTGGCTACTGCTAGAGAAACTCCAAGAATGGCGTTGGCACCAAGTTTGGATTTATTTGGTGTTCCATCCAGTTCAATCATCAATTGGTCAATCTTGTTTTGTTCAAACACTGACATTCCCAATAATCTATCT
The DNA here is from genome assembly GCA_020435705.1 of Mangrovimonas sp. Classification (GTDB taxonomy): domain Bacteria; phylum Bacteroidota; class Bacteroidia; order Flavobacteriales; family Flavobacteriaceae; genus HKST-UBA85. Next base: position 11,393 of record JAGQZG010000009.1, read on the forward strand.
GCAATGGTTTCATTTACATTTTGCACGGCGTTCAATACGCCTTTACCCATATAGTTTTTACCTCCGTCACGCAACTCAACAGCTTCGTGTTCGCCTGTTGATGCTCCAGAAGGCACTGCGGCACGTCCTAAAATTCCATTTTCGGTAATGACATCAACTTCAACTGTAGGATTGCCTCGAGAATCTAATATTTGTCTTGCATGGATACTAACTATAATGCTCATTTTGTTTCTTTTTATGATCGTTATTTAATACTCAAATTTACGAAATAGTTGGCCTTAATTAAAGTTGGGGAATCATTATTCACTTTAATTTTTGCTATAATGTTTTCGTATTAAAAAAACCTTAAACAATTTTCATTTTATTTAAGGTTTCTTCAATTATTTTGTCTTGATATTCTCAATAAATTGGTCAAAAAGATAGGACGAATCGTGTGGTCCCGGACTTGCTTCGGGGTGATATTGCACCGAAAAGCAATTTTTCTCTTTCATCTTAATGCCAGCGACTGTATTGTCATTTAAGTGTACATGGGTAATTTCAAATTCCGAATGCGCTTCCACAGCCTCTCTTTTCACCGCAAAACCGTGGTTTTGAGATGTAATCTCGCCTTTACCTGTTTCCAAATTGATAATGGGGTGGTTTATGCCTCTATGCCCATTGTGCATTTTGTAGGTTGGGATTCCATTGGCCAAAGCAATTACTTGATGCCCTAAACAGATGCCAAAAAGAGGCAAGTTTCTGGAGACAATTTCCTTTGCCAATTCCTGTGCTTGGTGTAAAGGTTCTGGGTCGCCAGGGCCATTGGACAGAAAATAGCCATCTGGATTCCAGCTCTGCATTTCTTCAAAAGTTGTATCAAACGGGAACACTTTGATATAGACGTCTCTTTTTGCTAAATTCCTAAGGATATTTTTCTTGATCCCTATATCTAACGCCGCAACCTTGTATGTTGCGTTTTCATCACCAAAAAAATAAGGCTCTTTTGTTGATACTTTAGACGCTAGTTCCAACCCGTTCATATCTGGAACTTGTGCCAATTGTTTTTTAAGTTCTTCAATGTTGTCAACTTGGGTGGTAATCACGGCATTCATGGCACCATTATCCCTGATATGACTTACCAAGGCTCTGGTATCAACATCGGAAATGGCAAAGAGGTTATTATTCTCTAAAAAACTTTCAAGAGAATCGTCAGCCGCTACACGAGAGTATTCATAACTGAAATTTCTACAGATAAGTCCAGCTATTTTGATCGTTTCCGATTCAATTTCATCATCATTGACCCCGTAGTTTCCAATATGGGCATTGGTGGTTACCATTAATTGTCCAAAATAAGAGGGGTCGGTAAAAATTTCTTGATAGCCCGTCATCCCCGTGTTGAAACAAACTTCACCAAATGCGGTTCCTTCTTTGTCTCCAACAGATTTACCATAAAATATGGTACCGTCGGCTAAAAGTATTAGTGCTTTTTTTCTTTTGTGATACTTCATTATTTGAAAAGTTTAGCAAAATTGCATAAAAAAAGGATAAACTAATATAGCTTATCCTTTGTATTTATCAATGTTTATCAACATTTATTCTTCCTCTTCATTTTTAGCCTTTTCTTCTACTACAGGAGCAGCAGCTGGCTTACTTCCACCGCGTCTGCTTCTACGAGTTGTTTTCTTAGGCTTACCTGCATTGTATAGTTCGTTGTAGTCAACCAACTCAATCATGGCCATATCGGCGTTATCACCTAAACGATTACCTAACTTGATAATTCTGGTATAACCTCCTGGTCTATCAGCTACTTTTGCAGCTACATCCCTGAACAATTCAGCGACAGCTTCTTTTTGTCTAAGCCTGCTGAAAACAATACGTCTGTTGTGAGTGGTATCTTCTTTAGATTTAGTCACTAATGGCTCAATAAATTGTTGTAAAGCTTTCGCTTTAGCAACTGTTGTGTTTATACGCTTGTGCTCAATTAAAGAACAAGCCATGTTGGCCAACATTGATTTTCTGTGAGCCGCTTTTCTACCTAAATGGTTTACTTTTTTTCCGTGTCTCATGACTTTTGTTTTAAACTTTCATCTCGCTCAATCCACTTGCAGAGAGCAAATTATGAAAGCTGTGATTAATCTTTATCTAATTTATATTTTGACAAATCCATCCCGAAATTCAATCCTTTAACATTGACAAGCTCTTCAAGCTCAGTTAAAGATTTCTTACCGAAGTTACGGAACTTCATTAAATCGTTTTTATTGAATGATACTAAATCTCCAAGTGTATCAACTTCGGCAGCTTTCAAACAGTTTAAAGCACGAACAGAAAGATCCATATCTACTAGCTTAGTCTTAAGCAACTGGCGCATGTGAAGGGATTCTTCATCATAAGCTTCTGTTTGGGCAATCTCATCAGCTTCAAGTGTAATTCTCTCATCTGAGAATAACATGAAGTGGTGGATTAAGGTTTTTGCAGCCTCAGTTAAAGCGTCCTGAGGATTGATAGAGCCATCTGTTACGATTTCGAAAACTAGCTTTTCGTAATCTGTCTTTTGTTCAACACGATAGTTCTCTATGCTATATTTTACATTCTTGATAGGCGTGTAAATTGAATCGGTAAAAATAGTTCCCATGGGAGCTGAAGCTTTTTTGTTCTCTTCAGCAGGCACATAACCTCTACCTTTTTCAATGGTGATTTCCATATTGATATTCACTTTTGGGTCTAGGTTGCAGAGTACCAATTCTGAATTCAAGATTTGGAAACCAGAGATGAATTTTTGAAAATCGCCAGCTGTTATTTGTTCTTGTCCTGAAATGGAAATGGACACAGATTCGTTATCAATATCATCAATTTGTCTTTTGAAACGAACTTGTTTTAAATTCAATATGATTTCAGTAACATCTTCAACAACACCTGCGATGGTGGAGAACTCGTGGTCTACACCTTCTATTCTAACTGATGTGATGGCAAATCCTTCAAGAGAAGATAAAAGGACTCTTCTTAAAGCGTTTCCTACAGTTAAACCATAACCAGGCTCCAAAGGTCTAAATTCAAACTTCCCTTCGAAGTCTGTTGAATCAATCATGATTACTTTGTCTGGTTTCTGAAAATTAAATACTGCCATGTGTTTTCTTCGTTTTAATTGTTACTTAGTTGCGCGGTTTATAAGTTTGAAGAAGTACGAATAAACCCTTTGGCTAAATACCAATATTGTTAATTTATTATTTAGAATATAATTCGACGATGAATTGCTCGTTGATGTTTTCAGGAATTTGGATTCTTGCAGGAACCGAAACATAAGTCCCTTCCTTTTTCTCTTCATTCCAAGTAATCCACTCATAGATATGAGTTGAACTTGACAACGATTTTTCAATAGCCTCAAGAGATTTTGATTTCTCTCTTACCGCAACAACATCACCTGCTTTTAATTGGTAAGACGGTATGTTTACAATTGCACCATTTACGGTGATGTGTCTGTGGGAAACTAATTGTCTCGCACCTCTTCTAGAAGGAGAAATTCCCATTCTGTAAACAACGTTGTCCAATCTAGATTCACAAAGTTGCAACAATACTTCACCGGTAATTCCTTGTGCAGCAGTTGCTTTTTTGAACATGTTTCTAAATTGTCTCTCTAAAATACCATACGTGTATTTTGCTTTTTGCTTTTCTTGTAACTGGATAGCGTATTCGGATTTTTTACCGCGCTTTCTATTGTTACCATGTTGACCTGGAGGATAATTTCTTCTTTCAAAAGATTTATCTTCTCCAAAAATAGCTTCACCAAATTTACGAGCTATTTTAGTTTTAGGACCAGTATATCTTGCCATTTTAAATTTGTTTTTTAAGAGTGATTATGAATTAAGGTCTTAATCTTATCCTTCGATAATCGTTGATCTCTTGTTGATACTTGTTAATTAATTTACGATTTATGATTGCCAACTTACAATTGTGTAAGTTGTAATTCTAAAATGATTAAACTCTTCTACGTTTAGGAGGACGACATCCATTGTGTGGAAGTGGAGTAACATCAACTATTTCAGTTACTTCAATACCAGAATTATGGATAGAACGGATAGCAGATTCTCTACCGTTTCCTGGCCCTTTAACAAACACTTTCACTTTTTTCAAGCCAGCTTCAAGAGCTACACCAGAAGCATCTTCAGCAGCAACTTGTGCAGCATAAGGTGTGTTCTTTTTAGATCCTCTGAAGCCCATTTTTCCTGCTGATGACCAAGAAACAACATCACCCTTTTTGTTGGTAAGGGAAATAATGATATTGTTAAAAGAAGCATTGATGTGTGCCTCACCAGTAGCGTCTACTACAACTTTACGTTTTTTAGTATTTGACTTTGCCATATTTAATAGTTTTTAGCTGTTAGTTTTAGTTGTTAGAATCCTAAACATTTCTATTTCAAGCAGATTCGTCTAACTTCTAAACACTAGTGACTAACGTCTTTCTTTTAATTATTATTTAGTTGCTTTTTTCTTGTTAGCAACAGTTTTTCTTCTACCTTTTCTAGTTCTAGAGTTGTTTTTGGTACGTTGACCTCTTAAAGGAAGACCGGATCTGTGACGAATACCTCTGTAACAACCAATGTCCATAAGACGTTTGATGTTTAGTTGTATCTCAGAACGCAACTCCCCTTCAATAGTGTAACCAGAAACTGCGTCACGGATACTACCTATTTGGTCGTCATTCCAATCTTGAACTTTAATGTCCTCATCAACTTTAGCTGTAGCTAAAATTTCTTTTGCTCTACTTTTACCTACTCCGTAGATATAAGTTAAAGCGATAATACCTCTTTTTTGTTTAGGTATGTCTACACCTGCAATTCTTGCCATAATTATCCTTGTCTTTGTTTGAATCTAGGATTCTTTTTGTTGATTACGTAAAGTCTACCTTTTCTGCGCACTATTATACAGTCTGCGCTACGTTTTTTTACTGATGCTCTAACTTTCATAGTATTAGTATCTATAAGTTATTCTTGCCTTCGTTAAATCGTAAGGACTCATTTCTAATTTTACTTTGTCTCCAGGCAAAAGTTTGATATAGTGCATACGCATCTTGCCTGAAATATGCGCAGTCACAATGTGACCATTTTCTAGTTCAACACGAAACATAGCATTAGATAATGCTTCTATAATGGTTCCGTCTTGTTCTATTGCTGCTTGTTTTGCCATAGTATGATATTAAGCTACTGCTTTTCTATTTTTACCTGTTTTCATCAAGCCATCATAATGCCTATTCAATAGGTAGGCATTTACTTGTTGCATTGTATCAATAGCAACACCAACCAAGATTAATAGGGAAGTTCCTCCAAAGAACAAAGCCCACCCTGATTGAACATCCATAAGCTTAACGATAATTGCAGGGAACACAGCAACCAAAGCTAAGAATATAGACCCTGGAAAAGTAATCAAAGACATGATCCTATCCAAATATTCAGAAGTTTCAGATCCTGGACGAATGCCCGGAATAAAACCACCGCTTCTTTTTAAATCGTCTGCCATTTTGTTGGTTGGTACAGTGATCGCCGTATAAAAATAGGTGAATACGATAATCAAGAATGCAAAAAGCACGTTGTACCACAGTCCAAAAATATCGGCAAACTGTGTTTGTAACCATTGACCAACAGCTGAATCTTTCATAAAGTCGGCACGTCCAATCAACCCTGGCACAAACATAATGGCCTGAGCAAAAATGATAGGCATTACTCCAGAAGCGTTCAATTTTAGAGGTATATACTGTCTAGAACCAAACACATTCTTTTCAAAACCACCAGTAGCAGTTCTTCTAGCATACTGAACCATAATCTTTCTTACAGCCATGATCAACATGATAGATGCTAATATTACTACAAACCAGATAACCAATTCAAAAAGGATTAACATAACACTGTTCGTTTCCAATCTTGAAGCCGCATTTTGCAAAAAGGCTTTTGGCAATCTAGCGATGATACCTACCATGATTAAAAGAGAAATACCATTTCCTATCCCTTTGTCAGTGATTTTTTCACCTAACCACATGGCAAAAATACAGCCTGTTACTAGGATAATAACCGACGAGAAATAGAATGTAAATGTTTGACCTAGCAGGAATGCCGATGCCGGAATCCCTAGAGCAGGCAAACTTGCCAAGTATCCTGGTGCTTGAACCAAACAGATTACTATTGTTAACCAACGTGTAATTTGATTAAGTTTCTTACGTCCGCTTTCTCCTTCTTTCTGTAATTTTTGAAGGTAAGGAATAGCAATTCCCATTAATTGTACAACAATGGAAGCCGAAATGTAAGGCATGATACCCAAGGCAAACACCGAAGCTTTTGAGAATGCACCTCCTGTAAAGGCACTAAGCAAACCTAACAAGCCACTTTCAGTGTTGCTTGCCAGCTGACTTAATTGATCGGCATCAATTCCGGGTAAGGTTACTTGAGCTCCAAATCGATAAACCAACAACAGACCTAAGGTAAGGATGATTCTGTTTTTCAGCTCCTCAATTTTCCAAACATTTTTTATTGTTTCTATAAACTTCATGCTTCTATTGCGTCTTATAATGTTACAGCTTCCCCGCCGGCAGCTTCGATAGCAGCCTTAGCAGTTGCAGTAAATTTGTGAGCCGATACTTTTAATTTAGCTTTCAATTCTCCTCTTCCTAGGATTTTAACCAAATCATTTTTGGTAGCCAATCTCAAAGAAATAAGCGTATCAAAATCTACAGTATCTTTTATTTTCTTCTCATCAACCAATTGTTGTAGTGTGTCAAGGTTTACCCCTTGGTACTCTACACGGTTAATATTCTTGAAACCAAATTTAGGAACACGTCTTTGAAGTGGCATTTGACCTCCTTCAAATCCTATCTTTTTAGAATAACCTGAACGGGATTTGGCGCCTTTGTGTCCTCTTGTAGAAGTACCACCTTTACCAGAACCTTGTCCGCGTCCTACACGTTTTCCTTGGTTTTTTACTGAACCTTCTGCAGGTTGTAAATTACTTAAATCCATTTCTTCAGTGTCTTATTATTTTGTTTCCTCAACAGAAACCAAATGTTTTACTTTATTGACCATGCCAAGGATGCTTGGCGTAGCTTCATGCTCAACGACTTGACCTATCTTACGTAGACCAAGAGATTCCAAAGTTCTTTTTTGGGTCTGAGTACGGTTGATTGCACTTTTAACTTTAGTTACTTTAATCTTTGCCATCTCTCTTTTTATTAACCTTTAAAAACTTTTTCTAGTGAGATTCCTCTGTCTCGTGCAATTGCATGAGCACTTCTCAACTGAAGCAAAGCATCAAAAGTTGCTTTTACAACATTGTGAGGGTTTGAAGAACCTTGTGATTTAGACAATACATCATGTACCCCAACAGCTTCCAAAACTGTTCTTACAGCACCACCTGCGATAACACCGGTACCTTGAGCAGCTGGAAAGATATTAACTCTCGCTCCGCCGTATTTCCCTTTTTGTTCGTGAGGTACTGTTTTTCCTTTTAGAGGAATGCGAACTAAGTTTTTCTTAGCATCTTCTACTGCTTTAGCGATAGCACTGGCTACATCTTTAGATTTACCTAAACCGTGACCAACTACACCATGCTCATCACCCACAACTACGATGGCTGAAAATCCGAAGGCTCTACCTCCCTTGGTTACTTTGGTAACTCTTTGAACACCAACTAAACGATCTTTAAGATCCAATCCACTTGGTTTTACTAATTCTGCGCTTTTGTATTTCTGATACATGATTTCTTAGAATTTAAGTCCTGCTTCTCTAGCTCCGTCGGCTAATGATTTTACTCTTCCGTGATAAAGATATCCACCTCTATCGAACGAGATAGTATCCACGCCTGCCTTCAACGCTTTTTCTGCCACTGCTTTCCCTACAAGGGCTGCAATTTCAGTTTTGGTTCCTTTAGCAGAACTGATGTTTTTGTCTCTTGATGACGCTGCAGCAATGGTTTTCCCTGTTACATCGTCAACTACTTGAGCATAAATTTCCTTGTTACTTCTGAAAACAGATAATCTTGGTCTGGCTTCTGTTCCAGAAACAACCTTACGAATGCTTCTTCTGATTTTTAATCTTCTTTGCGTTTTTGTTACTGCCATGACTTTAATTATTAAGCTGATTTACCTGCTTTTCTTCTGATGATTTCACCAACAAACTTGATACCTTTTCCTTTGTAAGGCTCTGGCTTACGGAACGAACGGATTTTGGCCGCTACCTGTCCTACCAATTGCTTGTCATGTGAAGTTAATTTTATGATTGGGTTTTTACCTTTTTCTGAAATGGTTTCCACTTTAACCTCTGGAGCTAGGTCCATGATGATGTTATGTGAGAAACCTAAAGCCAAATCTAATTTTTGACCTTGGTTGCTAGCTCTATAACCAACACCTACTAGTTCCAACTCTTTAGTCCAACCTTCAGAAACTCCTTTGATCATGTTACTAACCAAAGCTCTGTAAAGACCGTGTTTTGCTTTTTCATTTTTACTGTTGGCTGCACGCTCAACAGTTACCTTTCCTTCTTCTACTTTAACGCTAACATCAGTAAAGTTTTGGGTTAATTCCCCCATTTTACCTTTAACTGTAACCACGTTTTCGCTTACTTCAACTGTAACTCCTTGTGGGATCGTTACTGGATTATTACCTATTCTAGACATCGTTCTCTGTTTTTAGTAAACGTAACACAATACTTCACCACCAACATTCTCTTGCTTAGCTTGCTTCCCTGTCATTACTCCGTGTGAAGTAGACACGATGGCAATACCAAGGCCGTTTAGAACTCTAGGTAGGTCTTTTGAACTTGCATACTTACGTAAACCTGGTTTACTTATTCTTTCAATTTTTTTGATCACAGGTTCTTTGGTTTCCTTGTTGTACTTAAGAGCTATTTTAATAGTTCCTTGTACTGTTGAATCATCAAACTTATAACTTAAAATATATCCTTGATCGAATAATATTTTAGTGATCTCTTTTTTAAGATTAGATGCAGGTATTTCAACCACTCTATGGTTGGCACGCACTGCGTTTCTAATTCTTGTTAAGTAATCCGCGATTGGATCTGTGTACATAACGATTGATTTTGTGACTTCGGTTTTTGGCACAAGCCAAACCTAAAATCTGATTATTTAAATAATATTACCAACTTGCTTTTTTAACTCCTGGGATTAACCCTTGATTTGCCATTTCACGGAACAATACACGTGAAATTCCAAAGTTTCTCATGTACCCTTTTGGTCTTCCTGTTAGTTTGCAACGGTTGTGCATACGTACTGGAGAAGCATTTTTAGGCAGTTTTTGCAATGCTTCATAATCGCCAGCTTCTTTTAAAGCTTTACGTTTTTCAGCATATTTTGCTACCAGTTTAGCTCTTTTTACCTCACGGGCTTTCATTGATTCTTTAGCCATATCTTAATTCTTTTTAAAAGGTAATCCTAATTGGGTTAATAATGATTGTGCTTCCTTATCGGTATTGGCCGAAGTAACGAAAGTGATGTCCATTCCTGAAATTCTGTTTACTTTGTCAATATCAATTTCAGGGAAGATGATTTGTTCGGTAATTCCTAAGTTATAGTTACCTCTACCATCAAAACCTGTGGCTTTCACACCATTAAAATCTCTTACACGTGGAAGTGCTGAAGTAATCAAACGATCCAAAAACTCATACATTCTTTCTCCTCGCAAGGTAACTTTAGCTCCAATGGGCATACCTTTACGCAACTTGAACGATGCAACGTCTTTTTTGGAAATGGTTGAAACTGCTTTTTGACCTGTAATGTTTGATAGTTCATCAACTGCATAGTCAATGAGCTTCTTATCAGCAACAGCAGCGCCAACGCCACGAGAAATAACTATTTTCTCTAGTTTAGGAACTTGCATGATGTTCTGATATCCAAATTCTTCTCTGAGTGCAGCAATAATTCTGCTTTTATACTCTTCTTTAAGTCTCGGTGAATATGCCATAACTAAATTACTTCATTAGATTTTTTGGAAAATCTTACTTTTTTATCGCCTTCCATTTTGTATCCAACACGTGTTGTTTCTCCTTTTTTGGTCAACAACGAAAGGTTTGAAATATGGATAGCTGCTTCTTTTTCAACGATACCACCTTGAGGGTTTTGTGCATTTGGCTTTGTGTGTTTCTTAACCAAATTGATGCCTTCAACGATGGCCTTGTTCTTATCTCTTAATACTTCAAGTACTTTACCTTCAGCACCTTTATGGTCTCCGGCAATAACTTTTACTGTATCTCCTGATTTAATCTTAAGCTTTGTCATCTTATAAATTCATTAAAGCACTTCAGGTGCCAATGATACAATTTTCATGAATTGTTTGTCACGAAGTTCTCTAGCAACAGGACCAAATACACGTGTACCTCTCATTTCGCCAGCGGCGTTTAACAGGACACAGGCATTATCGTCAAAACGGATGTAAGATCCGTCTGGCCTTCTTACTTCTTTAACAGTACGAACAACTACAGCTGTAGAAACAGCTCCTTTTTTAATGTTTCCGTTAGGTGTAGCATCTTTTACAGAAACTACAATTTTATCGCCTACAGAAGCATATCTTCTCTTAGTACCACCTAGAACACGGATAGTCAATACTTCCTTTGCTCCGGTATTATCTGCTACTTTTAATCTAGATTCTTGTTGTACCATGATTACTTCGCTCTTTCAATTATTTCTACTAGTCTCCAACATTTAGATTTACTCATAGGTCTTGTTTCCATGATCCTTACAGTATCTCCAATGTTACAATCGTTTGTTTCGTCGTGTGCAACGTATTTTTTAGTTTTTAACACGAACTTACCGTACATAGGGTGTTTTACTTTTTTCACCTCAGAAACTACAATAGATTTCTGCATTTTGTTACTCGTAACAACTCCTATACGTTCTTTTCTTAAATTTCTTGTTTCCATCTTATAAGGCAGAATTATTGTAATTCTCTTTTAGTTAACTCAGTTGCAATTCTTGCTACGGTTCTTCTTAAAGAGCGTAATTGAATAGGATTCTCCAAAGGCGAAATAGTATGCGCCATTTTAAGATCGGAATAGCTCTTCTTTACTTCACTAAGTCTCTCTTGCAACTCAGTTACTGATAATTCTTTAATTTCTGATTGTTTCATACTATCAAATAAATTATGCTTCGTAATCTCTTGCGACTACAAACTTAGTTTTAACTGGTAATTTTTGAGCAGCTAGACGCAATGCTTCTTTAGCAATTTCTAAAGGCACTCCACCCACTTCAAACATGATTCTTCCGGGTTTCACAACTGCTGCCCAATATTCTACAGCACCTTTACCTTTACCCATACGAACCTCAAGAGGTTTTTTGGTAATTGGTTTGTCTGGAAAAATATTGATCCAAAGCTGTCCTTCTCTTTTCATGTAACGCGTAGCGGCGATACGAGCTGCTTCAATTTGACGTGATGTCAAAAAATTAGAATCCAATGATTTTATTCCAAAGGTTCCACTTGAAAGTTGGTGCCCTCTTTGAGCATTGCCTTTCATGCGGCCTTTCATTTGTTTACGGAATTTTGTTCTTTTTGGCTGTAACATTTTTCTTTACTTTAAAAAAATTACTTTCTACGACGTGCTTTAGCAGCAGTTCGTCCTCCTGTTTTTCCTCCTCCTTGTTTCTTGGTTAAACCAACCAATGGAGAAAGTTCTCTTTTGCCGTATACTTCACCTTTCATGATCCATACTTTAACTCCTAATCTACCATAGGTAGTGTGAGCTTCTACTAAAGCGTAGTCAATATCGGCTCTGAAAGTTGACAATGGAATACGTCCTTCTTTGTAGTGTTCGCTACGCGCCATTTCGGCACCGTTCAAACGACCACTAATTTGAACTTTTATTCCTTCGGCATTCATTCTCATTGTAGCAGCAATAGCCATTTTGATTGCACGACGGTAAGAGATACGATTCTCAATTTGACGTGCAATGCTTGAAGCTACCAAGAATGCATCTAGTTCAGGTCTTTTGATTTCAAAAATGTTGATCTGAACTTCTTTACCAGTGATTTTCTTAAGCTCTTCTTTCAACTTGTCTACCTCTTGACCGCCTTTACCAATAATGATACCTGGGCGTGCCGTAGTGATAGTAACGGTTACAAGTTTAAGCGTGCGCTCAATAATTACTCTGGAAACACTAGCTTTAGAAAGACGAGCGTGAACATACTTTCTGATTTTGTCATCTTCAGCAAGTTTATCGCCGTAATCATCTCCACCATACCAGTTAGATTCCCAACCTCTGATAATTCCTAAGCGATTTCCTATTGGATTTGTCTTTTGTCCCATACTCTATCTTAGCTTTGTGTGTTATTGTTAGCTCCTACAACTACTGTTACGTGGTTAGAGCGTTTTCTAATTCTGTGTGCACGACCTTGAGGTGCTGGGCGCAATCTTTTCAACATTGCTCCACCGTCAACGCGTATTTCTTTTACGAATAATTCAGCAGACTCAATATCAGCATCTTCGTTTTTAGCTTGCCAGTTGGCTATAGCAGACAACAATAGCTTTTCTAAACGAGCTGAAGCATCTTTTTGGCTGAATTTCAAAATATTAAGCGCTTTCTCTACGCGTTCACCTCTTACTAAATCGGCTACTAAACGCATTTTTCTTGGTGACGTAGGACAGTTATTAAGCTTCGCAAAAGCAACCTGCTTTTTGTTCTCCTTAATAGCGTCTGCCATTTCTTTTTTACGACTTCCCATAGCTTATTACTTTTTACCTTTGTTTTTAGCACCTGCGTGACCACGGAATGATCGTGTAGGTGAAAATTCTCCTAATTTATGTCCTACCATATTTTCGGTAACATATACTGGAACAAATTGTTTTCCATTGTGTACCGCAATAGTTTGTCCAACAAAATCTGGAGTAATCATAGAGGCTCTTGACCAGGTTTTGATTACGGTTTTCTTTCCAGACTGAACGTTGTCCTGAACTTTTTTGTCTAATTTATAATGAACGTAAGGTCCTTTCTTTAATGATCTTGCCATGACTTATTATTTCTTTCTACGTTCTACAATATATTTATTACTAGCTTTTGTCTTAGAACGGGTTCTATAACCTTTAGCAGGGATACCTTTTCTAGAACGTGGATGTCCTCCTGAAGAACGACCTTCACCACCACCCATTGGATGGTCTACTGGGTTCATAACGACAGCTCTTGTTCTTGGACGTCTTCCTAACCATCTATTTCTACCTGCTTTACCAGATACTACTAATTGATGGTCTGAGTTAGACACAACACCAATTGTTGCCAAACAAGCTGTCAATACTAAACGGGTTTCACCTGAAGGCAACTTGATTGTAGCAAACTTACCGTCACGAGCCATTAATTGTGCGAACGCACCAGCACTACGAGCCATAACAGCTCCTTGGCCAGGTCTTAATTCAACACAAGAAATAATGGTTCCCAATGGTATTTGAGCTAAAGGCATAGCATTTCCTATTTCAGGAGCAATACCTTCACCAGATACTATGGTTTGACCTACTTTTAAACCGTTTTGCGCAACAACATATCTTTTCTCGCCATCTTGGTATTCTACCAAAGCGATGAAAGCTGTTCTGTTTGGATCGTATTCTATGGTTTTAACCTCGGCAGGCACACCGTGCTTGTTTCGTTTAAAATCAATGATACGATAACGCTTTTTATGACCACCACCCATATAGCGCATGGTCATTTTTCCTTGACTGTTTCTACCACCAGACCTTTTTATCGGAGCAAGCAAGCTTTTCTCCGGCTTATCAGCAGTAATGGCGTCATTCCCATTAACTACTCTAAAACGCTGCCCTGGCGTAATCGGTTTTAATTTTCTTACTGACATTGTTGTCTAATTACATATTAGCGTATAAATCAATCGTCTCACCTTCCGCCACTTTAACTATTGCTTTCTTAATAGCATTGGTTTTACCGTGTTGAATCCCGGTTTTTGTGTAACGGGTTCTTCTATCAGGGCGGACATTTATAGTACGAACTTTTTCAACGGAAACGCCGTATGCTGCTTCTACAGCATTCTTGATTTCAATCTTGTTCGCCTTTGGATTCACTTCGAAACTGTAGCAGTTTCTCAACTCACTCATGGTGGTTGCTTTTTCAGTGATAATAGGTTTGATTAAGATACTCATCGTTTCCTTATTTACTTAAATTCGATTCAATTCCTTCTAATGCACTCTCTAAAAGCACTACTTGATTTGCATTTAAAATCTTATAAGTGTTTAATTCTGAGTTAGTTACAACTTCAGACCCTTTCAAATTGCGAGACGACAAATATACATTATTATTTGACGCTCCCAACACAAAGAGAGATTTTTTGTTTTCAAGCTCTAAAGCCTTTAAAATAGCTTTGAAATCTTTAGTTTTAGGGGCTTCAAAATTGAAGTCTTCCAAAACAGTGATTGCTTTCTCATTTGCTTTAATTGATAAAGCCGATTTACGAGCTAAGCGCTTTAGACCTTTGTTCAATTTAAATCCGTAATTACGAGGTCTTGGACCAAAGAAACGGCCACCACCTACAAATACACCGGATTTAATACTTCCTGCTCTTGCAGTACCAGTTCCTTTTTGCTTTTTAAGTTTGCGGGTACTCCCTGCAATTTCAGCTTTTTCTTTAGCCTTATGCGTACCTTGTCTTTGGTTAGCCAAATATTGCTTCACATCCAAATACACAGCATGATTGTTAGGCTCAATAGCGAACACTTCGTTAGAAAGTTCAACTTTTCTACCGGTGTCTTTTCCGTTGATATCTAAAACTGCTACTTTCATTACTTCGTAATAATTACATAAGAGTTTTTGTGGCCTGGCACACATCCTTTAACAACTAAAAGATTCTTTTCAGGAACCACTTTCAATACTCTTAAATTTTCAACTTTCACTTTCTCAGCACCCATTCTACCTGCCATTCGCATCCCTTTGAATACACGTGCAGGGTATGATGCAGCTCCAATAGAACCTGGAGCTCTTAAACGGTTGTGCTGACCGTGCGTAGACTGACCTACACCACCGAAGCCATGGCGTTTAACAACACCTTGGAAACCTTTACCTTTGGAAGTTCCGGAAATATCCACGAACTCTCCTTCAATAAAGTGTTCTACTGTAACAGCATCACCTAATTTGTACTCTTGCTCGAAACCTTGGAATTCAACAACTTTGCGTTTTACAGTAGTTCCTGCTTTCTTGGCATGGCCAAGTTCTGCTTTGGTAGAACTTTTTTCTGTCGCGTCATCGAAACCAAGTTGAAGAGCGCTATACCCGTCAACCTCTTCGGTTCTGACTTGGGTAACGATACATGGACCTGCTTCAATGACAGTACATGGGATGTTTTTCCCATTCTCGTCAAAGATGCTGGTCATACCGATTTTTTTTCCAATTAACCCAGACATAATTATTAATTTAATTTATTACTTATTTAAAAAATTTCAGGGCCAAAATACTTTTCAACCCTGAAATGTATTTTTCCGTTTTTCCCGCGCCCGCAGCGGTGGGACATGTTTCATACTTGCGAAAGCGGAATCTCTTGGTTGGAGACACTTGCCTGCGCAAGTACTGAATTACACTTTAATCTCTACTTCAACACCACTTGGCAACTCAAGCTTCATCAAAGCATCAATAGTCTTTGAAGATGAAGAGTAGATATCCAATAATCTCTTGTAAGAGCTTAATTGGAACTGCTCTCTAGCTTTTTTGTTAACGTGAGGAGAACGTAATACAGTGAAAATCTTTTTGTTTGTTGGTAACGGAATTGGGCCCGTTACAACAGCACCAGTACTTTTTACTGTTTTTACAATCTTATCAGCTGACTTGTCAACCAAATTGTGATCGTATGATTTTAATTTTATTCTGATTTTTTGACTCATTTTCTTAAAATTTAAGCTTCAACTCCTTTAGCGGCCTTAATTACCTCTTCAGCAATATTTGAAGGGGTTTCGGCATAGTGTGAAAATTCCATAGTAGATGTTGCTCTACCTGAAGATAGGGTACGCAACGCAGTTACATAACCAAACATTTCAGATAATGGCACATCAGCCTTAATTACTTTAGAACCTGCTCTGTCGCTCATGTTGTTAACTTGACCACGACGACGGTTAAGGTCACCTACAATATCTCCCATGTTTTCTTCGGGAGTTAAAACTTCCAATTTCATGATAGGCTCCATGATCACAGCTTTTGCAGCTTTTGCAGCAGCTTTGAAACCTAACTTAGCAGCCAATTCGAATGATAATTGGTCAGAATCCACATCGTGGTAAGAACCATCAAGTAAGGTTACTTTCATGGCATCTACTTCATATCCTGCCAAAGGACCATTTTTCATAGCGGCTTTAAATCCTTTCTCAATTGAAGGGATAAATTCTTTAGGAACGTTACCACCTTTAATTTCAGAAACGAATTCAAGACCTGTTTTACCTTCTTCGGCTGGCTCCAATCTGAATACAATGTCGGCGAATTTACCACGTCCACCAGATTGTTTTTTATAAACTTCTCTGTGCTCAGCAGTTTTTGTAATAGCTTCTTTGTACTCTACTTGTGGTTGACCTTGGTTAACTTCAACTTTAAACTCACGTCTCAAACGATCAACGATAATGTCTAAGTGAAGCTCACCCATACCTGAGATGATGGTTTGGCCTGAAGCCTCATCGGTTCTCACGGTAAACGTTGGATCTTCTTCAGCCAATTTAGCCAAAGACATACCCAATTTATCAACATCAGCTTTTGTTTTAGGCTCTACAGCAATACCTATTACAGGATCAGGGAATTGCATACTTTCCAATACGATTGGATGCTTTTCGTCTGAAAGGGTATCACCCGTCTTAATATCTTTAAAACCTACAGCTGCACCTATATCTCCAGCTTCAATGTATTCAATAGCATTTTGCTTGTTGGCATGCATTTGGTAAATACGTGAGATACGTTCCTTGTTACCAGAACGGTTGTTTAACACGTAAGAACCCGCATCCAAACGACCTGAATACGCACGGAAGAAAGCCAAACGACCAACATAAGGATCGGTTGCTATCTTGAATGCTAAAGCAGAGAATGGTTCGGTTACAGATGGTTTTCTTTTAATTTCTTCCTCAGTATCTGGATTGGTACCGATGATAGCTTCTTTATCTAATGGAGAAGGTAAGTAACGGCAAACACAATCTAGAAGGAACTGAACTCCTTTATTTTTGAACGATGAACCACACACCATAGGAATGATAGACATATCCATAACGGCAGCTCTTAATGCAGCGTGGATTTCATCTTCTGTGATAGAGTCTTCATCTTCCATAAATTTCTCCAAAAGATTTTCATCGTATCCAGCAACTTCTTCAATCAATTGAGCTCTATACTGACTAACTTCGTCTTTCATATCGGCAGGAATGTCGATAACATCAAAAGTAGAACCGAAGTTATCGTCATGCCAAACAATGGCACGGTTTTTAACTAGGTCAACAATACCTTTAAAGTCGGCTTCATCCCCAATTGGCAATACGATTGGCACAGCATTGGAACCTAACATATCCTTAACTTGTTGGCAAACAGACAAAAAGTTAGACCCTTGACGGTCCATCTTGTTCACAAAGCCCATACGTGGCACTTTGTAGTTGTCGGCCAATCTCCAGTTCGTTTCAGATTGAGGCTCCACACCATCAACTGCACTAAACAAGAATACCAAGCCATCCAAAACACGTAATGAACGGTTTACTTCAACTGTAAAGTCAACGTGTCCGGGAGTATCAATAATATTAAAGTGATATGCTTTAGCGTCTGGAGTAGGGACACCATCTTTTCGAGGGAATTCCCAAGTACAAGTAGTAGCCGCAGAAGTAATGGTAATACCACGCTCTTGCTCTTGCTCCATCCAGTCCATAGTTGCAGCACCGTCGTGAACTTCACCTATCTTGTGGCTAACACCCGTATAGAATAAAATACGCTCTGTAGTTGTTGTTTTACCGGCATCAATATGAGCCGCAATACCTATATTTCTTGTATATTTTAAATCTCTACCCATTACTATTAGAATCTAAAATGTGAGAATGCTTTGTTTGCTTCTGCCATTTTGTGAGTGTCAACTCTTTTCTTAACGGCTGCACCTTCTTCTTTAGCTGCTGCTAAAATTTCGGCAGCCAATCTAGCTGACATTGATTTTTCATTTCTTTTACGCGCATAACCAATCAACCACTTCATGGCAGTTGAGATTTTACGGTCTGGACGTATTTGCATTGGAATTTGGAAGGTGGCACCTCCAACTCGACGGCTACGTACTTCTACGTGAGGCATCACATTGGACAACGCATCTTTCCAAACTTCAAGAGCAGTTTTTTCATCGTTGTTTTTCTTTTGCTCTACAATATCAATGGCATCGTAGAATACTTTAAAAGCAACAGATTTCTTACCATCCCACATTAGGTTGTTTACAAAACGAGTCACTAATTGATCGTTAAAACGTGGATCTGGTAAAAGCGGTCTTTTTTTCGCTTGTCTTTTTCTCATGTCTTCTTCTTAAAAGTTTTTAATTACTTTTTGTCTTTAGGGCGTTTTGCACCGTACTTAGAACGACGTTGTGTTCTACCTTGAACACCTGCGGTATCCAAAGCACCACGAACGATGTGGTATCTAACTCCTGGCAAATCTTTCACCCTTCCACCTCTAACCAATACTATCGAGTGCTCTTGAAGATTGTGTCCTTCTCCTGGAATGTAGGCATTCACCTCGTTACCGTTTGTTAACCTTACCCTTGCAACTTTACGCATTGCTGAGTTTGGCTTCTTAGGTGTTGTAGTGTAAACACGCGTACAAACTCCACGTCTTTGTGGACACGAATCTAAAGCAGCCGATTTACTCTTCTTGGTTATTTTGGCTCTTCCTTTTCGTACTAATTGTGAAATTGTTGGCATATTTTTATAAAATATTTTTTTAAATCCTCTATTTAGAGGGCTGCAAAGGTAGAAATAAATCTCTATTTTTCAAATATTGACCAATTAATTTTGGTTTTAATGCCGAATTTTTTCCTTGGTCATATTATTGCTAGTGGTTTTACGTTAGATTTGTTTAGAAATGCATTCTTTTTAAGTGAAAAAAAAGGTCCTCCTATACCATATTATATATGTAGCTTTTTTTACCGTTTCTTTTGGCCAAAATTTAACGCTCAAAATAGAAGGGGCTAATGATGTTGAAACCAAGCAGATTGACTCCATCTCCTATTTTGAGTCCCACGAAAATTACAAGTCGCTGAAAGCTGAAATTGATTCGACATTTTCAAGACTTGTATCAAACGGGTTTCTTGAGTGCAAAATCAATTCTATTGAAAAAACAAATGACTCCACTTTTTTATCCTTGTTCCACCTTGGAAACAAGTACGAAAGCCTGACCCTATATTTTGAGACTGAGTTTTTGAAAAAAGAAGACCTTTTGGCTCTTTCCTCCAAAGCCACGGATAGCAGTATTACAATTCCTATCCCTGCCACCAAAAGAACATTACAATATCTGAATAGCTTGATTGCAGAAAAAGGATACCCTTTCGCTTCGTTGAGCTTGAACCCTATAACTGTTGACGCCCAAAAGAATGTTTTTTCCTCCTTGGTGATAAAACTCAACGGTGGTCAGCGTAGAATCGATGCTGTTGTTGTTAAAGGGTATGAGAAATTCCCAAAATCATACATAAGACACTTTCTCAAAATAAAAAAAGGCACCCAATTTGGGATCAAAGACATTGAGAAAAAAACCCAACTGCTAAAAAACCTGAGATTTGCATCAGAAATCAAGCCTCCTGAAGTTTTGTTTAAAAACGACTCAACCACCCTCTATCTCTATATCGAGAAACGAAAAAGCAATGCGTTTGATGGATTTTTAGGCTTTGGTACAAATGAAGAAACGAACAAAATTGAATTTGATGGCTATCTCAATCTTGAACTAAACAACAATTTAAACTATGGTGAGTCCCTGAACCTCTATTATAAAAGCGATGAAAACAAACAACGCACCTTTAATGCACAAGTTACTCTACCCTATCTGTTAAAGACACCTTTGGGAGCCGAGTTTGAATTGCGCATCTTTAAAAAGGACACCCTTTTCACCACTGCCACACAGATTGCCAAATTGTTCTATCAAGTCAATTCAAAGAATAGGATATCCCTTGGAATAGAGGCCATACAATCAAACAACTTGACCAATAGCAGCTTTTCAAATGTCATAGAAGACTACAAAACAAACCTCTACACCTTAGAGTATCAATTTCGGGAAATAAGCGAAACTTTCTCTTTATTTCCTTTTAAATCGATGATTTCAGCTTCGGCAGCTACGGGCCAAAGAACTTTTGGTGGAGAAAAAGAGAGCCAGTCTAAAGCATCACTGGATGCCTCAAGGATCTTTGATCTGAACACTAAAAACTCGTTATACTTAAGGTTGAATGGTTCAGGTTTGTTTTCTGATACTTATTTTGAAAATGAACTTTTGCGGTTTGGCGGCATAAACTCAATAAGAGGTTTTGAAGAGAATAGCCTCGCGGCAACCGCATATGGTCTACTGAACTTAGAATACAGATATTCCCTGAGTCCCAGCATGTTTGTACATACCATAAC